>CAZUAL010000008.1:9999-32136 GCA_964618305.1 uncultured Dongia sp. | reverse complement strand
GTCAGCAGCAGCGCGTGGCCCTGGCCCGCGCGCTGGTGTTCGATCCCAAGCTGGTGC
Source organism: uncultured Dongia sp. (assembly GCA_964618305.1). GTDB lineage: Bacteria > Pseudomonadota > Alphaproteobacteria > Dongiales > Dongiaceae > Dongia. The sequence goes on along the minus strand of CAZUAL010000008.1, from coordinate 32,079 downwards.
TGATGGACGAACCGCTCGGCGCCCTCGACAAGCAGTTGCGCGAGCACATGCAGATCGAGATCAAGCACATCCACGAACGCCTGGGCGTCACCGTCGTCTATGTGACCCACGACCAGTCGGAAGCCCTGACGATGTCGGACCGCGTCGCGGTCTTCAATGACGGCATCATTCAGCAATTGGCGCAGCCGAGCGATCTCTACGAGCGGCCGGAGAATTCCTTCGTCGCCCAGTTCATCGGCGAGAACAACCGCCTCAACGGCAAGATCGCCTCGGTCAACGGCCAAGCCTGCGGCGTCGAGATCGCCAATTTCGGCATCGTCAACGCGGTTCCGATCCGCGTGCAGAGCGTCGGCTCGCCGACCACCCTGTCGCTGCGGCCCGAGCGGGTCCGCATCAACCCGGCAGCCGGCGCCTATCCGAACACCTTCGATGCCGAGGTTCAGGAACTGATCTATCTCGGCGATCATACGCGCTGCCGCGTTTCGGTTCTCGGCAATTCCAACTTCATCATCAAAGTGGCAAACGCCGAAGGTGTTCCAAGCCTCACCCCGGGCCAGAAGGTCCAGGTCGGGTGGAAGCCGGAAGATTGCCGCGCGCTCGACGCATTCTAACGGGAATGTGTTTGGACGGCCGCCGCGTGCGGCCGTCATCATTTTGGCTACCGGGCCCGAGCTCTACGCTGCTCCGGCCGGGACCCGGTTAAGCGGAGCAGCAGGCTCAAGCAAATCCAGGCGCGCCAACCCGGCTTGCCTGGATAACAGGGAAGGGGTTCATCGATCATGAAGAAGAAACTGTTGACCACTGGCTTCGTCGCTGCGGTCGCCGCGGCCGGCGCCATTGCGACCGCCGCCTACGCGGCGGACGGCATCACCGTCGTCTCCTGGGGCGGCGCCTATCAGAAGGCCCAGCACGACACCATCTTCGTGCCGTTCACTTCCAAGACCGGAACTGCGGTGAAGGAAGAAGAATATAACGGCGAAGTCGCCAAGATCAAAGCTATGGTCGAGAGCGGGACGATCAGCTGGGATGTCATCAGTGTCGACCAAGCCACAGCGCTGCAAGGCTGCGACGACGGCGTGCTTGAGAACCTGGACTATTCCAAAATCCTCGACAAAGCAAAAATTCTCCCCGGTGCAGCCCTTGATTGCGCCATCGGCAGCGACGTCTACGCCACCGTCTTCGCCTATGACAAGTCCAAGCTGAAAGATGGCCCCACGACTATTGGGGATCTTTTCGATACGCAGAAGTTCCCGGGTAAGCGGGCCCTGCAGAAGAACCCGATGGTCAACCTTGAATGGGCCCTCATCGCCGATGGTGTCGACCGGAACGAGGTCTATACGGTACTGGGCACGCCGGAAGGCGTTGATCGAGCGTTCAAGAAGCTCGACACTATCAAGAAAGATGTTGTTTGGTGGGAAGCTGGCGCTGTTCCGCCTCAGCTCCTCGCCGACGGTGAAGTTGTCATGACCTCAGCGTGGAACGGCCGTATTGCCACAGCGATCAAGGAAGGCAAGTCCTTCCAAATCGTTTGGGATGCCGAAGCGCCCGACCTCGACATGTGGGCGATTCCGAAAGGCACGCCGAACCTTGACAAGTCATACGAGTTCCTCGCTTTTGCCAGCTCCGCCGAAGTGCAATCAGCGTTGGCACCCGTGATTCCTTATGGCCCCACCAATCTTGACGCGATGGCGCTGGTAGATCCGGAACTCGCCAAGTCGTTGCCGACGCACCCGGACAACCTGAAAGCTGCCTTCCCATTCAATGCCCAGTTCTGGGGTGACAATGGCGAAGAACTGCGCGCCCGCTTTAACACCTGGCTGGCGCAGTAACAGCCTCGAATGAGCGAACTGGCGGGAAGCATGCTTCCCGCCAGTGTCATTTCCCGTAGCTCGACCATGAACCAATAAGAAAAGCGACGACAGGCGAGATGAGCGTCATCACTGTTTCCGAAGACCGAGCCACATTGAAATCCCGGCTGCGCCGTGCCGAGCGCATGCAGCGCCTGCGCGCCCTAGGCTTGGTCTTGCCGCTATTCATCTTCATTCTTTTGGCTTTCGTAGTGCCAATTGCCATCCTGCTCACGCGTGCATTTGACAATCCGGAAATCGCGGCAAATATGCCGTTGACCACTGCAGCTCTCAGAGAATGGGATGGCAAAGATCTGCCTGGTGAGCCAGTTTATGCCGCCTTTGCCGAGGACTTGCGCGCCGCTCAAAAATCAAAAACAACTGGACTGCTAGGAAAACGCCTTAATTACGAACTTCCCGGAGCACGCAGCAAGATGCTGCAAGCCGGCCGAGCTGCCGAGAAGATGACTGCCGCTCCGTACAAGGAAGCCTTCGTAAAGCTTGATGCGATTTGGGGTAAAACCGAAACCTGGAAGGTAATCGAACGAACAAGTCATCGTAAGACTACCTTCTATCTGTTGAAGGCCATTGATCTTCAATGGAACCCCGCAGACGAAATTGTACAAGTCGCCCCGGATCAGCGACTATTCGTTGATGTTTTTGTTCGCACTCTCGGGATTAGTGCGGGTGTCACTCTTGCTACACTGATCTTGGGTTTTCCACTGGCATACATACTTGCCACGCTGCCGCCACGCCACAGCAACCTGCTGATGATCCTTGTGCTGCTGCCCTTCTGGACCTCGCTCCTGGTCCGGACCACGGCCTGGGTCGTGCTGCTGCAGACGGAGGGCCCCGTCAACGACCTGCTGCTATTTCTTGGTCTTACTGATGAGCGCCTGCAGCTCATCTTCAGCCGCTTCGGCACGATCGTTGCCATGACCCACATCCAGCTTCCCTTCACCTTGCTGCCGATCTACAGCGTGATGAAGACGATCTCGCCCAATTATGTGCGCGCAGCACGCTCGCTCGGTGCTGGTCCGTTCAGCGCTTTCTGGCAGATCTATTTCCCGCAGACGATGCCGGGCATCGCCGCCGGTTGCCTGCTGACCTTCATCCTGTGCCTCGGCTACTACATCACGCCGGCGCTCGTGGGTGGGCCGACCGACCAGATGATCAGCTATTTCGTGGCTCTCTACACCAACCGCGAACTCAACTGGGGCCAGGCTTCCGCGCTGGGGGCGATCCTGCTCGCCGCGACCCTCATTCTCTATGCGCTCTATAACAAGCTTGTCGGCATCGACAAGATGAAGCTCGGATAACGCCCATGTTCAGCCTGCCTCCCTATGCATCCCCCATCGAGCGTGTCTGGCGCGCGGCCCTGGTCTTGATCTGCGCGTTGGTCCTGTTGTTCCTGATCGCGCCGATCCTGGTGATCATGCCGCTCTCGTTCAACGCGGAGCCCTACTTCACCTACCCGATGCCCGGCCTCTCGATGAAATGGTACGCGGATTTCTTCCAGGATCCGCGCTGGCTCAACGCGCTCAAAGCCAGCGTCGTGATTGGGCTTGCGTCGACCACGCTGTCGATGCTCCTTGGCACGCTTGCGGCCCTCGGCCTCAGCCGTGCGAACTTTCCCTATCGCGCCGCCGTGATGGCCTTCCTCATTTCACCGATGATCGTGCCCGTCGTCATCACCGCCGTTGGCATGTATTTCTTCTTCGCCAATCTCGGCCTCAACAACACCTATTTCGGCATCATCCTAGCTCACACGGCACTGGCGACACCGTTCGTCGTCATCACGGTGACGGCAACCCTCACCGGCTTCGACCAGTCGCTCATCCGCGCGGGGGCGAGCCTTGGTGCTTCGCCCCTGACAGTGTTCCGCAAGGTGACCTTCCCGCTCATCTTGCCCGGCATGATTTCCGGCGCCCTCTTCGCCTTCGTCACTTCCTTCGACGAAGTGGTGGTGGTGCTCTTCATCGCCAGCCCTGACCAGCGCACGCTGCCCAAGCAGATGTTCAGCGGCATCCGCGAGCAGATCAGCCCGACCATCACAGCCGCGGCGACCATGCTGGTCTTCGCCGCCGCCATCATGCTGATCACGGTCGAAATGCTGCGCCGGCGCTCGGAACGCCTGCGAGGCCTCCGCAGCTGACGCCAGCAGACCGGCACCTTGGGGAGCTGTCCACACGGCGCAGGCGGGGCCGCTAGAGTGCCCACTTTGGCGTGATTTCCAGCAATAACGGGCACTTGGCCGGTATCAACGCAGTTTGCCACCCGTGCTAAGGGGTTGCCCCGGACGGGCAAAGCTGATAGCTGCCGCTGATTGCCGGCGGCGATCTGAGACAGCAGGAATATTGGCATGACCAAAAGGCCCACGATCCATCTGAAATCGGGCGAGGAACGGCGTGTCCTCGGCGGGCACCCTTGGGTCTATTCCAACGAATTGCAGGCCAGTCCCGACCTCAAGTCGATCAAGCCGGGGAGCCTCGTGACGCTCCGCCAGGCGGATGGTCGGCCCATCGGCATCGCCTTCTTCAATTCGAAATCACTGATCAGCGGCCGCATCATCACCCGCAACGCCGAAGCGGCAATCGACACTTCATTCTGGCAGCGGCGCCTCGATAAGGCGCTGAAGCTGCGCGAACGGCTGATCGGATCGCCGCATTACCGCCTGGCCCACGCCGAAGCCGACGGGTTGCCGGGTTGCGTCATCGACCGCTATGGCGATGTCATCGTGATTGATGTCTCGAGCGCCGGCATGGATGCCGAGATCGACAACCTTGCCGCCGCGATCGACGCCCTGCTGTCTCCCCGCGTGATCCTGGTGCGGGGCGATGGACCGGCGCGTGAGCTGGAAGGGCTGGCCCCCGTGAACAAGCTCTGGAAGGGCGACCTCACCGGACCGGTCGAAGTCATCGAGAACGGCGCGAGCTTCCGCTGCGACCCGCGTGCCGGGCAAAAGACTGGCTGGTTCTTCGACCAGCGCGACAACCGTGCCCTCATTGCGCGCCTCGCCAAGGGAGCGCGCGTTCTCGACGCCTATTGCTACATGAGCGGTTTCGGCAATCAGGCCCTGAAGGCCGGCGCCAAAGGGGTACTTGCCCTCGACCGCAGCGCGCCGGCTCTCGAGTTCGCCCGCCAGGCAGCCGAACTCAACCATGTGGCCGATCGTTTCGAGGCCCGCCTGGGTGACGCCTTCGACGTGCTGCCGGAGATTGCCCAGAGCGGGGAACGCTTCGATATCGTCGTCGCCGACCCGCCCGCCTTCGTCAAGTCACGCAAGGACTTCCACCAGGGCGCCCGCGCCTACCGCAAGCTAGCACGCCTGGCCGCCACCTGCGTGGCGCCGGACGGCATCCTGATGCTGTGCTCGTGTTCGCACAACATGCCGGCGGATGAACTGATCAAGCAGGCGGCACGGGGTATCCAGGAAAGCGGCCGAACGGCACGGATGCTCTATCACACCGGCGCCGCACCCGATCATCCGGTCCATCCCGGCCTGCCGGAAAGCGCCTATTTGAAGGCTTTGACCTTCGCGATCGAATAGAAAAGCCCGCCGACGCAAACCGCGCTGAAGACCAGCGCACCCAATATGGTGCGCCATGGCCGCTGCGCGCGGCGACAAAAAGCGCCAGGACGGCAAACAAGGCCAGGATGGCCATGAACAGGCTGCGTTCGATTTCGGCTTTCATCACAATATCCCCGGTAAGTTCCCTTCAAGCAGTATCGATCGATCGACACCTGATTTTAATGTGCTGATGCGGCATTGGCGGGAAGGGTCAAGACGAAGACGGCGCCTGTGCCGTCGCTGCGTTCCAGGCGCAGATCGCCGCCCTGACCGCGCATCAGCTCGCGCGCGATCGCCAATCCAAGCCCCGTGCCGCCGGAACGGGCAGAGCCTTTGAACGGCACAAAGAGATTCTCCAGCGCCTTTGGCGACAGGCCCGGCCCGTCATCGGTGATTGTGATCTCGATACCGCTTTCCCTCTCCGCTCCATCCAAGCGCACAATTCCCGCCCCCATCTGGAGGGCGTTTTCCCCCAGGTTCCGCAGGATGCGATAGAATTGCCCGCGATCGGCGCGGACCTTGAGGTCAGGTGGCAAGTCGTTGCCCCAGCGCTTCCCACCCGCGAGCAGCTTGCTGAGGCTTTCCCCCACCTCGTCCACCAGTTCGGATGCTGAAAAAATCTCGAACTCCGGCTTGGGTGGTCCCTCACGGGTGAAGTTAAGCGTGTCGGAACAGAGGTCGACCGCGCGATCAAGCGAGCGCAACAATGCCGGCGCGGCCTTGCGGACTTCCGGATTGTCGCTCTCAGCCAGACGGTCCGTGATGAGCCTCGCCGTTGCCAGGATTCCGCGCAGATCATGGTTGATCTTCGTCACGGCCGTACCCAGTGCGGCCAATCGTGCGCGCTGCTGCAGGGCCTGGCGGACCTTGTCCTGCATCTCCGCAAACTCGCGCTCAGCGAGGCCGATTTCATCGCCGCGGCTGGTGGCGCCGAAATCGCTGCTTTGCTCCTCGGGGTCTTGCCGGAAGTCGACCATGCCGCGCGTCAGGCGCCGCATCGGGCGGATGACCAGCCACTGCAGAACGCCGAAGAGCATCGCCGCCGTGATGAGCGAGATGACGACCGAGAATCCAAGCACCCGCCAGGAATAGGAGATCATCTCCTGGCGCAGCGGCGCCTCGTCCAGCACCACGTCGACGACAATGTCGGCGGCGCGGGGCGAGAAACCTTTGACGCGCAAGACCCTGTTCCGCGTCTGCATCAAGGTATCGATGCCATCCTCGATCAGCTGCAGAAAACTGCGCCCGCTCAGATCGACCGAAAAATCAACCAGCAGGGATGGACTCGAGCCGCGCAGGATCAGATTCTTGCCGTCGCCGGAGCGAAGGGCAATGATCCGCGCGCCGACATGATTGAGAAGGCGGACCTCAAGTTCCGGATCGATCATGTAATCCGGCGTCGCCTCCAGCGCCAGGATCGCAAGATGCGCCGTGTTGAGCTTTTCTTCTAGCCAATCGAGGCGGAAGCGCGCGATCGTCGGCACATAGATGAGGACTTCGCTCACCAGCACGAAGACGATGGTGAGCAGCAGCATCCTAGCCGATAGGCCGCGACCAAAACCCGGGAGCTTGATTGTTGCGCCGCTCATGGCAGCCTCAACAGGCCCCGGACCAGGGCCCGCACACCTGGACTGAATAGGCGCGGTTCGTAATATTTGCCGGCAATCCTTTTCGATATCTCCGATAGCGTCGGATAGGGCAGCAGGATGCTCGCCATGGCGGAAAGCTTGAGACGGCGGCTGATGGCGAGGCACCAAGGCGCCAGCAATTCGCCGGCATGGGGGCCCACGATCCCGACACCCAGGATCTGCCCGCCGGCACGCAACACGATCTTGATCCGCCCGTCGCAGCGGCGGGCCGTCTGCGCCCGGTCATTGGCGGCAAAATCCAGCGTCTCGGTGCGCACGTCCTTGAACCTCATCCGCGCCACAGCCTCGGTAAGCCCGACATAGGCCAGTTCCGGGTCACTGAACGTGACCCACGGCACGATGTCCGGGTCCATCTTGGCCGAAAGCCTGAACAGGATGTTCCGCAGGACGATTCCACCATGATAGCCGGCGACATGCGTGAAGGCGGGGCCGCCGATACAGTCGCCGATCGCAAAAACCTTCTTGTTGCTGGTGCGCAACCGACGATCCACCTTGATCGCGGCGCCGTCGCACGCGATGCCGGCCTTGTCGAGGCCAAGATCATGCGTGTTCGGATTGCGGCCGGTGGCGACGAACACGTGGCTGACGGAAATGACCTCCGTCTCGCCATTGTTGTGGAGGAGATGCGCATCAACGCCGTCCTCGGTCTTCTCGAGCCGGACAATGCTCGTTCCTTCATGGAGAGCGATGCCTTCAGCCAGCAAGGCGGCGCGCACGGGTTCGACCAGGAACGGGTCGTCCTTGGACAATAGTTGGGCCATTTCGACAATCGTTACTATTGCGCCGAGGCGTGCTTGCTCCTGGGCCAATTCAACCCCGATAGGCCCACCACCGATGATCAGCAGATGCGGCATTGCCTCGGTTTGACCGAAGATGGTTTCGTTCGTCAGATAGGAAACTTGATCAAGGCCCGGTATGGGCGGAATCGCCGGCTGAGATCCTGTCGCGATGACGAAGCGCTTCGCTTTGATTTGGTAATTGTCGGCCAGGACGGTATCAGGTCCATCGATAGTGGCGCGTGCCTGGATCACGCGCACCCCCAGCCCTTCAAAGCGCTCGACGGAATCATGCGGCGCAATCGCCGCGATGACCCCGGCGATATGCTTGGCCAAGTTTCGCTGGTTGACCTTCGGTTTCCCGCCGCTGCTGATCCCGAAGGTCTTGCCATTCCGGATGGTCGCGGCAACGTCCGCGGCGGCGAGCAACGCCTTCGAGGGAATGCAGCCATGGTTGAGGCAATCGCCGCCCATCTCCCCGGCTTCGATCAGGATCACACTGGCGCCAAGTTGTGCCGCTCCGGCAGCGACGGTCAATCCGCCTGATCCGCCGCCGATGACGCAGATATCGGCCGTCAGGGCTTCCCGCTCTGTCATTGCTGCCGGCCCCTGATGCGCCGCAGAATGAGTGGTGCCGCCGACAGCGCCGCCAATCCGAGGAGCGCTGCGATGATGGTCGGCGACAGGGCCGTCGAGATGGCGGCATCGCTGTCGAGGATCTGGCCAAGTCCGCTGCCCAGCGTCGCATAGACGAGTGTTGCCGGAATGATGCCGATGAACGTGGTCCAGACGAAGATCCGCAACCTGACGCCAAGAAAAGCCGGCACAAGATTGATGACGAAGAACGGGAACAGCGGCACCAGTCTGAGGATTAGCATATAGCTCCAGGCATCCCGTTGAAAACCGTCGGCCAGCTTGGCAAACCACGGCCCGGCCTTGGCCCGCAGCAGGTCGCCAAGGCTGGAACGCGCCGCGAGAAAGACGATCGTCGCACCCGCCGTCGCACCCACGACGATGTAGCATGTCGCTGGAATTACACCAAATAGATAGCCGCCGGCCAAGGTGAGGATGGTGGCCCCGGGGATCGAAAGCGCCACCACCACGACGTAGATCAGGATGAACCCGGCCACGGACAACGCATAATGATCCGCGACGAAGGCTGCCAGGTCGCGGTGCCGGGCGCGCAGCAGGTCCAGGCTGAGCCATTCCCCGCCACCCAACAGGAAAAAGCACAGCAGGCCAGCGCCAATGGCGATGAGCGGCCACGCCCGCCGGTACGACCAGGAAGACTTGCGAACCTCACCCATCGTTCAACAGATCAGCATAGTCGGGCATTGACCAGTAGCTGATCGTCCGATCGCGCCCGCGTACTGGCTGATCATGCGCCGGCACAAAGCCCACCAGCAGGTCGTCGCACCCTGCTTCGCGGACGGCGGCGACCAGTTCCTCCGATGCGACCAGGATGGCACCGATCGTCTTGGCGGCAGCCTCCAGGCGGCTCGCGACATTCACTGTGTCACCGGCAGCCGCCAGCTGAGCCTGGTTTTGTCCACCGAGCCGCGCCATCGCCACAGGTCCAAAGTGAAGGCCGATACGTGCGCGGCTTTCTGGGCGCCAGCGCCGCAGGGTCAGAAGCAGATCACGCGCGCATGCAAGCGCCGAAACCGGATCTTCCGAACGCGGTTGCGGCAAGCCCCACAGGATCAAGGCGCCGTCACCGAGGAATTGAGTGACGATTCCATGGTGGGTCGCGACGACGACTTCGATCTGATTGTGAAACTCCTTCAGGAATTGCGCCGTCCGTGCCGGTGACCTGTCCTCGCTGGCATGCGTGAAGCCTTGCAGGTCAATGAACATGACGGCCGCCATTTGCTCCCGCTCGTCAAAACTTGGCGTCGCCCGCTCCGCCAGAGCATCGACCAAGGTCGGCGGCACGTATCGCGCCAGATTGGTCCGGTGCAATTCCGCTTCCGAACGCAACCTCCGCTCAACCATCATGCGCGCCAGCAGGCCGAGCCCGGCACCGAGGATGATGGCAAGCAACGGGCCGGCGATCGCGATCAGGCGGTGCCCGAAGATAAAGTACGCTTGCCCGAGCGCAAGCCAACCGACGAGCAGGGCAAGGCTGGCCAGAAGACCCCAGCGCGGCCAAGGCAACCTGAAACCGAGAATCCAGGAGACAAGGCCGACGATCAGAATGGCGACGGCCTCCAGCATCCGCTGTTCAGGTGTGCGGATGAGATAATCACCATGCAGAAAGTTCGCGGTGGCCGTGGCGATCACTTCGACACCCGGCAGATCCAGTGCAAAGGGGGTCACGAAATTGTCGCCGAGCGAGGTTGCGGAGACACCGACCAGCACGGCGCGCCCATTCAGCAGGCCTGAGGGGATGCGGTCTTCCAGCAGATCCAAGGCGGAATAGGTCCGGATCGTTCCGCTTTGTCCGAGATAGTTGAGGCCCAGGCCGAAGCGATCATCCAAGGGAATCTTCCGGGCGCCAAAGATCAATTGGCCCGCGAAGTCGAAACCAACGGCATTGCCCGGAATATCCGACTGCGCGGCGGCAAGAAGCAGCGGCAGCGACGGCACCAGCCACTCGCGATAGCCGATGGCTGGGTATTGCGCGCGGGTCTGCCCGATCTCAAGCGATTGCTGGTTGGCGTGGCCGACGCCGGCCACGCTTTCGAACATGGCCAAAGGTTGTAGAATTGCATCCGCTTTCACCAACCGTCCCGTATCGAGCTGCCGGTTCTTGACCCCGCCCAAGGCGATGGCCGACGCATCGGACGGCGGCGCCCCGGCCGGCGACCCATCATTGAACAGCATCGCGGCAGCGAGGACGACGCGGCCGTGCGCCTCCATCGCCGCGGCAAGCCGCCGGTCGCCATCCCCAGACACGTCCGGCTCGTGCTCGGACAAGAGAATGTCGACGCCGATCGATTTCGCGCCGGCGGCCCGCAAATGGTCGACGATCTGCGCCAGCGTTCCCCGCGGCAGCGGCCATCTGCCGAGTTTCGCCAGCGACCGGTCATCGATGACGACAATTGCGATGTCGTTAGGCGACGGCAGCGGACCGCGCAGCTGGAAGCGCCAATCCAGTGCCGGCCCCTCGTCGAAGCGTTCCAGCCTCGGATCATTGCCGAGATGCAGCCATGCCACGACAAGGCTCAAGATCACGGCAAGTGAAAGCGACAGGCGGCCGCTCTTCGGCCTTTTGCTGGTCGCGGCTGACACGCGCTGGCGGCCCGTGCCGCTCAGGGGAAGGTCACTCGGGCAAGCGCCTCGTCCCGACGCTTGGGACCCCAGCGCTTGACGACGAGCGGCGCCTTCTCGGCCGGTACGTCGACGCCCTGTCCCTCGCGCAGAATGACCGTCCCGGATCCAGCCCGGCTTGATACGGCGACGCGCCCCTCGGCCACGAACACGGCACTCTTGCCGGGGACAGATTCGACCAGATAGTCGGTGCCGCGCACGGAGGCGACCGCCGTCGTCGTCCGCACCTCGAAACTGCTCCAGGAAGTTGCCTTGTTGACAGTCAGCCGGGCGATACCGGCGATGAGGTCGACGACGGCGTTCGATTCCGCGGCCTCGGGGGCAAAGAAGGAAATCGCCACGTCACTCTCCGGACCGATCGTCAGGACGGACCCGTCCGTGAAGGTCACCTCGGCCCGGCTTCCGGGGCCGCTTCGAATGGTATCGTCGACCTCTATTGCCATGCCGGCGGCGCCGGCAACCTCAGAGCCGGCACGCTGGACCGTCACAGATCCGGCCAGGCGCGTAATCGTCCCGGCTCCACCGGCCGCCATTGCCGCCCGCAGCGGCGCGACGCCGGCAAGCAGGGCCAGTTGCGGCAACAACAGCAGAAATTCGCGTTTTGTCAGCGCCATGTTCATCTCCTTGATACCCAGCCGGCCCGAGCGATTCCCAGGATCCCTGCAAACTCAGGATGCCGTATTGCCTGGAACCGGCCAATACCATCCATATGCCCTTTCCGCGTTCGGCCTCTGTGAACCAGTTCACCCCGTCTATGGCGCTTTTGGCCGGCCCGGCGGAGGCACCCAGCCGAAATCATGCCGTGGCGATCCAACCATAGAAGCTGGGAAACGCACACGAATCGGTCGCTATGCGCTTCTCAGCCCGTGATTGGGCGGCTAAACTGCCCCCTGACCGGGCCCGGCTGGCGGGCAGCGATCGGGGGAGATTGACCATGAAATTGCGCGGCCTGCTCATCTCTGGTTTGATGGGCGCCACTTTGCTTTCCGGCTGTGAGGGCGCCCTGTCGCCCTGGGGTGGCGGCGCAAGCCAGCCGGTCCAGCCGGTGGTCCCCATGGCACCGGCAGCCCCCGTGGCGCCGGCCCGGATGAACGTCGCCCAGCCGAATGAAATCATTGGGTCCTGGCAATTGGTTCAGTTGCCGCCGAATTTCGTGCAGCCGACGCGTCCGACATCGCCTTTCAGCAACCCTTGGCAATGGTTCATCATCAGCCCGATGGACCAGACCGGGACCGGCCGTATCGGTCTGGTGACCCGCGCGGAACCGCCCCAGGTCCCCATCAATGATCAGGTGCTGGCCGATGCCTGGTCCCAGAACCCGATGTACGACACCTACCGCATGGCCGGTGGCGTGATGTCGATTACGCCCGTTGCGGTGACCGGCTGGTCAGCCCAGGGAACGCAGACCTGGCGGCTCTACACGGTGACCAATGCCGGCATGATGCTGGGCATGCAGGCCCTTCCCGGTGATCTGCTGATGACGCTGACCACCCCGGACAACAAGCCGCTCTACTACCGCATGCTCCGGCGCGTTCCGCGCGTGCTGCCCTAAAAAGGCGAAGGGACGATCGTCAAGGATCGTCCCTTCATTCAGTTTGGCAATCCGGCACAGTCGCTTAGGCAGTGGCTGCTTAAGCAGCGGCGCCGCAGCCGCAACCCTGCTTTCCCGCTTTCTTGGCGGTATCGTCCGCGACACAGCAGGCGTTGCTCTCAATCGGTGCCGGGCCACCGCAGCACCCGATCCCTTCAGGCTCGAAATCGGTGGAGCAGATGCCCGTTTCCGGCAGCACGAGTTCCACTTTGTCGGCTGCTTCCAAGTCGCCGGCTATCGCTGCGGCGACAGAACGGGCTTGTTCATAGCCCGTGAGCAACAGGAAGGTCGGAGCCCGCCCGTAGCTCTTGACACCAATCGTGAAGAAACCCCGCTCCGGATGCGAAAGCTCGCGATGTCCATGCGGCGGCACCGACCCGCAGGAATGAAGATTTGGGTCGATGAGCGGCCCCAGCGCCTTGACCCCTTCGAGCCAGGGATCGAGTTCCAGGCGCAATTCGCGCGTCATCTCCAGATTGGGGCGCTGTCCCGTGGCGACGATAATCTGGTCGACGGCGGGTAGCGTCATGGTTCCAGTCGCAGTGGTGCCGACCAGCTGCAAGTGGCTGCCATCATCCGTGACGTCGGAGGTCGAGAAGCCGGTCACAAGCTGCACGCGTCCGTCGTCGACGAGCCGCTTCAGCATGATGCCCAGGGCACCGCGCGCTTCGAGCTGATCGGCGGACCCACCGCCATAGATCTTGCCCATGTTGGTGCCGCGGACAACCCAGGTGATCTGGGTCTTTGGTGCGTCCTGCGCCAACCGCACCAGGTCGAGCAGCACATTGATGGCCGAATAGCCGCCGCCGACGACGGCAACGCGCTGATTTGCATAGCGCTTGCGCCGGGCGCCAAGAACATCGGGCATGCCGTAGGCGATTTGCTCCGGATGCAGGGCCTCGCCCGGCGCCTGCAGGCCGGACGATCCCAGCGGATTGGCGTTCTGCCAGGTTCCCGAGGCGTCAATCACTGCCTTCGCATAGGCGATCGTCTGAGCGCCCCCTTCACCGATGAGCCTGAGCTCAAACGGCTTCACGTCCCGTCCCTTGGTCGTCACCTTGTCGAGGCCCGCGCGGGAGATGGCGATGACTTTGGTATTGGTCTTGATGGCCGCAGCAAGCTCCGGCACGGCGGAGAGCGGCTTCAGATATTCCTCGTAGAGCTCGGCGCCGGTTGGCAGCTTGTCGGCTGGCGGCAGCGTCCAGCCATGACGCTCCAGCAGTCGGCGCGACGCCGCGTCGACATTCTGTTCCCAGGTCGTGAAGACGCGGACATGGCCCCAATCGCGGATGTTTGCGCCGGCGGTGGGGCCAGCCTCATAAACCACGACCCGCTCGCCACGCTCGACCAAGTGTGCCGCCGCGGCAAGGCCGATCGGTCCGGCGCCGATGATCGCGACCGGCAGGCTCTCGATGCTATCCATGGGCGCGTCTCCTATTTCCATATTTTTCGAATTATATGATCAAAAAAAGGGGCGGATCAGGCCGCCGCCTCACTGGTCTTGCACTTCTGGTCCTGGCAGCATTCGTCAACGAGATAGCCGACGAGCGCATTCATGGCGGCATAGTTGGCCTGACAGTAGAGCGTCGTTCCCTCGCGCTCCTGGCGGATCAATCCGGCATCCATCAGATGCTTGATGTGATGCGACAAGGTCGAAGCCGGCAGTTTCAGTTTTTCTTGCAGCACGCCGCATGGGCATCCATCACGCCCCGCCCGCACCAAAGCCCGAAAGAGCTTGAGCCGGATCGGGTTGCCGAGAGAAGCAAGTTGCTGGGCAGCCAAATCGAGTTTCATGAATGCCAATCTGAGCTCGGGCATCTCCGGCGTCAAGCGTTATTTCCAACTTTATCGAACTAAACAGAACCTCAACCGCCAGATTGCTTGCTGCTCCGACAAATGGCTCGCGACATCCGAAGCAAACCCCTCCCCAGCGAAAGAGTTGCCGTTTCTATCTTTTTCTCGGTGCGGCTTGGAGAAGCTGGTCAGTCAATCCCGGTGAAAGACTTCCTATTATCCAGGCGACAATGGCGGTGGGCCACGGAAAGGCGATGCGGGCCCGGTTCCGCGCCAAACCCGATCGGATGATAGCGGCGGCCTTTTCGACCGGCATCAGGAACGGCATCGGAAAGTCATTTGCATCCGTCATGGGCGTCACCACAAAGCCCGGCATGATGACGCTGACGCCGATCCCCTCCGGAGAGAGAGCGCCGCGAAGGCCCTCGCCCCACACCTTGACCGCCGCCTTCGATCCGCAATAGGCAGGAGCGCCCGGAAAACCACGATGTCCGGCGAGAGACGCCATGATGCCGATCTGGCCGCTGCCGCGTTCCCGCATCAAGGGGATCGCGGGCAAGACGGTATTCAATACACCATCCACATTGACCGAGAAGATGGCCCTCACCTGCTCGTCACTTTCGATTCCGCCATGGGTGCCGCCGGAAATGCCGGCGTTGGCGATGACCAAATCCAGACTGCGTATCTTGTCGGACCTCTTCACCCAGTCGGCCGTTTGCAGGTGATCGGTCACATCGATTGCGTCAACCGCGACGTCGGCACCGCGCTCACGGCATGCCTCGGCCACATCCGCCAATAGATCCGCGCGCCTTGCGCCCAGATGGAGTTGGACGCCGGGGGCCGCGTAGGCGCGTGCCAAGGCCGCGCCGAGCCCAGAACTGGCCCCTGAAATCAGGATCGACTTGTATTCCTTGCCCATTCTTGTCCTTCCGGAAACGCCAAACCCAGCCGATCCCTTGCCAGCCGGCGAAGCATCCGGGATGATGGCTCCAATCTGCAAGGGGGATATTGTGTCGATTGCCAGCATGACCGGTTTTGCGCGCACGAGCGGTGCCGTCGGGGATTTTCTTTGGACCTGGGAGCTCAAATCGGTCAACGGCCGCTCCCTTGATGTTCGCTGCCGCGTACCACAGGGCTATGAGGCGATGGACGGGGCCGTGCGGCAGGCCGCGGCGGAGCTTTTGAAGCGCGGCAATCTGTCGGTCAATCTCAGCATCGACGAAATCGCCAGCCGCGGCCGCCTTTCCGTCAATCGTGGCGCCCTTGATCAGATCCTGGCGCTCGTGAACGAAATGCAGGGAAGGGTTTCGGCCAATCCGCCGACTTTTGACGGCCTTCTGGGCCTCAAAGGCGTCCTCGAAGTGGAAACACCACCCGTCGAGGAAGAGGTCCTGAACCAGCGCCAGAAAGCGATCGAGACCGGGCTGCGCCAGGCCATGTCCGAGCTCAACGCCATGCGGCGGGTCGAAGGCGCGCGCCTTGCCGGAATCGTTCTGTCACACCTCGACGAGGTCGAGCGCCTGCGCATTGCAGCCGCCGCCAGCGCCGGTGCGCAGCCGGCCAATATCCGCCAGCGGCTAGAGGAACAGCTAAAGCAGCTGATGCCGGACGGCATCCCCGTCGATCCGGAGAGATTGATACAGGAACTTGCCATCATTGCCGGCCGCGCCGACGTGCGCGAAGAGATCGACCGGCTTGCCGCGCATGTGTCGGCGGCCCGCGACCTCATCGGCAAGGGCGGCGCTGTTGGCCGCAAGCTCGACTTCCTCTGCCAGGAGTTCAACCGCGAGGCCAACACGCTCTGCTCCAAGGCCGCCGATCTGGCCTTGACCAATCTCGGCATCGAGCTTAAGGCAGCCATCGAGCAGCTGCGCGAGCAGATCCAGAATATCGAATAGAGCGGGAACCGTGCCATCTAGCCTCAAACAGTCTTCAGGATTTGTCGATATCAGCCGGCGCGGCCTGATGCTGGTTCTCTCCTCGCCTTCTGGCGCTGGCAAGACCACGATCTCACGCCGCCTCCTGGAGTTGGAACCCGACCTCTCCCTTTCCGTGTCAGCGACGACGCGGCAGAAGCGGCCGGGGGAGACGGCCGGGATCGACTATCACTTCGTCGATTTGACCGAATTCAACCTGATGATCAACCGGGGTGAATTCCTGGAATATGCCAAGGTCTTCGACAATTACTATGGCACGCCCAAAGCGCAGGTCGCCAAGGAACTGTCGCGCGGCCGCGACATCCTCTTCGACATCGATTGGCAGGGGACGCAACAATTGGCGCACAATGCGCGCGAGGATCTGGTCAGCGTCTTCGTGCTGCCGCCATCGACGCGCGAGCTCGAACGGCGCTTGAAGACACGGGCGCAGGATAGCGCCGAAGTCGTCGCCAAGCGCATGGCCAAGGCGTCGGACGAGATGAGCCATTGGGCGGAATACGACTACATCATCGTCAATAACGACGTTGATGCGAGTGTCGAAAGCGTCCGCGCCATCCTGAGGGCCGAGCGCCTGCGCCGGCAGCGGCAGATCGGCCTCACCGACTTCGTCAAGGGCCTGCGGGAAGGTCAGTAAGCCCGCCCGGCCGACGGGCCTTGAGAGCCCTGGCCAAGGCGCAGAATTGCTCGATCGTCAGTTCCTCGCCACGCTGGGTCGGCTCGATGTCGGCCTCAGCGAGCGCCTCTTCAGCCTGGGGCGACACCTGGCGTAGCGATTGCCGCAGCATCTTCCGGCGCTGCCCGAAGGCGGCCGCGGTCACCCTTTCCAGCATGGCGCCATCCGCCGGGAACAGTGGCTCCGCCCGAGGAATGAGTTGAACGACGGTCGAGGTCACCTTCGGCGGTGGCGTAAAGGCCCGCGGTGGAATGTCGAAGAGCCGGCGCACCTCGGCACGCCATTGCGCGGCAATGCTGAGACGGCCGTAATCCTTGGTCCGGGGTTTGGCGAGCAACCGTTCGGCAACCTCCTTCTGAAACATCAGGGTGAGATTGGTGAAGGCGGTTCCGGCTTCCAGCCACCCGAGTAGGAGCGGTGTTGCGACATTGTAGGGGAGATTGGCGACGATCCGGCGCGGTGCGGAGCCGAGCTTTGCCGCATCAACCTTGAGCGCATCTCCTTCGATGACGCTGAGACGGCCGGGATAGGCGGCGGAAATCTCGGCGAGGACCGGCAGGAAGCGGCGATCACGCTCGATGACGATGACATTCTTGGCACCATGATCGAGCAGCGCCCGGGTGAGCCCACCTGGACCTGGACCGATCTCGATGACGGTTCCAGCATCGAGCGGTCCGGCAGCCCGGGCAATCCGGCCGGTCAGGTTGAGGTCGAAGAGAAAATTCTGCCCGAGGGCGCGGTTGGCGCTGAGACCATGCTGGGCGATCACATCACGCAACGGCGGCAGAGGGAGTGGGTGCCGAGGCGCCCCGCCCTCGTCTGCCGGCTCGTCGTCGTTCATAGGCGGATATCGATAACTGCGGCGCGTCGCAAATCAGAGAGGTAGCCGCGCGCCAAGGTATCGAGCCTCTGCCGGCCAAGGCGATCAGCGACGCTCACGCGCGAGAGCGACGCATCATCGCCACCGCTGCGGCTGCAGAAGACATAGATGCCGACACCGCGACTGGTTCGCACCGGCGGACTGGGTTCCCCGACCGGCTGATTGAGCGCGAAGCTCTGCACTTCAGGCGGCAGATCACTTACCAGCACGTTGCCGAGGTTCCGATAGACACCGGGTTTAGCATCGTCGGCCATATTGCTCATGTCGGCGCACGACTGGATCTTGGGGATCAGGGTATTGGCTTGCGAGGTGGCTTTGTCCACCTCTGACTCCGCTGCGTTACTCGGCAGCGACCATAGTATCTGCTCAAGCTCCACCGTGCCTTCCGCGACAGATCGGGCGTCGATGATGCGCGTGGCTCGCACTTTCACCAGATAGTATCCACCCGCTCCGCGGATCGGGCCGCCAACTTGGTTCGCCGACAGCGTCTGCACGACCTGTGCAACCGGCGGATCGAGCATGTCGAGCCGAACCCAGCCCCAATCCCCGCCGCGGATCGCTCCCTGGTCCTGCGAAAATTCACTCGCCAAAGCGCTGAAGTCGGCCCCCTGATCGAGCTGCTCCTTCAACCGCTGCGCCGATTGCTGAACGCTGGCCTCGTCACCGGACCCGGACGAAAGGAATATCTGCAGCAGGCGGTATTCTGTTTGTCCTTGGGCGGCTTGCAAGGCGGCCAGGGCTTGGTCGATCTCTTCATCAGTGATCTTGACTTGAGATCTCAGTCGGCGCTGCACGAGGCGAGCCCAGGACAGTTCCGTCTTGATCTGCTCAGCCAATGTCTCGATCAGAATGCCATTCTTCTGCAATACGTCCGCAAACTGCTCTGTCGTCGCGCCATTGCGCTTGGCTAGATCGTCGATCCGTCGCTGCACGTCGCTGGTGGAAACCGAAATGCCTTGGCGCGCGGCTTCCTGTGCCTTCAGGCGCTCGTCAATCATTGTGCGCAGCAAGGTCGGGAGCAGTCTCTGCCTCGTCTCCGGCGTGTCGTTGAGGCGCGCCGACATCATGGCAAGACGCATGCGCACAAAGAGATCAAGCTCCGTGATGATGTCTTCATTGACGACAGCGACGATCTTCAATGCGTCCTGCGCCCGGGCCGGTCGATCCGAGATCCCCGCAACAGTCAGAAGGCAAACGAATGCCAGGAAGATCGCACGCACTTTGCTAGACATAGCCCGCATCATCTCAATTCAAACCTTGGCCCGACCTTGATCGGTCCCTAGAAGTTGGACCCGATATTGCCGAGGTTGGTGAAGCGGAACTGCACCATCGCGGTGAAGTCGCCGCTTGAATCATCCTCGTCGCTCTCAGGCGCGTAGATGGCATTCAACAGCATGCCGAAGCATTCGTCCTGGTATTCAAGCAGTCCGCCGACGGTGAGCAGATCATTGTCGTGAATGTCGTAGCTTGCGCTCGTTCCGATCGTCCAATACTCGCCAAGTTTGGCGCGAAGGCCGGCACTCACCTGCTCTTCTTTGCCGCCTTCGAGGTCGTCTTCGATCTGCACGTAATGCAGATCGACCCTGAGCTCCTCCGGTCCGGCAGAAAGCCCGAGATCCTGGCGGTTCATGTCCAAGTCGTCGACATCAAGTCGGAAGCGGTAGGAAAGGTCGAGCCAGTCGGTTGGAACCAGAGCAATGCGTCCGACCAGATCTGAAAGATCATCGTCGATGCCGCTGCCGTCCCGCACCTCATCGCCATCATTCCAGAAGCGCAGGCTCTGACCGAGGAACACGTCGGCATATCCGCCCTCTGGCAAATACCCAGTCCACTCCAGCCCGTAATTGAGGCGCGAACCAGAATCGACACGATCAAGCCCGGCGAAGCGGTCGGAATCGAAGACCTTGGTATCGTCCCATTCGAAGGCACGACTGTCGTCGTTGGGGATCTTGCCTGTGTTGCAGCAATCCGGAGCCAGGACCAGCTGAGCAATCGGTTGCACCACTTGGGTCAGATCGGTACCGGTGTGGACGAAGGGATAGCGCCACTTAAAGCTTGCTTCAGGAAAGAAGCGGCCGGCGACACCGTCGAAATCGCCCTCGTCTCCGGTCACGTCATCCGAATTCTTGTCCACATCGTTGACGATATAGAGATCGCTCTGGAAGGACAGTTTGAGTTCGTAGATGTCGCCCATCGAACTTGTATAGGGGAGCGTCCAGGACGGGCTCACCGAGAAGCGCAGCGAATCTCGCGCTTCTTCGCGCACGATGTTCCGTGTGTTGACGTTTAGCCCCCAATAGGCGCCGTAGGGGCCAGGCTCACCGACGAAATTGTAGTTGATCGAGGGCAGGACCATCGGCGCGTTGTCGGAATCAAAATCCTTGTCCGTGGACTGGAACCCCATCGCGCGGGCATCGAAATAGGAGCGGCCGAAAAAGCCCTCCGTCCACAGCTGGTTCTCGAGCCAGTCCGGCGACCCGAAATGGTACTGCCGCAGATAGGACTTGTCCAAAGTCAGCTTGTTGGTGAAGCCCCAGCGCCAATCACGGTTGATCTCGAATAGGCCGTCGCCTTCGATGTGACCCCGCACCTCGTTGTTCTTCACCAGCGACGTGTTCTCGTTGCCGAAGCGGTCTTCCTGGGTCCCGGAGAGTTCGAGCCGGAAAGCGCCGTTGCGCACGCGCTGGCGGTATTCGATATCGCCGACGGCACCGGCTGAATCCGGATCGCCACCGATGCGGACAATCGGCGTCAGCGTGACATCCTTGTCCGGGCCAAGCGTGATGAAATAGGGCTGCGCATACTGATAGCCTGCCCGCCCCGACGAAGCTGAGATGCGGGGTTCGAGGAGACCCGTCATGCGTTCGACACCAGGCGCCGGGTGCTGGAAATAGGGCGTCCAGAAGACCGGAAGCCCCCACATTTCCATCCAGGCATTGTGGTAGGTGACGGTCTGCGCCACGTCATCCTTCACGACATCCCGCGCCTTCACTTGCCAGATCGGCTGGCGGCTGGGATCGGTCGCGCAGGGCAGGCAAGGCGTGTAGACCGCGTTCCGCAGGATCAGCTTGTCGCCACCGACGCGCTGGGCCGATTGGGCGGCAAGGCGCGACTTGTCCTTGAACAGCGCCTTGAAACTCTGAACGATGCCATCGTTGAAATCCTCGCTGACATCAGCATAGGAGCCGAACATCGTGTCGCCGCTCGGCAGCAGCATGGCGACATTGCCGTTCGCCGTGACCGACTTGGTCCGCTCGTTGTAGGTGAGCGTATCCGCCATGATAATCTTGTCGCCGCGCTGTGCCTCGACATGGCCGCGCGCGACATAGATGCCGAAATCCTCGTCATAGCCGACCTCGTCGGCGACCAGATGAACAGTGTCGTCTGCTTTGGCGGCGCCAGTCATCCCCGTGGCGACAATCAAGCCACAGAGGGCAGCACCAAGGGCTGAACCCAACAAATCAATCCGCGCCAAAGCAACTACCCCCAAACGCCCTGCGAAATGGTCTTCTTGACCGGCCCTGTCCCTGGCCGGAAATCTGTCGGCTAAAGTAGCATGCCGTGACCATTCGTCCACATATTTCAGTAGGTTGGCTCATTCCGCGGGATTTGCGCCGGGAATAGCGAGCCTGCCCCGTTTATGCTAAGGCTTCCGGTCAAACCGGCTGCCGAATCGCTCTGTTAGGGGCTGGAGGTGTGTCGCGATCAGACCATTACCAGCCAGCGCTTCGGATCAGCAGGCGCTTGGATGGAGCGAAGAGAAATTCGCGAAAAAGCAGGAGAAATCAAGATGAAGGTCACCTTCGCCAAGCCGGAAGTCCCGGCTCAGGGCGCCTATGTGGTGGGTGTTGCAGAGGGTCGCAAGCTGACCGCAGCAGCGAGCCAGGCCGAGAAGGCCACCAAGGGTGCTGTTTCCCGGGCGCTCAACGCCAGCCGGTTCAAAGGCGGCCATGACGAACAGTTGATCATTCTGGCCCCGCAGGGTCTCGACGTCTCCCGTCTGATCCTGGCCGGAATCGGCAATCCGGCCAAGCTCGACGCCTTTGCCGCCGAGGCCATCGGCGGACGCCTCGTCGCCGCCCTCAACGC
>CAZUAL010000008.1:4874-9989 GCA_964618305.1 uncultured Dongia sp. | reverse complement strand
ACCATCGGGTCCACGTCGTCGACCCCGACACCGCCACCAGCCGGGTGCTCACCGCGTGGCAGACCGACATCGCCGCGGGCCTCGACGCGCTCATGCTCGCCCCCACCCGCGAACAAGTCGCCGCCCTCAACGCGGCCGGTGAGCGCGAAGCGACCATCGCCGTTGAAAGCCTGTCGGGCTGCCCCCTCAATGAAGCTGAGGTCGCGGCGCGGATCGCAACCGGCGCAAGACTCCGGTCCTACCGGTTCGACAAGTATCGGACGAAAGAAAAACCTGACCACAAGCCGACCCTGAAGAAGCTGACAATCACGCTCGGCGATCCGGCGGCGGCCAAGAAGGCCTTTGATCCGCTCGACAAGATCGCCGACGCGGTCATGATGACCCGCAACCTAGTGTCGGAACCGGCGAACATCATCTACCCGGCAACACTTGCCAAAGAAGCCTCCACGCTGGCCGAACTTGGCATCACCGTCGAAGTCCTCGGTGAAAAGGAGATGAAGAAGCTCGGCATGGGCGCCCTCCTCGGCGTCGGCCAGGGTTCGGAACGCGAAAGCCAGCTGGTCACCATGCAATGGAACGGCGCTGCAGACGCCAAGGCCAAGCCGATCTGCTTCGTCGGCAAGGGTGTCACCTTCGATACCGGCGGAATCTCGATCAAGCCAGCGGCCGGCATGGAAGACATGAAATGGGATATGGGTGGCTCCGGCGTCGTCATCGGCGTCATGCGTGCCCTTGCCGCCCGCAAGGCAAAGGTGAATGCGGTCGGCGTCATCGGCCTGGTCGAGAACATGCCGTCTGGCACCGCCCAGCGTCCGGGAGACATCGTGACCTCGATGTCCGGGCAGACGATTGAGGTCCTCAACACGGACGCGGAAGGCCGCCTCGTCCTCGCCGATGCGCTGTGGTACGCGCAGGAGAATTTCCGTCCCAAGGCCATCATCGACCTTGCAACGCTCACCGGCGCCATCATGATCGCGCTGGGTACCGAGCATGCCGGTCTCTTCGCCAACGACGACGCGTTGTCGGATCAGCTGGTCGCCGCAGGCAAGGCAACCGGCGAGTTGCTGTGGCGTTTGCCGCTTGCCCCGGCCTACGATCGGCTGATCGATTCACCTGCCGCCGACATGAAGAATATTGGCGGCCGGTATGGTGGCTCGATCACGGCGGCTCAGTTCCTGCAGCGGTTCATCCAGAAGGGAACGCCTTGGGCCCATCTCGATATCGCCGGCGTCACCTGGAGCGAAAAGGACAAGCCGACGACGCCGAAGGGTGCCACGGCTTTCGGCGTGCGCCTGCTTGAGCAGCTGGTTGCACGCGACTACGAGGACAAGTAACCCCGCCCCATGGCGGAGATCCGCTTCTATCACTTGACCCGCTCCCGGATGGAGGAGGCGCTGGTGCGCCTCCTCCGACGTGTCATCGACCGTGGCGACAGGGCCGTTATCCAGGCGGGTTCGCCCGAGCGTGTCGAAGCACTCAACGCGTATCTCTGGACATTCGATCCGGCGAGCTTCCTGCCGCACGGGTCAGCGCGCGATGGAAATGTGACCGAGCAGCCAATCTTCCTGACAGCGCAGTACGAGAACCCCAACGCGGCCAAAATTCTGCTCCTCGTCGACGGTGCGCCGCCGCCTAACGCGGCGGAAATCGAGAGCCGCGGCTTCGGAATGATCTGCGCCCTTTTCGATGGCCAGGATGAAGAAGCGGTGGCGGCGGCACGGGCCACTTGGCGCGACTACAAATCCGCTCAAATGCCCCTCATCTATTATCAACAAGATGCGGACGGCGCTTGGGTCGAGAAGGCCAGGCAATAGACCGCGCAGAGCCATTTTTGGCCCACATTATCGTGCAAGCAGATGCGTTCTCTGGGCTCAGAGCCTGGATTTTCGCGGTCAGCGTAATATCTTTTTTAGGGGTGCGAGAATACACTTCGCTTGAGGTATTTCGAGCAACCCCATGACAATCGGCGATTTTTGATAAAATGCAGGGCTTTCGAAGCATCGTTCGACGTGCTCCTTGCGGCCGACGCCTTGATGACAAGGGTGTCGCGATCGTGGAGTTCGCCCTGGTCATGCCGATCCTGCTGCTGATGACCTTCGGCGCGATTGAGATCGGCCTGATCATGGCAACCCTCACGACGCTCGAAGGCGGTCTCCGGGAAGCCTCGCGTTACGGCATCACCGGCCTGTCGCCGACTGATTCAACACGCGCCGAGAAGATTCGCGCGATTCTCAAGGATCACACGATCGGCATCGTCGATTTCAGCGAAGCAACCTTCACCGTCAAAACCTATCCGAGCTTCAGCGGCGTCGGGCAGCCAGAGCCTTTTGTCGATAGCGCCGCCGGGACCGAAGAGGATCCTAATCCCTGCCACAACGATAAGTACGACGACCCCAGCACCGGCTGTGTAGAAACCTTCACCGACCTTGATGGCGACGGTGTCTGGGATGAGGATATCGGCAAGGATGGCGCCGGCATGGGTGGCGAGGTTGTCGCTTATGAAGTCAAGGTGCCCTGGCATGTAATCACGCCATTTGTCGGACCGTTGATGGCGCCGGACGGTGTTATTCCGCTGCGTGCGACGATCGTCGTGCGCAACGAGCCCAACCTCTATCAGGAATGACCATGAATCTGCCCTGGAAGAACAAGCGTAAGATGGCCGACCCAATCGCCGAGCAAGGCTCGATGGCGGTGGAGATGGCGCTGTTCCTGTTCTTCTTTTCTACCCTTTTTCTGGGCACATTTGAAGTCCCACGTTTTCTCCTGATTGGGCAGAAACTTGAGCGGGCCTCGGCTTCGATGGCCGATCTCGTGGCCCAGATCGACCCGTCGCTTGGCGGCGAGAAGGCCAAGATCGACGATCTGTTTGAGGCGGCCAACGACCTGCTGGCTCCCTATGATCTTGCCAACAAAGGCCGCGTCATCATCTCCTCCGTTGCTAATCCGACTGGGACGGCCGAGAAGATCGTGTGGCAATTGTCGAGCCCCGGATCATTCTCGGCGACCAGCAAGATCGGAGACGTCAACGGCACACCGACCTTGCCGAGCGGTCTGGTCGTACGCGAAGGCGAGAACATCATTTGTGCCGAGATAATCTTTCACTACGAGCCGATGTTCGGCTCAATGATCTATGAGGAACATAACCTCTATACGCGGTCCTTCACCCGACCGCGCTTCACGAACCTCACAGATATCCCGAACTGACAATTCACTCCGCCAGAAAAAAAAGGCCGGGACGCCATGGACGGCCCGGCCTTTCTTTGTCGGACAACTCTACTTACTTAGCAAGCCTCAGCACCGAGAGGCTGGCCGCGATCTTCTTGAACGCGGTCTGCAACGCTGCAGCATCCTTGGCATCGTAGTAGTAGGGAGCATTCGGCTCAGTCGCGACCGACTGGAGCAGCGCCTTCAGCGTATCGCTCGTCACGTCGTATTGCACGACGTAGATCTTCACGCCTTTCGCCGGATCTGCACCCTTGATATTCGTCGCCAGCTGCTTCAGTCGATTGTTGAGATTGTTGCGGACACCCGTCGAGATATAGCCGTGACTGGTGTTCGTGCCGGCACCTGAATCGGGCCCGAAAACACCTTTATAGGCGTCGCCATTCTCACCCGTGATCGCACCGTCCGTCAGCAGGACGATGGCCTGCGTGCGGGTGAACGGCGTTGATGCCTTCGCTTCATTGAAAGGCTCACCCGGCATCAGGACTTCCCACGCCCAGTAAAGCCCTTGCGGTGCATTGGTATTGCCGTCTGGCACTGAGGACGGCGAGTTGTAGAGGTCGTCGATCGTATCCGTAACGACCTTCTTGGTTGCCGCATCCTTCACGGGCTGAAGCGGCATGATCCCATGGGTCAGCGTCTTGGTGCAGTCGTTGCTCGACGCGCTTCCCTGATTGGGGTTTGCCTTGACCCAATATGACGGAGCCAACGGAATGCTTGGCGGCGCTCCATTGTCCGCGGCGTTGTTAGGCCGGTCCGGATCGTTGACGTTATCGTTCCAATAGGCCTGGCTGCAGTTCTTATTCGTGTTTTTCCAAGTCGAGCCATAGGTATTGTCGTTAGGGTACTTTCCACTGACCGGCTCACCTTCCTGCGGTGGAATGGGTTCATAGGCGACCCAATCCTTACCCCCGAACTTCCCATAGCCGAGCTTCAAATCGCCATCATTGGCCTCATTGTTTGGCGTTGATGGGCTGGTCTTGAAGTCATCGATATACCGAGCATAAACAGCACCGGTCCAGCCAGCCGGCGGATTGTCAAACAGATAAACCGGTGAGACATTTGTTACGTAAACTTTGGTCAGCCCAGTTGCACCTGTGACCGGATTTGTGAAGCTTGGAAGCAGAACTTCTTTGGTCTTTGTTCTATCAAAGACCTGCGTACTGATCTTCTTGTTCAGGCCAACGTTCACCTTGGCGTTCCAGGGCACCATGCCGATATTAAGCAGATCCCAAGTGACGCCATTGATCGTGACCGTCTTTGGGTTCGGGTCGGCGTACAGCGTTTCAACCAGCGTCTTGGCGGCGGTCTCGGCCGCCTCGATCTTCGTGCACGGCATGCACATCGAGCCCGACATGTCGATGGCGATAACGACATCGAGACCGTTCAGGCCGCGTACAGCGGTGGCTGCCGCGCCCACCGTAATCGTGTCGAAGCCCAGGATGGACATCAGGGTCGAATCGATCGTGGCGCGGGCCGTTACCTCGACGGTGTTCTTATCCGTATTGAGCGTCACATACGGCCCATCCAGGACCGCGTCGAGCTGCTGAGCTGGGAAATTGGCGTTGAAGAACATGGAGATGTCGGACTCGACATTGTCCGAGCCAAGCGCCTTGGCACCCGCCAAGGCGGCGGCATCAAGCGCCTGCGACAGCCTAGCCTTCATCATGTAACCGCGCGCCGTGTCGACAGCCATGCCGGCGCAACCGATAAAGACGGTGAGCGCAATACCGACCCAGATCGCCACGGATCCTCGATCGTCATTGAGGAACCGGCGTGGCCTCCGCCTGGATGCGGATTGGCTTGTCCTTGATGCGTCGCTCGACCGAAACATCATCTTGTCCTCTCACCCGCTATTCGACCATTCACCTGAAGACAACGCGTACCGTTTGC
>CAZUAL010000008.1:0-4864 GCA_964618305.1 uncultured Dongia sp. | reverse complement strand
GTTTTAGATAAACTTTCCCCAAAGAAACCCGATGGCGTCAGTAAGGCGCGATCATGGTCCCTGATTGACCGGCGACACCGCCCGCACCTTTCGCGGTCGCGCTGTTCATATTGCCAACATCCTGAGCGGTTTGCCCGGCGGCTGCTGCGGCGTCGCCCGAACCACTAGCGCCACCGGCGCCCGCATCGGCCGCGGCTAAGCCGCTTGACCCGCCACCCATGCCCCGAACCGACGTGTACCGGATGGAACCCGGGCCAAGAACCTGCACACATCGCGTGAGGCAGTTCCACGTGCGCTCTTCAACGACAGCATTACCCGGAGAGATGATGGAGATGTGCCGCGCATCTTCTGGCATCACGACGACGGGTGAATCGAACAGCACCGAATTGTCCGCCCCCAAGATGGTCATGTTTGTCTCACCGGGGACCTTGCCGAAGACCACGATCTGACCGTTTCCTTCGAGCGTTACATCGATCACCGACGGGTCGCCGATGATGATGCTGGCAACGCCGGAGCCGACATTCATGAGTTGCGCCTTGCGCCAAGTTACCTGCATGACATCGTCGGCCGCGGCACCCCCCATTGTCAGGGTTCCGGCTGCCAGAATGACCGACGTCAAAGTCGCCAACGTGAACGCGCGCATATTCGTCCCTAAGAGTAGCAAGCTGGTCGGCTGATCAATTTCATATCCTAGCCCCATTCTTCTTAACGCACAATTAAATTTCCTATGTAATACTAGGATTTAGCGAGGTTTTGTGCGAAACTGTGCGAACTTCGAATCAGATGGCGAAGGTGGGCTTGTGATGGCATCGGCTGTGGCGGCGCGGCATTTTGGACGGAAGACCCTGGCGATGGCAGCCCTAGCGGCCTGCCTTTCGGCACCGATGGCGGCCTGCGGGACCTTGCCGGGCACCAGCGGCGATTCCGGCGCGGATACGTCAAGCACCGATGCCAAGCCATCCCAGATCGATCCGCAACTCAAGATGGCCGCGCTGCAAGCCGAGGCGCAGCACAACTACCTCGAGGCGGCCCAGCATTACCAATCCCTGCTCTCCCGCGATCCGAACAATTTGGAACTGGCGATAGCCCTCGCGCGCAATTTGCGCTTTGCCGGGAGCACGCCACAGGATGTCGACATCCTGAACCAACTCATCTTGAAACACGGCCGCACGCCGCAGCTGCTCGCCGAGCTCGGCAAATCCTATGTCGCAAGTGACCGGATGAATCTTGCCGTTCCTGTTTTGCAAGAATGCGCCTCGATGCCCGGTGCCACGTGGGACGCCTTCTCCGCACTTGGCGTCGCCTATGACTATCAGGGTGACTTCGCCAATGCGCGCCAGGCCTATGCCCAGGCCCTGATGCTGTCGCCCAGGAATCCAGAGATCCTCAACAATCTCGCCTTGTCCCAGGCCCAGTCGGGCGATCTCACCGGCGCCATTGAGACTTTGGGCCAAGCGGTCGACCAGCCGAGTGCTTCGGCCCAGGTGCGCCAGAACCTCGCCTTGATGATGGCGCTGCGCGGAGATACGAGCGGCGCCGAACGACTGGCGCGGAAAGACCTGCCCAAGGAAATGGCCGAGCAGAACGCGTCCTACTATCAGTATCTGACCAGCGGGAACTAGGCCGCTCGGGACCCGCCCCCTGCGCAGCTCCCGTCATTTGAATGTGGCCGTCACCTTGATGACGATCGGCACGATGATGACGATGAAGAGCACGGGCAGGAAGAACATGATCATCGGCACCGTCAGCTTCGCCGGCAAGGCAGCAGCCTTCTTTTCGGCCGCCATCATGCGCTCGTCCCGATTTTCCTGGGCAATCGTCCGAAGGCCGACGGCGATCGGCGTGCCGTACTTTTCGGCCTGAACCAGTGTCGTTGCCAGCGACTTGAAGTTCCGCATGCCGGTGCGGGTCGCGAGGTTCTCAAAAGCCAGCCGGCGGTCACCCAGGAAGGCCAGCTCCGCCGCGGTGATGCCGACTTCCTCGGCCAGTTCCGGCGCGGTTTCGGCCATTTCCTCCGTCACCTTCTGGAAGGCGGCCTCGATCGACATGCCGGCCTCGACGCAAATGACCATGAGATCCAACGTATCCGGAAAAGCGCGGCGCAGAGCCGCCTGGCGCTTCTGGATCGCGTTGGTCAGCCAGAGATTCGGAAACACGTAACCGAAGGCGGCGGCGGCGATCGACAGAGCCAGATGAAGCTCCGTCGAACTCTTCGGCATCGCGAAGCGCAGATAGATAAATCCGCCGACTAGCAGCAGGATCGGGGCCGCAATGCGCGCAAAGATGAAGCGCACCGGCGTCGAAGGATGCCGCCATCCGGCCTGCAGAAGCTTCAAGCGCAGATCCTTCGCCTTAAGAAGTTCTTCCATCTTGAAGAGATTGATGATCGCGCGCATCAACCCTTCATGCTTGCCCGGCATCAGGCGTTTGCGCTGCTGGAACTGCTCCTGCTGCCGCACGCGCAACTCCTCGCGCTTGGCGGCAACCGCCTTCAAGCGCGATTCGAAGCTGCCGCGCGACACGAAGGGAAGTGCCACGGCAAGGACGGATGCAAACGCCGCGACGAAGGAGATCATGATGATGAGCGAGGGCAGATTAAGGCCCAATTCGATCCCAGCCATCTTTCCCCTCAGATATCAAAATTGATCATCTGCCGCATCACGAACATGCCGATCAGCATCATCACAATCCCGATGCCGATCCACAGGTTGCCGACCGAGGTCGTAAACAGCAGACTGATGATGTGCGGCTGCAGTACAGCCAGGGCGCCGCTCAGGATGAAAGGCAAAGAACCGATGATGGCAGCCGACGCCTTCGCCTCGCTGGACATCGCTGTCACTTTGTCACGCATGCGCTTGCGCTGACGCAGGACATCGGAGAGCTTGGCCAACGTCTCGGCCAAGTTGCCACCGGTCGATTGCTGCGTAATGAGAACGATGGTGAAGAAGCGGACCTCCGGCGTCGGCACACGGTCGGACATTCGCTGCAACACCTCAGCCATGGTCATGCCAAGCTTGATACCTTCGTTGACCAAAGTGAATTCCGGACCGACGGGAACAGGCATCTCACGGGCAACGATATTGAGGCATTCGCCGACCGTGAGGCCTGAGCGTACGCCGCGGACGATGATGTCGATCGAGTCGGGAAAGTACGACGTGAATTTGAACTTTCGCCGTTTAATGAGATGACTAAGAACGAGCTTCGGTATGCCGAACAGGCCAATCGGCAGCGCGACGAGCCAGAGAAGCGGTGGCGCGCCAATCAGCCAGGCAAGCAATACGCAAATCAGACCCGACGCTCCGGCCATCATCATGAAGCGCTGCGGCGAAATCTGCAGTCCGGCGTGAATGAGGGCTTCGCGCAGCCTGGCGCCTCGGCGCTGCTGGCTCAACTCCTCAGCCTGCTTAAGCTTCTCGGCCACCTGCTTTTTGCGGCCGGCCATTTGCTGTTCCTTGCCAGGCGACTTGTCGGCCTTGGACGTTGCCTTCTCGCCGACGACGGCCGCAATGCGCTTCTCAAGCTTTACACGGGGTGCTCGGACGACGGCGATAACAGCCACGATCATCAGAACGACTGCGACACTTGCAGCCAGCGCCAACAGCAGCACCTGCGGAAGCATGCTGCCGAGTTGGCTATACACTGGCTTCCTCCATGACTTCGGCAAGCTCGCGCTCCTTGCCGAAGTAGCGCACCCGATCGTAGAAGGCGGGACGCAGGCCAGTCGACCGATGCCGGCCGACGATGCGGCCTTGGGCGTCCTCACCCTGGATTTCATAGATGAAGAGATCTTGCAGCGTGACCACATCGCCTTCCATGCCGACGATCTCGCTGATATGGGTGATTTTGCGGGATCCGTCGCGCAGGCGAGAGGCCTGAACGATGACGTTGACCGCGCCGGCAATCTGTTCGCGCACCGTCTTTGCGGGCAACGTATAGCCGCCCATCGCGATCATGTTCTCGATACGCGATATGCATTCGCGCGGATTGTTGGCGTGAATGGTGCCCATCGAACCGTCGTGACCGGTATTCATCGCCTGGAGGAGATCGAAGGCCTCCGGGCCGCGGACTTCGCCGACGATGATGCGTTCGGGTCGCATACGCAAGCAGTTGCGTACGAGATCGCGCATGGTCACCTGCCCGACGCCTTCAAGATTCGGGGGGCGGGTCTCCAATCGCACCACATGCGGCTGCTGCAGCTGCAACTCGGCTGCGTCCTCGCAGGTGATCACGCGCTCATTGCGATCTATATAGTTGGTCATGCAATTGAGCAGCGTCGTCTTACCAGAGCCCGTACCGCCGGAAATGATGATATTGATGCGGCAATGACCGATGATCTCAAGCAGTCGACCGCCGGCTGGCGAGATCGAGCCAAACTTGACCAGCTTGTCGAGCGTCAGACGGTCGCGTTTGAATTTTCGGATCGTGAGCGCCGGCCCGTCGATGGCAAGCGGTGGCGCGATCACGTTGACACGCGAACCGTCTTGCAGGCGCGCATCGCAGATCGGACTGGCTTCGTCGACACGACGGCCGACTGCCTGGACGATCCGCTGACAAATGTTCATCAGTTGCTGATTGTCACGGAACTTGACGTCTGTCAGCTGGATGATGCCGTTAGTCTCAATATAGACCTTGTCATATCCATTGACCATAATGTCGGCGATATCATCGCGGGCCAGCAATGGTTCGAGCGGCCCCAGCCCGAGGATATCGTTACAGATATCGGTGATGAGCGTCTGTTGCTCCACAGCGGAGAGCATCAGATTGCGCATGTTGATGATTTCGCCGACGATTTCGCTGATCGCCTCGCGGACCGCCTTATGATCGAGCTTGGCAAATTCGCCGAGATCGACGGTGGCCATCAGAT
>CAZUAL010000007.1:27111-32644 GCA_964618305.1 uncultured Dongia sp. | reverse complement strand
AACGCCTTCTTCAGATCGTCACGATCGAACCAGTCTTTGCGGAACCAGTAGAGGTTCGCGAATTGCTGGTCGGGCAGCTGCCACAGCTTGCCGTCCGGACCGGTCGTGAACGACTTGCCCATGAAGTCGTCGATGTCGAGGCCGGGATTGGTGACATCCTTGCCCTCGCCCGCCATCCAGTCCGTGAGGTTGACAGCCGATTGCAGACGCGAATGCGTGCCGATCAGATCGGAATCGTTGATGTAGGCGTCATAGAGGCTGCGATTGGTCTGCATCTGAGTCTGGACCGCCTGCACGACCTCGCCTTCGCCGAGGAGCTGGTGGTTGACCTTGATGCCGGTGATTTCCTCGAAGGCCTTGGTCAGCACCTTCGATTCATATTCATGCGTCGGAATGGTTTCCGACAGCACGTTGATTTCCATTCCCTTGAAGGGTTCAGCAGCCTTGATGAACCACTCCATTTCCTTCAACTGCTCGTCCTTGGAGAGAGTCGAGGGCTGGAACTCCTGATCAATCCATTTCTTGGCCGCTGCCTCGTCTGCGAACGCCGGGACGGTTCCCATTGCCAGCATCAGAGCGGCCAACGACACGGTACGACGGATCGCCATGATCGTTTTCCTCCTCACGTGCGCTTTGAGTGTCCACCCGGCCAGTGCGCACTTCTCCAGCCGGACGATTCTTCAAACTCTGGCTTCCGTTCCAATGTCGGCGCGATCACACTTGGCTGGTCAAGGCCTGCTCTGCGCTACGCGACAATCGGGACGAAACGAAATCATTCAAGGCCTGCTGATCGGCCTTCGACATATGGAGGCCAAGCTTGGAGCGGCGCCAGATGATGTCGTCGGCGCTCCTCGCCCATTCCTGGTCGATGAGATAATTCACTTCCGCCTCGGTGAGGGCCGGGCCGAAACGCCGGCCGAGATCGGCCAAATTGCGGGCATGCCCCAACACGCGCTCAGCTCGGGTCCCATAGGCACGTACCAAACGCCGCGCCTCCTTGAGTTCAAGAAACGGAAACTTCTGCTGCAAAGCGCCGACTTGCGATGCGAAAGCATGGGGCGGGAAATCGCCGCCCGGCAATGTCGCCTGCGCGGTCCAGGGCGCCTTCATCGCCGGAAAGAAAGGCTGCAGCTTTTCGAGTGCTGCTTCGGCGAGCCGGCGATAGGTCGTGATCTTGCCGCCGAAAACGGAGAGAAGCGGCACCTTGCCATCCCCCTCGTCGAGCTTCAGGACATAATCGCGCGTAGCGTCCTGTGCCTTGCTCGCCCCGTCATCATAGAGCGGGCGGATGCCGGCATAGGTCCAGCGGATGTTGGCGCGCGTCACCGCGGCCTGGAAGTATTCGTTGGCGGCAGCCAACAGGTAATCCGTCTCTTCTTCCGAAATCGCCACCTTGCCCGGCTCGCCCTGATAGTCGGCGTCGGTCGTGCCGATCAGCGTGAAATCCTGCTCGTAGGGAATGGCGAAACAGATACGCCCATCCGCATTCTGGAAGATATAAGCGCGGTCATGATCGAAGAGCTTCTCGACGACGATGTGGCTGCCCTTGACGGTGCGGATCTTGTCCGGCGCGTTCATGCCGACAGCGCCGCCGAGGAAGCTGGACACCCATGGGCCGGCCGCATTGACGAGCGACCGCGCTTTTACGTCGCGCTGCTTTCCAGCCTCATCCTCCAGCCGGATCGCCCACAAATCGCCTTCGCGCCGGGCGCGCGTGCAGCGCGTGCGCACCAGGATTTCGGCGCCGCGCTCGGCAGCATCACGTGCATTGAGGGCGACGAGGCGCGCATCTTCGACCCAGCAATCGGAATATTCGAAAGCATGGGTGAACCCGGGCTTTAGTGGGGCACCCGCCGCGTCCTGCCGCAAATCGATGCTGCGCGTGCCCGGAAGGATCTTGCGCCCGCCGAGATTGTCATAGAGGAAGAGGCCGATGCGGATGAACCAGCGCGGTCTCAATCCCTTGTGATGGGGCAGGATGAAACGCAGCGGCCAGATGATATGCGGTGCCGCGTTGAGCAGCACTTCGCGCTCGATCAACGCCTCCCGCACCAGGCGGAACTCGTAGTGCTCAAGATAGCGCAGGCCGCCATGAATGAGCTTGGTCGAAGCCGAGGACGTGCCGCTCGCCAGATCGTTCTGTTCGGCCAGCAGCACCTTGAGCCCGCGGCCAACCGCGTCGCGGGCGATGCCGCAACCGTTGATGCCACCGCCAATGACGACGATGTCGAAAATGTTGGCCATATTGGCCATGGGCAGCACTTCCTCCCGACCGGATCGGCATCGCCCCCATTTTCCGTGGAAAACAGACCTTGGCTCGCCCGCTTTGCTTGCTGCTTCAGCCGGCGGCGGCGTATGGCATGACCGGTTTCGTTAATTTCGGTCCGGATGGTGAAACGAAACTAAACGAAAGACAAGGGAAAACTAAGGCGCGAGCTCTTTTCGCTTTTGCGAGAAAGCGAGTGAAAAACGCTGAAAAGGAAAAACCCGGATCGAACGACCCGCGCGAACCAAGCGGCTAAGTGTCTATGCCGGTTCGGTTTCTTCGACCGGCGCCCCGGGAGCGACCGCGATCACGGTGCCGCTGTGGCGGCAAATCTCGCCGATCTGTTCGGGCGGCGGCCGGTCAGTGACGAAGATATTGATTTCGGAAAGGTGCCCGATCCGAACCGGCGCGGTGCGCGTGAACTTCATCGAATCAGCGACCAGGATGACATTGCGCGCATTGGCAATGATCGCCTGCGCGACACGTACCTCGCGATAGTCGAAATCGAGCAGCGAGCCGTCATCGTCGATGGCGGAGACACCAATCACTGCATAATCGACCTTGAATTGCGAGATGAAGTCGACCGCCTGCTCGCCGACGATGCCGCCGTCGGAACGGCGCAGCATGCCGCCCGCGACGATCACGTCGATCCTGGGCGACGGCAGCAGGATGCCGGCCACATGAATGTTGTTGGTGATGACCAGCAGCCCCTCGTGGGCGCGAAGAGCCCGCGCCACTTCCTCCGTCGTCGTGCCGATGTTGACGAAGAGCGAGGAGCCGTTGGAAATGAGCGAGGCCGCATGTTCGCCAATGCGGCGCTTTTCATCGTCGGCAAGATGCCGGCGCGCCTCGTAGGCGACGTTTTCGACACCTGAGGCCAGAATGGCGCCGCCATGCGTGCGGGTGAGCAGCCGCTGGCCGCACAAATCATTGAGATCCTTGCGGATGGTCTGCGGCGTCACGTCGAACTTGGCGGCAAGATCCTCCACCGCCACGCGCCCGTTGAGGCGGGCCAAGGCGAGAATTTCATTCTGGCGCGGTGTCGGTGTGAACATCAGGCGCTTTCCGGCAATCTGGTATTTCCGATGCGAGATTAGACGCCCATCGCCGCCGCCGACAACCCGCTAAAGTTGGAATCTCCGCGCAAAACCTATCTTTTGCGGCGCAGCGAACGTAACTCCGCGATGCTGACGATGCGGCAGAGGAGAACACTTGCCGCAAAGATCACCGCGCCAGCGGCGATGATGGCGACCAGTGCCAGGGCTTGCATTTGCGCCGCAGCACCTTCGCCGGGCCAAAGCAACAGCACCGCGCCCCAGGTAGTGATTGCCAGCACGGCACAGCATAGGAAAAGCCGTGGCAAGGTCCGCTTGATCCGATCATCGAGAACAAGGAAGCCGCGCCGATAGAGAATGACAGCCAGCAAGATCGCATTGACCCAGGCCGACACCATGGCGCCGACGGCAACGCCGATAAAGCCGTAAGGCAAGGTGAGTGCGAAGGAGATGCTGATATTGACGGCAACCGAAATGACCGCCTGCCGGAATGGTGTCGTCGTATCTTCGCGCGCCAGGAAAGCCGCCGTGAGCGCCTTGTTGGCGACGTAGGCTGGAAGCCCCGCCGACATGATCATGAGCGCGATCGAGACAGCCTCGGCATCCGAACCGGTGAAGGCGCCGCGATGGTAGACAGTCGTCACAATGGGCAGTGCAGCGACGATGAGGCCGACAGTGGATGGGAGCGATAGAACGAGCCCCAGTTCCAGGGCGCGGTTCTGCATGTGCATGGCGGATTTGGGCTCTCCGCTCCGCAGCGCCCGCGTGAGCGCCGGCAGCAGGACGACACCGATCGCGGAGCCGATGAGCGCCAGCGGCAATTGGTAGAGCCGGTCGGCATAGTAGATGAACGAGACGGATCCCGGATGCAGCGACGCCAGGATAGTGGAAACGGCGAGATTGATCTGGGTAACACTCGCACCGAAGAGTCCGGGCACCATCAGTTTGAAGAGCTGCACGGCATCCGGCGTGAAGCGCGGCATTGGCAGGCGCAGGCTCAGCCCCGCGCGCCGGCAGGCATTGGCAAGCCACAGGAACTGCACCACGCCTGAGAGAGTCACTGACCAGGCGAGCGCTTCGCCGACGAAGAGTTCGTGACCCTTGATGAACCACATGGTGGCGATGAGGATCGCGTTGAGGATGACCGGCGCCACCGCATTTTCGGCGAATTTGTGCAGGCCGTTGAGCATGCCGCCCTGCAAAGCGCAAAGCGACATGAAGACGATGTAGGGAAAGGTGATGCTGGTGAAGAGAACCGCCGCCTGGAACTTCGCCGGATCCGCATCGAAGCCCGGCGCGAAGAGATGAATGAGCCAGGGCATGGCGAGTTCCGCCGCTACCAGCACGATCAGCAGGGCTACCAGAAGCAGGGCGAGAACCTGTTCCGCGAAGATGCGGGCGCCGGACATGCCGCGCTCGGTCAGATGGCGCGTGAAAACAGGGACGAAAGCCGCCGAAAAGGCCCCTTCGGCGAAGATCTGGCGCAGCAGGTTCGGCAACCGCATGGCGACGATGAAAGCATCGGCGATCGGTCCGGTGCCGAATATCTGCGCGATCAGGACTTCGCGGACGAAGCCCAGAATCCGGCTCAACAGGGTCATGCCGCCGACGGTGGCAAAGGAGCGCAAGGAAAACATGGGGTTGCGGGGACTCTCGCTGGCCGCCGGCAGAATCGCCTGCCGCGCCAATTGTTTAGCATAGGTTCGGCAAGCTGCCTTTCGATTTCATCCTGGGCCGACACCACGGCCCGCATAAGAAAAACTTGCGGCCTTTCAAGGGAAGCTCGTTTGTCTACTATATCGATAGAGATTTAGGTTTCTCTCACCAGATACCCCCTGAGGGTGGTGGGGACCAGCGCGCCGCTGTCGCGCTCTTCAAGGAGGCTTAAGATGTTGATTTCAAGACGCTCTCTGTCGATTGCCACCGTTCTGGCGGCACTCTTTGCAACCTCTCTGCCGGGGCTCGCCCAGGCCGAGACAAAGTTGCTCAATGTTTCCTACGATCCGACCCGAGAACTCTATAAGGAGTTCAACGCTGCCTTCGCCGCACACTGGAAGAAAGAAACCGGCGAGGACGTCAGCGTCGACGAGCTCGGCGGCGCCGACATGCACACCCGCGTGTCCGGCGTGGCGGACTACCCGGCGTCCACCGAGGACGAGGCGATCGCGATCGCCCGCGACATCGTCGGCCAGTGGAACACGCCGGCCAAGAC
>CAZUAL010000007.1:0-27101 GCA_964618305.1 uncultured Dongia sp. | reverse complement strand
GCGGGTCGGGCAAGCAGGCCCGCGCGGTGATCGACGGGCTCGAGGCCGATGTCGTCACCCTAGCCCTTGCCTACGATATCGACGAAATCGCCGCCAAGGGGCAGTTGCTGCCCGCGGATTGGCAGGCGCGTCTGCCACACAATTCCTCACCCTACACGTCGACCATTGTCTTCCTGGTCAGGAAGGGCAACCCGAAGGGCATCAAGGATTGGGGCGATCTCACAAAGGACGGCGTCGAAGTGATCACGCCCAACCCGAAGACCTCAGGCGGCGCCCGCTGGAACTATCTCGCGGCCTGGGGCTGGGCGCTGAAGCAGCCGGGCGGTTCGGCCGACACAGCCAAGGCCTTTGTGAAAGATCTCTACAAGCATGTGCCTGTGCTTGATAGCGGCGCCCGTGGTGCCACCACCACTTTCGTTCAACGCGGCATCGGCGACGTCCTGCTCGCCTGGGAGAACGAAGCTTTCCTCGCCGTGAAGGAATTGGGCCCGGATCAGTTCGACATCGTCGTCCCCAGCGTCAGCATCCTGGCCGAGCCGCCGGTGGCCGTCGTCGACAAGGTGGTCGACAAGAAAGGCACGCGCAAGGTGGCGGAAGCCTATCTCAACTATCTCTACACGCCCGAAGGCCAGGAGATCGCGGCGAAGAATTTCTATCGCCCGACCGATCCGAAGATCGCGGCCGAGCATGAAAAGGACTTCCCCAAGGTCAATCTGATCACCATCGACGACGTGTTCGGTGGCTGGAAGAAAGCGCAGCCCGAGCATTTCGGCGACGGCGGGACCTTCGACCAGATCTACCAGCCGGCCAATTGAGCCGGAAGCGATGAGCGGTAAATGGAACGGGGCCCCCAAGGGCCCCGTTTTCGTTACCGCCGCGCCACCTAGATTGGCTGAAGGAGCTTTCTCGCCAGGTCGGCGCAGGCAACGCGGAGATCCGGCACGGCGATGATCTCCCAGAAGGTACCCTTGGTGATGGGTCCAATGGCATGAAGATCCGGCGTCACATGCCCCTGCGCGTCGATGACATTGCCTGCTGGATCGACATCAATGCCGAGGCGCAATGGATCGGGCCGAACCTGGCCCGTCGCCAATAGCTGGCGGATGAGCTTCTGATCGAGCTGTGTGGCGTCCGAGCGAGGCCCGGAGCAATCGATGATGCGATCGACCACGAGCTCGCGGGTGCCGGTGTCGCCGCGCAGGTTGATGCCGACGATCGATCGGTCATCGAGGCGGGTGGTTACACCTAAGCGACCCTTGATGATCTCGATCTGGCCGCTGCCGAGGGCCGCCTCGATGCGCGCCATGACCTGCGGCGCGGCACGATGCCGGTGTACATCCCACCACGGGCGCAGATGGCGCAGGAAGCGCGCGCGCTGGGCGAGTGGCATTTCCTGCCACAGGCGCTGGGTATGCGGGCGCAAGCCGTCAATGGCGGCGCGCCAGCCGGCACCCGCCAGTTCAGCCTCTATCGCTGCCCGGCGCACCTGCCGCAGCAGGTTGACGAGATTGCCGCCTTTCGGCGCTTCCGCATAACGCCAGGGCGCCGGCACGGGCGCATGCACCCGCGGCAGCAGCCCACGCCGCGACAAGGCGTAGATCTTGCCGCGGTGCCCGCGATCGAGCAGCGACAAGACGGTGTCGATGAAGGTAAGGCCCGTCCCCAGGATCAAGATCGGCGCATCTGTGTCGAGATCTGCGAGACAGGTATCGTTCCAGGGGTCGCCGAAATAGCCCGGGGCCGATTGCGTCGGCGGAAAGTTGCCGATGGCCAGGACCACATGATCGACCGGGTAGCGGCGGCCGACAGCCAGTTCCAGTACCTGACCACCATTTTCTCGGTGCAGCGACACGGCCTCGTCAGTGACGAGGAAGAGATTGTGACCCTGCCCCTCGCGCCAGAGCTTGTTGCCGAGCAGATCCTGAATGTAGTTGCCGTAAACGCGGCGCGGCACGAAGGTTGAGGGCCCAACCTCACCCGTTACGCCCTCACCCACGATACCGGTGCGCTGATCCTGTGGCAGGTCGGCGAGCCAGCGCACGAAATGGTCCGGGTCGTCCGGATAGGCGCTCATATTGCTGGCGCGCACATTGAGCAGGTGATTGGGATTGCCAGTCGCGTACGCCAAGCCCCGACCGAAATTGTGATTCCGCTCGACCAGATAAATCCGGTCTTCAGGGCGGCACGCCTTCAGCAGATGCAGCGCCAGCAGCGAACCGCTGAACCCCGCACCAACGATGGCAATGCGCCGACCTTTGCCATCGCCGACCAGTGCCATGATGGAGACCTGAGTAAATTGAGATCAGAAGGGCCGATCGCCAAGGATCGTCGCCCGATGCATGATACGCCGATGCGGCAGGTAATCCGCCACCGCATAATGCTGGGTGGAACGATTATCCCACATGGCAACGTCGTTCACCTTCCAGCGGTGTCGCACCTGGAAATCCGGCTTGCCGATATGAGCAAAGAGGAGATCGAGCACCGCCCGGCTTTCCTTGGGCGCGAGCTCGTTGATGTGGGTGGTGAAGCCTTCATTGACGAAGAGGCCCCTGGCGCCACTCACCGGATGGGTGCGAACGACAGGATGCTTCACCGGCTTGTTCTTCGCCTTGGCAGCCAACCACTGCTTTTCCTCGGCCGGTGTGCGCGCATAGCGCTCTGGCGGGAAGGATTTGGTGAAATCGTGCGTCGCCGTCAGCCGCTCGAGAAAGGCACGGAAGGTCGGAGACAGGGCGTTGAACGCCGCTTCGTTATCGACCCATAACGTGTCGCCGCCACTCGGGGGCAAGTGCTTGGCGTAGAGCACGGCGCCCAAGGGCGGTGTCTCGATGAAGGTCACGTCGGTATGCCAGGTGTCGTTGTCGGGGAGATTGTCGCTGCCTGTGTCGATGATGATGATCTCAGGCACATCCTCGACTTGTGGATAGATCGGGTGGATATGCAACTTGCCGAAAGCGGCGGCGAAATTCCGCTGCTGCTGCGACGTGATCTGCTGGTTCTCGAAGAAAAGGACCTTGTGCGCGATGAGCGCATCGCCAAGCTTAGCACGGACCGCCGCATCGACCGGTTTGCCAAGATCGATGCCGACTACCCGGGCGCCGATGGTGGGTCCCAATGGCTCGATGTGGATGAGATCGGCGACGATACGGTTGGACATGTCCCTCTCCTGCTGCTTGCATTGCCGGAGCCAGAGCGGCGCCGGGGCGTCAGTCGCTGGCAGCAGGCTTAATCTCTATCAATATAGTAGACAAATGAATGTTGCTCGCGGCGGGCACGAGTTTTTCTTAGCCCGCCCTTTGGTAAGGAGGAAATCGGATGATTGGGCGCCGGAATGACGGCATCTGCTTGGCCCTGGTCGCCCACGACCAGATGAAGGGTCGCATGCGCGACTGGGCGGCGCGGCATGAGAAGCAGCTGGCAGGTTTCCGTCTCTTCGCGACGGGTACGACTGGCGGCATCGTCGCGGCGGCCTGCCCGGCCCTCAAGCT
The DNA here is from genome assembly GCA_964618305.1 of uncultured Dongia sp. Lineage (GTDB taxonomy): Bacteria > Pseudomonadota > Alphaproteobacteria > Dongiales > Dongiaceae > Dongia. Next base: position 23,613 of record CAZUAL010000007.1, on the reverse strand, counting down.
CAAGCGGCTCAAGAGCGGTCCGCTTGGCGGCGATCAGCAGATCGGCGCCCTGATCGCGGAGAAGAAGATCCAAGCCCTCATCTTCTTCGTCGATCCGATGACCGCCCTGCCCCATGACGTGGATGTCAAGGCGCTCATCCGTCTCAGTATCCTCTACGACATACCCTTCGCCTGCAACGAAGCGACGGCGAGCCTTCTCATCCAGGGCATGGCAAAGCTGGCGCGGCCGCGACGTTGAACGCGGCCGCACCTGCTCCGCTCAGCTGTAGACGATTTCCGTCATCATGCCGGTCGCCATATGCATGAGATTGTGGCAGTGGAACGGCCAGCGGCCCTTATTGTCGGCATCGAAGGCAATCGTCACCTTGGAACCTATCGGCACCAGAACCGTGTCGCGCACCGCCCCGGCGAAGTTGTCGCCGTCGATGCCGATGACCTGGAAATGATGGCCGTGAAGGTGCATCGGATGCGCCATCATGCTTTGATTGACCATGTCGACGATCACACGCTCGCCCGCCTTCACCTCCAGCGGGTGATGCTGCCCGAAGGTCTCGTTGTTAATCGACCACACATAGGGCGACATGGAGCCAGTCAGGAGAATTTGCAGGCGCTGCGCCGTCTCCTTTGCCGGCAGCGGCTCAATGGCCGCAAGCTGCGTCTCGAAATCGATCGTCACCGCACCCTGCGGCTTTTCACCTTGAGTGGCCATTTTGCCGATCGCGGCATCGGGTGTCGCCAGGATGATGCCGGTGCGCTCAACGCTGCCTTCGCGCTCCGCCAGGATTGGAAAGGCACCGCCTTCCTTTGGCAGATCGATCAAGATATCCAGACGTTGTCCCATGGTGATGGGAAAGCGCCTTCCACTGACCGGGCGAACCGGGTTGCCGTCCACGGCGACCACATCCCCGGACAAGGCGCCGAGATTGATTTGGAACGCCGTGGTCGTGGCACCGTTGATGAGACGCAAGAGAATGCGGCCGTTGCGCTCCGTCCGCACAACCATCGGGTCGGCAAGCGTGCGGTCATTGGCTAGGTAGGCGTCGTATTCGACGTCGTTCAAATCCATCGCCATGCCGCCCGGCATAGCCGGCATCGTCATGTCGCCCATGTTCATGCTGCCATGATCCATGTTGCCCATATCCATGCCACTCATGCTCGACATGTCATGTCCGGCATGAGCCATGTTGGCGGCACCGAGCTCCGCGAGAATCTCGGCTGGATCGCGGAACGTGAAATCATGGAGTAGTACCACGACCTCCTGCCGGTCGGCCGCAAGATCCTCCGGGGTATGGACGATAAGCGGTGCCGCCATCAGCCGCTGTTCCTGGAGCCCATGATGCGAATGCATCCAATGCGTTCCCGGGCGCGGTGCGAAATCGTAGGAAGCACTGGCCCCGTTGGCGATGGGCGGCCGCGCCTTGTCGGCCACACCGTCCTGCAAATAAGGCGGCGTCATGCCGTGCCAGTGGATCACGGCATCCTCGCCGCACTTGTTGGCAAGGTCGACAAGAAAGCGCTCGCTGGGAGCCAAGGTAAGGCCGTGGGCGCCATCCGGCCGCTGGATGCCGAATACCTCCGCCGCCTTGCCGTTAACCTCAATCGAGCGGCGCGTGATAGAGAGGTTGAGTGGTGACGAAGCCAGGCTTGGGCGCGTAAGCAACCCAGTAGCGGTGAGACCTGTGGCGCCGGCGAGAAAGCCGCGGCGCGAAAATTCGTGCAACATGATTGTCGATCCTCAAAGAAGCGCAGGCAGGGGCCCTTTGCAAAGACACCCGGTTTGATCGCGTCAGATGAGGTAGCGCGGCGGTCTCAAATCCGGCCCGACCGGAATGCCGGCCTCCTCGGCCTGCAGCGGGGGGACAGGCCGCTCAGTGGAATAGAATGCCGTGATCAAGTCGGCACTCGGCACGACGCCTTGCCCCAGCATCGGGCACTGGCCGGTCAGGCAGCATTTCATGCCACCGCTCTTTTGTTCGCCATGCCCCGGCAAGTGCTTCTGCTGATGATGATCGCAGGGTATTTCAGTACTTGCCAAGATGAGGTGCGCAGCTGCCGCCGGCGCGGCAGGCGGCGCCGACATCTGTCCGGCCAGGATCTGTCCGCCCAGCAGGCAAAGCGTCAAAATGGTGACAAGCAGCTTACGCAAAGTCGATCCGGTCCAGGTTCCGCGTAAAGGATAGCATATAGAAGGAAAAGCGGCCGGGACAAGATGCCCGGCCGTTTACCATTCCCCCGCCCTGGGCCGGTCAACCTTCGATGGTTGCCGTAATGGTTGGACCCCCATGGCTCGGCGTATGGGCCACATCTTCCTGCTTTTTCCGCTTGTTCCGGTTGGAGGCGATGAAGGTGTAGAAGACCGGCAGAACGAACAGGGTGAAGAGCGTGCCGACACTCATGCCAGCCACGATGACGATGGCGATGGACATGCGGCTGGCGGCTCCCGCCCCGCTGGCGAACATCAGTGGAATGAGGCCCGCGACCATCGCCGCCGTCGTCATCAGCACCGGCCGAAGGCGCAGGCCGGCGGCGATCTCGACCGCTTCAAGCTTGCTCTTGCCGAACTTCTCCTGCTGCTCCTTCGCCACCTCGCAGATGAGAATACCATGCTTGGTGATGAGCCCCACCAGGGTCACCAGTCCCACCTGGCTGTAGATGTTCATCGTTGAAAAGCCCAGCGCCAACGGGATGAGAGCGCCGCAAATTGAGAGCGGCACGCTGATCATGATGACGATCGGATCGAGCAGGCTTTCAAACTGCGCCGCCAGAACGAGATAAATGATGGCGATGGCGAAGGCCAACGTCACGTAGAAGGCCGAACCCTCCTGCACATATTGGCGTGACTGGCCGGCATAATCGATCGTGAAGCCTTCCGGCAGTACTTCTGCCGCTATCCCATCCATCATTTTGAGAGCATCACCCAGCGTTGCCATCATCACCGCCTGGATCGTGACGGCATTCTGCTGGTTGAACTGGTTGAGCGCGATCGGCTGCACTTCCTGCCGCAAGGTCACCAAAGAGCCGAGCGGCACGGTCTTTCCGCTGGCCGTCTTGACGTAGAAATCGGCCAGCTTATTGGGATCGAGCCGGTCGACGCGCGCCACCTGCGGAATGACCTGATAGCTCTTGTTGTAGAGGTTCATCAGGTTCACGTAATTGCCGCCGGTCATGGTGGCGAGAGTCTGCGCGATCTCTTCCATCGTCACACCGTAGGCCGCCGCTTTGTCGCGATCGACTTCGACGATGGTCTGCGGTTTCTCGAACTTGAGGTCGGTGTCGGAGTAGAAAATCATGACACCGCTCTTCTTCAGGCGCTCCATGAAGCGCTCGGTCACCTCGTTGAGCGTGCGATAGTCCGCCGTCGTATTGATGACGAACTGGATCGGCACACCATCAGCGCCCGGCAGCGACGGAACCGGAAACACGGCCGCGTTGATCCCTGAAATCTGGCCAAGAAGGCCGGTCAGATCCTGCAGCACCGCGGCTTGCCCACGAGTCCGCTCCGTCCAGGTCTTGAGGACGGCGACGCCAAACCCTTGATTGTTGCCGTCCGTGCCGTTGATGGTGAAGAAGCCGCTGATCTCGGGAATTTGCTGAACGCTGCGCTTCATGGCATCGCCATAGCGGTCCATGTAATCGAGGTTGGCGCTGGTCGGACCGGAATAGGCCATGAAGCCGGCACCCTGATCCTCGGTCGGGGCCAGTTCGCGTTGGATCACCAGGGACAGCCCGTACAAGGCAATGCCGACGATGACCGCAAAGACAACCGTGGCCGCCCGGTCGCGTAGCGATGCGTGCAGGAGGCGCAGGTAGAAGCTGCGGATCGCGTCGAAGGTCACGTCGATCCGATGTGCCAGACCCTTGGCATCCGGGTCGTGCTTCAGGAGCTTCGAGCACATCATCGGCGACAGCGTGAGAGCGATGACGCCGGAGACGATGACGGCACCTGCCAGGGTCAGGGCGAATTCCTTGAAGAGGGCACCGGTTAGACCCGTCATGAACGCGATCGGGGCATAAACGGCCGCCAAGGTGATCGTCATGGAGATGACGGGAGTCGCGATCTCGCGCGTCCCCACCAACGCGGCCTGGAAAGGTGACAGGCCTTCCTCGATATGCCGGTGCACGTTCTCCACCACGACGATGGCATCGTCGACGACGAGGCCGATGGCCAGAACCATGGCGAGCAGTGTCAACAGATTGATGGAGAAGCCGAGTATCAGCAGGAAGAGGCAGACCCCGACCAGCGATAGCGGCATGGTGACGAGCGGAATGAGGACCGACCGCATCGACCCCATGAACATGAAGATGACGATCATGACGATGATCGCCGCCTCGCCGATCGTCTTGATGACTTCGACGATCGATGCGCGGATGAAGATGGTCGAATCATAGGCGACCTGCATCTTCATGCCACGCGGCAGGTTCTCTTCCAGTTTAGGCAGCATGTCCCGAACATCGGCGATGACCGTCAGCGGATTGGCATCGGGCGTCGTCTTGATACCGATGAAGACCGCCTTGTCGCCGTTGACGAAAACCGACGTATCGGTGCTTTCCGGCCCCAGTTGAACGTTGGCGATATCAGCAAGGCGCACGAGCTGGGTGCCTTCGTTGCGGATCACCATCTGGCGGAACTGAACCTCGTCCCTGAGATCGGTGCGCGCTGTCGTGCCGACGACGTCGAAATATCCTTTGGCGCTGCCGGCAGCGGCAAGATAATTGTTGGCTTCGATCGCCGCCTGCACATCGCCGGCCGAAATGTTGTACTGCGCCATCCGGACCGGATCTAGCCAGATGCGCATGGCGAACTTCTGCCCACCCAGCAATTCCGGATCGGCGACACCGGGAACCGTCGACAGCTTCGGCTGAATCACGCGGCTGACATAGTCCGTGATCTGACCGGGGTTCATCTGGTCGCTGGAGAAGGCCAGATACATCGAGGCGAACTGATCACCCGTCGATTTGACGATGACCGGGTCGTTGATGCCGCGCGGCAGGAACGAGCGCGTCTGGTTGACTTTCGCGGTGACGGCCGTCATGGCCGCATCAGGATCCTCGTTGAGCCGGACATGCACGGTCACGACGCTGGTGCCGGCATAGGAGCGCGAAGTCAGATAATCGATGCCGTCGGCCGTGGCGACAGCCTTCTGGATCGGATCGGTGATAAAACCCTGCATCAGGTCCGCATCGGCGCCCGGGAAGGTCGTCGTCACCGAGATCGTGGTGTTGAAGAGCTGCGGATACTGGCGGATCTGCAGCGAGAAGATCGACTGCAGCCCCAGCAGCAGTATGAGGAGACTAATAACGGTCGCCAGGACCGGACGTTTGATGAAGATATCGAACATGGTGCCGACCTCACTCCACCGGAACCTGTTCAGGAATACTCAACGTCTCATCCTTGACCACCGCGACATGCGTGCCGTTGTCGAGCTTCAATTGACCCGAGGTCACAACCATTTCGCCGGCCTTCAGACCTTCTTCGATAAGCACGAAGCCGCCACGCCGTTCGCCCGTCTTGACGATGCGCCGCTCGACCGCAGTGAAGGCCTCGCCTTTGTCGTTCTTGTCTTCCTTGACGATGTAGATGTAGTCGCCATAGAGCGAATAGCTGATCGCCGTCTGCGGCACGACCACGACCTGCATGCGCGCCGGCAGCAGGATGGCGAGCTTTGCGAACATGCCCGGGCGCAAGAGACCTTCGGAATTGTCGAATGCACCCTGCACTTCGACCATGCCGGTCTGCTGGTTGACGAGCGGCTCGATCGCCGAGATCTTCCCCTCGAAGCTTTTCACCGGATAGGCGTCGGTCGTCATTCGGATCGTTTCGCCGACCTTGAGGTCGGAAAGATCCTTCTGCGACACGCTGAAATTAACCAGCATGCGGGAGAGGTCCTGGATGTTGACGATGGCCTGGCCCGCATCGAGATATTGGCCGACATTCACCTTGCGGATGCCGAGCACGCCGTCAAAGGGCGCCGCGATGATCTTTTTGTCGATCTGGGCGGCGATCGCCGCCACCTCGGCCGTTGCCACCTCGAACTCGGACTGGCGCTGCTCCAGCGTCGCCTTGGAGATGTTGTCGTTGCTGCGGAGCGATTCACCTCGGGCAAGGTTCGCCTTGGCGAGCTTCTGCGCTGCCAGGGCGGAAGCGTAGTTCGCACGCTCCACGTCGGCGTCAAGCTGCAGAATGGTCTGCCCCTGCGACACACGCTCGCCGGATTCGAACTTGATCTGCTGGACGAGGCCGGCGACCGAGGAATTGATGTCGACGCCGCGATTGGCCTCCAAGACACCGATGGCGGAAACTTCGACACCCCAATCCTGCTGCGCCGCCGGTTGCGCCGTGACATTGACGACCGGCGCCGGCATATTGGCCATCGCTTCCTGCATGGCTGCGAAACCGGAGAAGATCTTGAAGAATATGCCGCCGAAGAGCACCAAGCTGCCGACCAGGACGAAGAGCATCTTCCAGCTGAAGATGCTGCGCAGGATGGATTTGGGGCGGGACGTGGTATTCATCTCTATCTCCTGACGATCGTCTGGCAGAATCTTTACGGACATACGGTTACTTTGGTCACGGCGCGCGGCGCGTCGGCATCGCGCTGGCCGAGAAGTTCAAGCGCCTTCTCGCGGATGGCAAGCCGCCGGGCTTCGTCGATCACGGGCGAGCCCACCAGCCGGTGCAGCCACAGCCCATCCATGGCGAGCGCAATGAGTAGCGCGGTGCTGGGATCCTCGGAATCCGCGGTGAGGCGCCGGAAGGCATTGTCGATCGTATCCTCGAGCGGCTCCAAAAGGCTGGGATTGGTCGAGATCGCGGCGAGCAGCGCACAGCCGGCCGGATCGGAGGTCGGCGCTTCCGGATCGAATGAGGTCTCCACCAGCGCCCGCGCCCAACGGTTGGGGCCCTCGGGAAGTTGCTGGTAATGCGCCTGCTGCAGGCTCTCGCACTGGTGGCTGAGGCGCGCGACCATCCCCTGGATGAGCGCTTCCTTGCTTTTAAAATGGTAGAGCACCCCGCCCTTGCTGATGCCAGCCGCGCGCGCGGCTTCGTCGAGCGTCAAGCTCGCGACGCCCTGGCTGCGCACGACGCTCAAAGCGGCGTCGATAATCTGCTCGCGGGTGCTCATGGTGAAATTGGACTGGCCGGTTCAGTTTTGTAGCGCCGGCAAGCTATACCGTCCGGACGGTACAGTAAAGCGTCTAAATCAGAGAAATGCGCTTGGTTATATAATTATTTGCAAACATTGACTTTTTTGAAGCTCGTCAGCGGAACACGATCCGCGCCGTCGTGCCGATGTCCGGCTGGCTGGTGAGGGTCAGCTCAAGGTGAAGCTGGTCGCACAGCATCTTTGTAATGGGAAGGCCGAGGCCGACCCCGCTGTTGGCGGCGACGTAAGGGTTGCGCAGCGAGCGAGAGAAGGGAACGAAGGCATTGCGCAGTTCCTCGGGATCCATGCCGACACCGTTGTCGACGATGGTGAGCATCACGCCGTCATCCTCCAGCCTCTCAGCGGCAAGCAGGATGCGCCCGTTGGGGCGCGTGTATTTGACCGCGTTGCTCAGAAGGTTGGTGAGAATCTGACGCAGGGCCGTGCCGTCGATCGCCACCTCGATATCTGGCGCGATGTCGTTCACCCAGCTGATCTGCTTTTCGCCGATAACACGGTCGAGCAGTCGGTGAATTGCTTCCGCAATGGTACGCAACGCCGCGGGCGGCGCCTTTCTGTCGCGCGTGCGGCCTTCAAGGCGCGCCATTTCCAGCACCTGCTCGATAAGATGCTGTAGGTGCCGGCCGAGCCCGATGATATCCGCGAGGTACGAACGCTCACGTTCGGTGAGCTTCTGGGCGACATTCATTTCCAGGAGTTCGGAAAAACCGATGATGCCGTTGAGCGGCGTGCGCAACTCGTGACTCATATGCGCTAGGAACTCCGATTTGATCTGTCCGGCGCGAACCGCCTCCTCGAGCGCCAATTGCGTCGCCTGCATCTGGGATTCGAGATTGTGCGCCATGTCGAGGAGCGCTTCCTCCGTCTCCCGGATCTCGCGCAGGCCGCCGACCGGGGCATTGAGATGCGCGAAATCGCCGCCGCGGACCTTTTGCGCGTTGTGCGCCAGCCGCTTGAGGCCGGCCACGATCGGCTGCGAGAGCATCGTCGCCGCGACAATGGTCACGAGGGCGATGCCAAGGACCAGCCAGACCACCGCATCACGGACGCCGGCGGACCAGCCGAGCGGACCCGCACGCGGCACGGCGACGCCAACCAGCCACGAAAGGCCGTGAAAATCGATCGGCGCCAGTTCGGCAAGATAGGCATGGCCATCGAATTCAAGCGAGCGGAAGCCCACCGGATAGGTCCCGGCCGGCGACATTGCCGCCTTCCAAACAGCCTGCAGCAGCGAGGAGCCGACCTGAGATACTTCCGGCAGTGAATGGGCGCGGTTGCGCAACAAGGTGCGTCCAACCTCGCCGCCGGTCATCTCAGATGCCGCAATGACCTTGCCGCCATCCGTGAGCAGAAAGGCGCGCCCGCCGATCTCCTGTTCGAGCGTGCCGAAGAATTGCGACAGGTCGGCCAGCGTGATGTCGGCACCGATGACGCAGATTCGCCCGTCGGCGCACTTTGCCGATCGGCCGACGCTGATGCCGGGCCGCTTGGTCGTCCAGAAGATATAGGGCTCTGTCCAACCATCGTTGAGGTCGCGTTGTGCCGCCGTGTACCAGGGCCGCAGGCGCGGATCAAAACCGTCGACCATGCCGGTTTCCGGCAGGATCACCTCGTAGAATGAATCGCGCCAGACAATGCTGACGTCGCGGCTGCGGCGCTGCACATCGATCGTCTTGAACATGAATTGGTCGCCGGCCACGGTGGCGATGCGCATGACATAGACGAAACTGCCATCTTCATAGCCCACATACATCCCCGAAAGCGTGGGCCGCACCATCAGCTGCTGCCACATGTAGCGCATCAGCGTGTTGCGGTCCTGCGAGAGCGTACCGTCGCTGAGCAGCTTGGCAGTGACGTCTGCGGCGCGTTCCGCTTCGCCGAGGAAGCCGGTCGTGCGCGACGTAATGTGCGCGTTGGCACTGCGCATCAGGACGCGGGCCGCGGCATCGCTGCCGCGCTGCGCGATGAGGATGCCGCCCGCCATGACCGCAAGCGCCGAGAGCCCCACCAGAAGCGGCAGGACAACAAGCAACGCCTTGCGTACGGACCAGAACGGACGCATCGAGAGGACGATACTCCTCAATTCCTTCGTGACCGGGATTATTCCCCCACAAGGGACCTTACATCAGCCCTTGAGCGCCGCAACTCAAAAGCAGATGGGAGACTCACCCTCGGATATGTGCGACGGGCGCCCCAAGTACTTCATCGCGCGGCAGAATTCCGAGGCCGGGCGCCGAGCTTGCCGCCATGCGTCCATTGGTCCTGCTCGGCCCACCCTCGGCGATGGAGCGAGTCACGTAGGAATTGAAATCAGTCGCCGAGAATAGGAGTTCGGGCGGCGTCGAATGTGCCAGATGGGCGATGGCGGCCGTCACGATATCGCCACCCCAAGTGTCTTCGATCGTCATGGCGATGCCGAGCGCCATGCACAGATCGCGGATCTGCTTGGCCTTGGTGAGTCCACCCACCTTGCTGATCTTGAGATTGATGACATCCATCGCAAGATCGGCATGCCCCTTGAGGACAGCGCCGAGGGAGTCGATCACCTCATCGAGAACGAAGGGCCGCGCCGTACGGCGGCGGATGGAAAGGCATTCCTCATAGGACATGCAGGGTTGCTCGATATAGACATCGATGTCGCGCACGGCATCGACCACGCGCGCCGCCTCGTGCATCAGCCAGCCGGTATTCGCGTCGGCGATCAGCACGTCGCCATCCTCCAACTCGTCCGCGCAGGCTTCGATGCGGCGGATGTCGGTGTCGGGATCGCCGCCGACCTTGAGCTGGAACTTGGTATAGCCTTCGGCACGGTACTGGTGGACGCGCCGCGCCATGTCGGCCGGACTTTCCTGGCTGATGGCACGGTAGAGCGCGAAGTCGGCCCCATAGGCACCGCCGAGCAGCATCACGACCGGCTGGCCGGCAACCTTGCCAAGGATGTCCCAGCAGGCAACATCGATCCCGGATTTCACATAAGGGTGCCCCCGCAGGGCCTGATCCATGCGGCGGTTGAGAATGCCGAGTTCGCGCGGATCAAGGCCAATGAGCTTCGGGCCGATCTCCTTCAGCCCCGTGCGCACACCTTCGGCATAGGCTGGCAGGTAAGCCGGCCCCAACGGGCAGACCTCGCCATAGCCGGTGATGCCCTCGTCGGTCTCGACAGCGATCACGGTCGAATCGAACACCGTTACCGAGTTGCCGCCCGACCATTTATAGGTGCCTTCGTGGAGCGGCAGTTCCACCCGGTAAGCGCGGATGCCAGTGATCTTCATGTCCCATCCCCCTGCATGTGTGGCCGAAAAGAGGTCTACTCCGCGTCGCTCTCGATGTCGATATCGCCGCCGAGGACACGCTTCGACAGATCGAATCCGAAACCGGCGCGCGCCATTGCCGCCAGATCGCGCCTGGCCTGTGCTGCCCGGTCCGGACCGGCGATATGCCGGGCCCGGTATCGGCCGAGGCGCCGCCGCTTGGCAAAGGCGATGGCCGCCGCCTCCTGCGCGTCGCCGAACTCCTCCGCAAGCCCGTCGATGGCCTTGCCGCGCTCCTCCGCCGCGATGCCGAGATGCGCCAATTTCGCCGCGACTTTCTGGCGCGAAGCGCCCCGCCTGGTGAGGCTGGCAGCCTTCATCCCGGCAAAGGCGGCATCGTTGACGAACCCCTGCCGTTCCAATCTGGCGATGATCCCGGGTATGGCGGCCAGGAGCGGCGTCGGATCGTCATCATGAGCCTGCGCTGAGCGGCGGATGCGGCGCGCCAGCATTTCCTCGACGCGCTTCCGGCTGGCCGCAAAGCGCGCGAGATAATCGAGCGCGATGGTCTCGAGGTCGCCGCCGGCGAGGCGGCGGGGGCGCTTGGCGTTCATCGTGCGGCTGTCATGGCTTCTGTCATTCCGTCACGCCACCATTGCAGATTCCGCCGGGCTAGACAATTTCCGCGCCCTGGAAACCACGGCCGATCCGGTCTATCAATTTGCGCCGCGATCTGCGGTGCGCGTGGGGGGATTTTGCATGACCGATTCTGTATTCGCCGCCGGCTACAAGAACGAGTCCTTCTGGTGGGAGGATGCGCCGCGGCCCGAACGGCGCGCGGCTTCGCTTCCGGCCCAGATCGACGTGCTGGTGATCGGATCGGGCTATACCGGCCTGATGGCGGCGCGCGAAACGGCCAAGGGCGGCCGCTCCACCCTGGTTCTTGATGCGGAGGCGGCCGGTTTCGGCTGCTCCAGCCGCAATGGCGGCCAGGTTTCGACCAGCATCAAGCCGACCTTTGCCGAGCTTTCCGGACGGCACAACCAGGAAATCGCCCACGGCATCCGCCGCGAAGGCATGGATGCCCTGGCCTTCATCGGCGATCTCATCACTTCGGAGAAGCTCGATTGCGACTGGTCGGTGAGCGGCCGTTTCCATGCCGCGCACAACACGAATCAATATGACACGCTGGCCAGGAGCCTCGATGCGCAGCCGAAGGATCTGGCGAGCCCCTATTTCATGGTGCCCAAGGCCGAACAGGCGAAGGAAATCGACAGCCCCTTCTATTACGGCGGCGCCGTCTATCCGACGCATGGCGCGCTGCATCCCGGCAAGTACCATCTCGAACTTCTGCGCCTCGCGGAATCCGCCGGCGCGCAAGTCGTCGCTCATTGCCCGGTGACCGCGCTTGAAAAGACCGGGACCGGCTTCAATGTGAAGACACCTCTCGGCAAGGTCGCGGCGCGCGACGTCATTCTTGCGACCAACGGCTATACCGGGCCGCTCACACCCTGGCATCGCCGCCGCGTCATCCCGATCGGCTCCTACATCATCGCGACCGAGGAATTGCCGCTCGATCTCACCGCGCGCCTCATGCCCACGAACCGCATGATCTCTGACACGCGCAAGCTCATCTTCTATTACCGCCTGTCGCCCGATAAGCGGCGCATCCTCTTCGGCGGCCGCGTCGCCTACAAGGAGAACGATCCGAAAGTGAGCGCCCCGCGCCTCCATTACTGGATGTCGCTGATCTTCCCGGAAACCAAGCCGGTGAAGGTGACGCATAGCTGGATGGGCTATGTCGCCTACACTTTCGACACCCTGCCTCATATCGGCCGCCAGGACGGGCTGTGGTACGCCATGGGCTATTGCGGCTCCGGCGTCTCGCTCGCCACTTATTTCGGCATAAAGATCGGCCGGCAGGTGCTGGGCAAGGCCGAGGGCAAGAGCCCGCTCGACAATGTGGCCTTCCAGACAAGGCCGCTATACGAGGGCAATCCCTGGTTCCTGGCGCCGTCGATCTTCTATTACCGGATCAAGGACTCGCTGCCGATCTAACGCCGGGCCTTGAAGAAGCTTCTGAGCAATTCCGCGCTCCGCTCCTCGCCACTGCCGGCAACGACTTGCGGCCGGTGGTGGCAGGTGGGGAGCGTGTAGAGCTTCGGCCCGCTGTCGATGCCGCCACCTTTCGGATCGGGGGCGCCATAGATGACACGGCGCAGGCGCGCAAACGAAATGGCCGTGGCGCACATCGGGCAGGGTTCCAGCGTCACATAGAGATCGGCGAAAGGCAGGCGCTTTTCCTGACGGCCGGTCGCCACCGCCCGGATCACCAGCATTTCGGCATGGGCCGTCGGGTCGTGCAGTTCTTCGACCCTGTTATGGTCGGCGGCCAGCACCTCTCCCGTGCCCGGATCGACCAGGACAGCGCCGATCGGCACCTCGCCACGGGCATAGGCGGCCTCGGCCTGACGGAAGGCGAGATCCATGAAATTGACGGGGGGATGCGGGTGGATATCAGTCATGGGCGGAGTGTCCTCGGCCCCCGCCCGCCGGTCAAGCGGGTCGGCTATGCACGGCGATACCCTTGTTTCCGTACCGTCTCTGTGAAATAGCTTCAACCATTCAGCCGCGCCGAGAGGCGCCGCAGCCAGCTTATGGAGTTCCGACGTGACCTTCCCGATTATCGGCCTCACCCTCGATGTCGACGCGCCGCGCGGCCTTGCCAAGGCGCCGCATTATTCGCTCCGCGCCACCTATACCCAGGCGGTGAGCGACGCGGGCGGTATGCCGCTCTGCCTTCCGCACCAGCCGGAGATGGTTGATGCCTATGCCGACACGATCGCCGGTCTCATCGTCACCGGCGGCGGGTTCGACGTCCATCCGGCGCTCTATGGCGACAACACCAAGCATGAAACCGTCCAGACGAAGGAAGGCCGCACGCATTTTGAACTCGCCATCGTCAAGGCGATGCTGGCGCGCAACAAGCCGGTCCTCGGCATCTGTGGCGGCCAGCAGCTCATCAACGTGATCCTCGGCGGCACGCTCATCCAGCATATCGAGGACGAGGTGAAGGATTCACTCCTTCATGAACAACCCAATCCGCGCACCGAACCTGGACACAAGGTGAAGCTTGCTGCCGGCTCGCTCCTGCAGCGCATCATCGGCAAGGACGAGTTGCCGGTGAACAGCGCGCATCACCAGGCGGTGAAATCAGTCGGCGCCGGGATCGTCGTCAACGCCGTGGCGCCGGACGGGGTCATCGAGGGGATCGAGGACCCGCGCTACAGATTCTGCCTCGGCGTGCAATGGCATCCGGAACTCAACGTGACCGAGGGCGACGGCAAGATACTGCAAGCCTTCGTCGCAGCCGCGCGCGAGGGCTGACGCGACATGGACAAGACAAAGGAAAAGGAAGGCGGCGAGCGTATCGCCAAGGTGATGGCGCGCGCCGGCCTCTGTTCACGCCGCGATGCCGAGGCCTGGATCGTCAACGGTCGTGTCAGCCTCAACGGCCGCATCCTGACCAGTGCCGCCATCAATGTCGGCAAGAGCGACGTCATCCTGGTCGACGGCAAGCCGCTGCCGAAGCAGGACATCACCCGCGTCTGGCTCTATTACAAGCCGAAGGGGCTGGTGACGACGGCGCACGACCCGGAAGGAAGGCCGACGGCCTTCGAACGTCTTCCCCCGGAAATGCCGCGCGTCATTTCGGTCGGGCGCCTCGATCTCAATTCCGAAGGCCTGCTGGTTCTCACCAATGACGGCGAGTTGGCGCGGCGGCTGGAACTGCCCGCGACCGGCTGGATCCGCCGCTACCGCGTGCGCGTCAATGGCCGTATCGATCCGCAACTGCTTGAAACCCTGAAGGGCGGCATCGAGATCGAAGGCGTACGTTACGGCCCGATCGAGGCGACGCTTGAGCGCCAGCAAGGTGCCAATGCCTGGCTCAACATGGCACTCACCGAAGGCAAGAACCGCGAAATTCGCCGCATCTGCCAGCATTTCGACTGGCCGGTAAGCCGCCTCATCCGCATCGGCTACGGTCCCTTCCAGCTGGGTGAAATGGAGCCGGGCGCGGTGAGCGAGGTGCGCGGCAAGCTGCTGCAAAGCCAGCTCCGCTTCGGCAATGACTGGCGTCCGCAGGCCAATCTTGGCGATGAAGCCGAGGCACCGGTGCAAGAGCGCCCGCGCCGCACAGAGAATGAGCGCAAGTTCCCACCGCGCCATCGTGCGGAGGACCGCCCAACACGAGGTCGTCCCAACAGGGATCGTCCCAACTGGGACCACGCCGTCGATGATCGCCGCGCCGAGCGGCGGGAGCGGCCGGCCCGGCAGAATCGCGAAGCCTTGGCAGGCGAAGAAGCCGGACAACAGAAGCGGAGCGGTTTCAAGAAGGGTTGGGCCCGCAACAAGCCCGAGAAACCGCAACCCGGCCGATCCTGGAAGCCGCGCCAGAAGATCGATGAAGCGTTGGAGGCGGCCGATCAGGGTCGGGCGAAAGATCGCCACGCGGATCGCGGGCAGCACTACGGCAGGCCAGGTGGCAAGCCGTCTGGAAAGCCAAGTGGTGGGCCAGGTGGTAAGCCGGGTGGAAAACCGGATCGCCACGCTTCAACCGACGGCAAGCCCGGAATGGGTCGACCTGATAGCAAGGGGCGTCCCGGTAGCAAGGGCGGATCTGGGGGCAAGGGCCGACCCGGGGGCAAGGGTCATGCGCATCGATTCAGGTAGCCATCGCGGCACCAAGCTGGTGGTGCCGGAGGGCAAGGATGTGCGTCCGACCTCCGACCGCGCGCGTCAGGCCATCTTCAACATCCTCGTCCACGGACACGACGCCGTGGCGGACGCCAAAGTGCTCGATGTCTTTGCCGGGTCCGGCGCGCTGGGTCTTGAGGCCCTGTCGCGCGGTGCTGCGAGCCTCGCCGCCTTCGAACGCGACCGCGCCGCTGCCGATTGCATCAAGCGCAACACGGCCGCCTGCCATGAAACCGAGCGGACCGCGATCATTCTGGGCGATGCGCTGCAGCCGCCGGAGGCATCGCGCTACCGCCGCTTTACGCCGGCCGATCTCGTTTTTCTCGATCCGCCCTATGGCGCCGACCTGCTCGTCCCGGCGCTCGAAGCGCTGAGTGCCAAAGGCTGGATCGCTGGCAATGCGCTGATCGTGGCGGAGATCGGCGACCGCGACCGTTTCGACCTGCCGGGCGGCTTTGCGCCAGTCGACGAACGGCGCTACGGCAAGGCACGCATCATCTTCCTGCGTTACGCCGCCTGAGAGCGCACCGGGCGCACGAACAGGATGAGGCCGCCGACCGTGACGGCAGCCGCCAGCCAGAAGGCGGTGCCGGCACCGATCGCGTCCCAGGCGAATCCCATCGCCGCTGATCCCAGGAAAATCGCAAACCCCGCCGCCAGATTGAAGACGCCGAAGGCCGTGCCGCGCAGATGGGACGGTGCATGATCCGCGACCAGCGCCGAGAAGATTCCTTGCGTGAAGGCGAGATGAATGCCCCATAGGCCGGCACCCAGCCAGACCAGACTAGGTCCGTTCGCCGCCGCCATCGCTACATGGGAGAGGATCAGGAAACC
Organism: uncultured Dongia sp.; assembly: GCA_964618305.1. Classification (GTDB taxonomy): domain Bacteria; phylum Pseudomonadota; class Alphaproteobacteria; order Dongiales; family Dongiaceae; genus Dongia. Next base: position 7,604 of record CAZUAL010000007.1, on the reverse strand, counting down.
GAAACCGAGCGCGATGATCCTCTTTCGCCCGATCCGGTCCGACCAGTGACCGGCCAGCGGCGTCAGCGGCACGGACACAAGATTCATGACGACGAGCGCCATCGGCGCCCAGGCGGCGGAAACACCGACATCCTGCGCCCGTAAGATTTGGAAGGCCTCGGAAAAGCGCGGCAGCAGCAGCAGGAAAAGAAGGAACATGGTGAGCCAGAAATCGCCACCCAGCTGCCGCAACTCGGCCGGCCGCAAGGGAAAGGGGCGTTTCTCCCGCACGCCCTTCTTTTCCGGTTCGTCGACGCCGACACTCATCACCGAGACCGACAGAACAGCCGGCACGATTGCCCACCAGAGGACCGGCGTCACGTCACCGGCATAGACCTGTAGCAGGATGATAGCGAGCAGCGGTCCAACGACGGCGCCAGTATTATCGAGCGCCTGCCGGACGCCATAGGCATAGCCGCGGGCTTCCGGCGCCACCCAGTCGGCAATGAGCGCGTCGCGCGGTGCGCCGCGAATACCCTTGCCCAGCCTATCGGCGAAGCGGCCGACAAAGACGGCCAATGGCGTTGCCGCCAGAGGAAAGAGCACTTTCGAGCAGGCACTCAGGGCGTAACCGAAGGCGGCAATCCATTTGCGGCTTTGCCAATAATCGCTGAAGGCGCCGGAGAAGATCTTCGTCACCGACGCCGTCGCTTCCGCGAGCCCGTCGATGATGCCGACCAGAAGTACCGAACTGCCCAGCGCATTCACCAGCAACAGCGGCAGCACCGCGTGAATGATCTCGCTGGACCCGTCCATCAGCAGGCTGGTGATCCCCAGCATCCAGATGGTGCGGGGGAGCTTCGGGCGGGGAGACTGGCTCATCGGCGGCCGAACAGCCGTTCGATATCGCTGAGCTTCAGCTCGACATAGGTCGGCCGGCCGTGATTGCACTGGCCGGAATGGGGTGTCGCTTCCATCTGGCGCAACAGCGCATCCATTTCCGCCGGCAACAATTGGCGCCCGGCCCGGACTGATCCGTGGCAGGCCATGGTGGCGCAGATGTCTTCGAGCTTTTCCTTCAGGCTGAAGGCAGCGCCCAGTTCCATGATCTCTTCCGCCAGATCCTTGACCAGACCCTTGACGTCGCTTTGGCCGAGAAGGGACGGCACTTCGCGCACGGCCACCGCGTCGTTGCCGAAAGGCTCGATGGCAAGGCCCAGCTCTTCAAGCTCGGCAGCGCGGCCGAGCAATGCCCCGACAAGGCGCGCCGGCAATTCTACGATCTCCGGGATCAGCAGAGCCTGTCGTTTCACGCCGCCTTCGGCCAAGGCAGCTTTCATGCGCTCCAGCACCAGCCGCTCATGAGCGGCGTGCTGGTCGACGATGACGATCCCGTCCCGCGTCTGCGCAACGATATAGGTGCCGAAAACCTGCGCCCGGGCGATGCCCAAAGGATATTCCTGCGGCGGGCTCTCCGGCATCGGCGCCGGCGCCGCACCGCTCGGCCGGTTGAATTCCGAAGCGAGAGGGGCAAACGCCGCCATCGCCTGTTGCACCAAACCCGAATTCAGCCGAACCGGCGCAGCATTGCCGCCGAAACCCGCCTGATAGGGGAAGGATTGGGGTGCCGCGACACCGCTCTGTGTTTCGAAAGCGGCAAGCGTGGCGCCCGCAACAGTGGTCGAGGCCCGATGCCCCGCCGCATCGAGTCCGCGCCGGATCGCACCGACGATGAGGCCGCGCACCAATGCCGCGTCCTGGAAGCGGACTTCCGCCTTGGCCGGGTGGACGTTGACGTCGACCAGCTCCGGCGCGCAATCGAGGAAGAGCGCCACCAGCGGATGGCGGTCGCGTGCCAGGAAATCCTGGTAGGCGCCGCGGATCGCCCCTTGCAGCAGCCGGTCGCGCACCGGCCGCCCGTTGACGAAGAGATATTGCGACGAAGCCGTGGCACGGTTGAGTGTCGGCAGGCCCGCAAAGCCAGTCAGGGTGACACCTTCCCGCTCGACGGAGAGGGCCACGGCATTGTCGGCGAAATCCCGCCCCATCACGTCACCCAGGCGCTTCAGGCGCGCGGCATCTGGCTGCGCCATCAGATCGCTCTGCGCGGCGTCGAGGCGCAGCACATTGCGCCCGTCATCGCTTAAGGTGAAGGCCACCTCCGGATGCGCCATGGCGAGACGCTCGATCACCTCGACGACGGCATTCTGTTCGGAACGTGCCGTCTTCAGGAATTTGAGGCGCGCGGGCACGGCGAAGAAGAGATCGCGCAGCTCGACCCGCGTCCCCTGCCCCAGGGCGGTCGGTTCCGGGCCGGTTTTCTCGCCGCCTTCGACCCGGATGAGCCAGGCCTGCTCGGCCCCTCGCGCGCGGCTGGCGATGGAAAGGCGCCCGACCGCGCCGATCGATGGCAGCGCCTCGCCGCGGAATCCGAAGAAACCGATATGCACCAGATCATCATCCGGCAATTTCGACGTGGCGTGCCGCTCGACCGCGAGTGCCAGTTCATCGCGCGACATGCCCCGTCCGTCATCGGTGACGCTGATGAAGCTCTTGCCGCCTTCGCGCAGTTCGACGGCGACGCGGCTTGCCCCCCCATCGATGCTGTTTTCGACGAGTTCCTTCACCGCCGAAGCGGGTCGTTCGATGACCTCGCCGGCGGCGATCTGGTTGACGAGATTGGGTGGCAGCAGGCGAATCGGCATGGGGGCAGTTTAGCACCCAAAGCTGACATCCTTGTATCGGCACAAACGGCCCCTTGCCGTTGCGTCCCCGAGATGGCTGAATGGCGCCAAATCATCGGCTTAAGAGGCAAAGATGAGCGGCAGTGACAAGGACTTCCCGAGCGGCGAGGATTATGGCCGCTCCCTCAAGGGCTTTGGCGTCAATATGCTGGTGCGCGACGTGCAGCGCTCCGTTGCCTTCGCGCGCGACATCCTGGAAGCGGAAGTCGCCACTGCCGATAGGGACTTTGCCGTACTGCGCCACCGCGTGAACGGGCAGGTCCTGGCCGAGTGGATGCTGCACGCCGACAGCACCTATCACAGCAACCCGCTCCTGGGCATCTTGCCGGCGAATGACCCGCGTGGCGCCGGCGTCGAACTCCGCCTCTATCACCTCGACCCCGATGCGGCCGTCGCCCTCGCCAAGGCCAAGGATCATGTCGTGCTCGCGGAGGCCGCCGACAAACCGCACGGCATGCGTGAAGCATATATCCTCGACCCCGACGGCTATTGCTGGGTCGTCAGCCTGCCGCTGCCGAAGAAGCCGGCTTAGGCGCGCGTATATTCGCGATACCAGGCGACGAATTTTCCGATGGCATCGTCAAGCGACGTCCGTGGTTCGTAACCGAGGTCGGCACGGCTCAAGCTCAAATCAGCCAAGGTCGCCTTGACGTCACCCGGTGCCGGCGGATGGGCGTTGCGCACAGCCTTTCCACCGCACGCCGTTTCAATGAGCCCGATCAGATGGTTGAGGCTCACCGGCCGGTCGCTCCCCAGATTGTAGAGGCGATGCGGCATCTCGCTGGTTCGCTCCGGCGGCCGATCCAAGGCGGCGATGACACCCGCGACGATATCGCCGATGAAGGTGAAGTCGCGCTCGACGCTGCCGTCGCCGAAGACGTCGATGGGCCGGCCGGCGAGGATTGCCTCCGTGAAGCGGTAATAGGCCATGTCTGGCCGGCCCCAGGGACCGATCACCGTGAAGAAGCGCAAGCCGGTCTGCGGCAGCCGATAGAGCTGGGCGTAGGCGATGCTCATCAGCTCGTCGGCGCGCTTGGTGGCGGCATAGAGCGAGGCCGGCGTGTCGACAGGATCATCGATCGCAAACGGCACGCGCTTGCTGTTGCCATAGACGGAGCTTGAACTGGCATAGACCAGATGCCTCAACTGCGGCGCATGGCGCGCCAGTTCCAAGACGTTCAAATGACCGGAAAGATTGGGCCCGATATAATCGGCCGGATGATCGATGGAATGCCGCACCCCGGCCTGGGCCGCCAGGTGGATGATGCCGGCGATCGCATCCTTCCGCCGATCGATGGCCGCCATCAAGGCCGGCGCGCGGCCGATATCGGCAAAGACATAATGGAAGTTGGGATGCCGCTCCAGGCGATGGAGACGCGTCTGCTTCAGCTTCGTATCGTAATAGGCGTTCATGTTGTCGAGGCCGAGCACCTTCTCGCCCCGCGCCAGCAGCGCCTCGATAACATGATAGCCGATGAAACCGGCTGCACCGGTCACGAGAATGGTCATGGAATGATCAGGCCTTGACGACGTTGCGGCCGCGCCAGCCGGCGCGCGCCATGCTGTTGCGCGTATCGACCACCAGACTTGCCAGCCTGCCGATGCGCTTGAAATCGATTGAATCGTGATCCGTCACCACGAGCACGGCGTCGCTGCGCTTCAGATTGGCATCCGAAAGCGCCACCGAGCGCCGCCCAGCCAGATGCGGATGCTCGCGCGACGGCTTCACCTTGGCGATGATCGGATCGTGATAATCGACCTTCGCCCCTTGCGCCTCGAGAAGGTCGATGAGGGTCAGAGCTGGGCTCTCGCGCATGTCATCGACATTCTTCTTGTAGGCAAGGCCGATGACCAGAATGCGCGCGCCTTTCAGGGCCTTGCCGGCACGCTCGCTCAAGGCCGCGACCAGCCGGTCGATCACGAAGCGCGGCATGGCGGTATTGATTTCGCCGGCCAGCTCAATGAACCGCGTCGTGATGCCGAATTCCCGCGCCTTCCACGTGAGATAGAAGGGATCGATCGGTATGCAATGACCGCCAAGCCCAGGGCCCGGATAGAAGGGCATGAAGCCGAAAGGCTTGGTCTTGGCGGCGTCGATCACTTCCCAGACGTCGATGCCCATGGCGTCGAAGATGATTTTGAGCTCGTTGACGAGGGCGATGTTGACGGACCGGAAGATGTTTTCGGTGAGCTTCACCGCCTCGGCCGTCGCCGGGCTCGACGCCGGCACGGTCTTGACGACGACGGCATCGTAAAGCGCCACGGCAAGCGCCCGCGCCAGATCGCCGTCGCCACCGACGACCTTCGGGATCGCCGCCGTACCATAGGTTTCGTTGCCGGGATCCTCGCGCTCCGGCGAGTAGGCGAGGAAGAAATCGCGTCCGCTCCTGAGCTTGCCGGTTTCGAGCGCCGGGCGCACGACTTCATCGGTGGTCCCGGGATAGGTCGAGGATTCGAGCACGATGAGCTGACCGGCTTTCAGATGCCGCCAGATCTCCACCGCCGTGTCGGCGACGTAAGAGAGATCCGGCTCCCGCTGTTTCGAGAGTGGCGTCGGCACGCAGATGATGATGCAATCCATGGCCTTCAGGCGCCGGAAATCCGCCGTCGCAGCCAGACGGCCGGCCTTCACCAGCGGCGCGATGCGCTTGCCGGGAATGTGGCGGATATAGGAGCGCCCGGCATTGAGCTTCTGCGCCTTCTCGGCATCGACATCGAAGCCCGTCACCGCGAAGCCTTTTTCGGCGAAAAGGCAGGCGAGCGGCAGCCCGACATAGCCGAGGCCGATGATCCCGACCTTAGCACTCCCCTTCCCGATCCGCGCGAGGAGGCGCTGCGCCAGGACGGCGGAACCGGTTTTTCTCTTCTGTGCCATGACTTAGTTGCCTTCGGTTGACCGGCGGCACCCTAGCAAAGCGCCCTTGCCGCGTCACACCCTGTTTAGCCTTGACCTTCCCATGATTGGAAGGACCATATGAAGAAGGCATCCTAGATACGAGGAGCCTGAAATGAGTGCCGCCATGACCGAATATCGCTTGGGAATCAGCGGGATGACCTGCGCCGCCTGTGCCACCCGCATCGAGAAGGTGCTGCGGCGCATGCCCGGCGTGACGACGGCGGATGTCAATCTGGCGAGCGAAGAGGCATTGGTGACCGGAAGCAGCGGTGTCACCCGCACAGCGATCGAGCAGGCGGTCGCCAAAGCGGGCTACGGCGTCCGCGAGATCGGCGCCAAGGAAAAGCCGGATCACGAAGCCTGGTTTCTTCTGGCCGGTGCCGCCCTCACCTTGCCGCTCCTCCTTCCCATGCTCCTCGAGCTGGCCTTGGGCGGCATGTGGATGATTGACCCACGGCTGCAGCTCGCCTTGGCGCTGCCGGTTCAATTCGGCCTCGGATTGCCCTTCTATCTCGGCGCCTGGCGCGCGCTCAGGGGATTGAGCGGCAATATGGATCTGCTGGTCGCCATCGGCACCAGCGCCGCGTTTGGCCTCAGCCTCTTCCTGATGTGGTCGAACCCGCATCACCTCTATTTCGAATCCGCCGCCGTCATCATTGTCCTGGTGCGCCTCGGCAAGTGGCTGGAGAAGCGCGCGAAGAAGCGCACCCTGTCCGCTCTCTCGGCGCTCAATGCGCTGTGGCCGGCGACTGCGCGCGTGCGGCGCGACGGCGCGGAGATCGACCTGCCGCTGCAGCAGCTCAAGGTCGGTGACATCGCCATCGTCCGCGCCGGCGAACGCATTCCGGCGGATGGAAAGGTCGCCGCGGGCGAAAGCGATATTGACGAATCCCTCATCACCGGCGAAAGCCGCCCGCGTCCGGTTTCCCCTGGCGACCGTGTCACCGGCGGCGCCGTCAACGGCATGGGCGCCCTTGATATCAAGGTGAGCGCGGTCGGCGCCGAGACGATGCTCGCCCGCATCATCCTCATGGTGAGTGCCGCCCAGGGTGCCAAGGCACCGATCCAGCGCCTGGCCGATCAAGTCTCCGCCGTCTTCGTGCCGGTCGTGCTGGTCATCGCCCTTCTGACCTTCGCCGGGTGGTTCATCGCCGGCGCGGGCGCCGAGACCGCCCTCATCAACGCGGTCGCCGTGCTGGTCATCGCCTGCCCCTGCGCCCTCGGCTTGGCGACGCCGGCAGCGATCATGGTCGGCGTCGGCACGGGTGCCCGCCGCGGTATCCTCATCCGCGACGCAGCGGCTCTGGAGACAGCCGGCGACATCACGCTCGTCGCCTTCGACAAGACCGGCACGCTCACCGAAGGAAAGCCGCATGTTGCGGGCGTCGAGGCGATGCAGGGGGTGAATGAGGAACTGGCCATCGCAACCGCCGCTTCCCTGCAGGCCGGCAGCACACACGCGCTGGCGGAAGCATTGCGCCAGAAGGCCGCCGGTCTTGATGTGCCGTCAGCGACGGATGCCCGTGTTGTTGCGGGCCGCGGCGTCACCGCCCGCATCGGCGCCCGGCACTTCATTCTCGGCACAGCCAAGATGCTGACCGAGGAAGGCCTGGATACAGCCCCCTTGGCGACGGTGGCTGAAGCTTTTGCAAGCGAGGGCGCCAGCGTCTCCTACCTGGCGGAGATCGCACCGGAGAGGCGGCTGATGGCTCTTTTCGCCTTTGCCGATACGGTGAAGCCGAGTGCGGGCACGGCCATAGCAGATTTGCGCCGGCTGGGTGTGCGTTCGCTCATGCTGACCGGCGACAATGAGGGTGCCGCCGCAAAGATCGCCAAGGCCCTGCACCTTGATGATGTGCGCGCGGAACTGCTGCCTGACGACAAGACGCGCATCGTCGGCGAACTCCACGCGCGGGGAGACAAGGTCGCGATGGTCGGCGACGGCGTCAACGACGCGCCTGCCCTGGCTGCCGCCGATCTGGGGC
>CAZUAL010000006.1:0-34234 GCA_964618305.1 uncultured Dongia sp. | reverse complement strand
CCGGGCATCCGCGAGTACATCGCCGAATTCACCAGCGACAAGGCTGCCGGTGAGGAAGGCTATCTCGCCGACAAGGGCATGATCCCGCTCCCCGCCGACATGCTGAAGAAGGTGCAGCAGAGCGCGGTCAGCCTCACGCCGATGATGTAAGCGACACGCTCACATAAAGCCTCTGACTGAAGAGCCCTCCCCCGGGCAGCCGGGGGAGGGTTTTCTTCATTTGCGGCTCGGCCGCTCGGCCCGGGGATGCGCGGATTGATAGACGGAGAGCAGCTGTCCGGCATCGATCTCGGTATAGCGCTGCGTCGTCGACAGCGAGGAGTGGCCGAGAAGTTCCTGAATGGCCCGCAAATCACCGCCGCCGGCCAGGAGATGCGTCGCGAAGGAATGTCTGAGTGCGTGCGGCGTCGCCGTTTCGGGCAGCCCCAGGAGCAGGCGCAGCTTCTGCATCGACCGCTGGATGAGGCGCGGGTTGAGCGGCCCGCCCTTGGCGCCGACGAAGAGCGGCCCGTCCTTGGCCAGAGGCCAGGGGCAATGGCTGAGATAATCTTCGACCGCTTCCGCGACGATGGGCAGCACCGGTACCAGCCGCGTCTTGCTGCCCTTGCCGGTGACGCGCAGCGATCCGCTGGATTTCGGTGCCTCCGCCTTGGTCAAGGAAAGCGCCTCGGCGATGCGCAGACCGCAGCCATAGAGCAGCATCAGGACCGCAAGGTCGCGCTTGGCGATCCAGGGTTCCGCCGCCACCTCGTCCACATTCTCGAAGAGGGCGTCGGCCTCGGGTGCGTTCAAGGGTTTGGGTACCGAGCGCGGCAGTTTCGGGCCGCGCTGGGTCGCCAGCACGCCGATCTCGATTCTGCCTTCGCGCGTCAGGCGCCGGGCCAAGCTCTTGACGGCGGAAAGGGCGCGCGCGTTGCTCGCGGCGATAAGCCCGCGGTCGCGCCGCTGAGCGAGCCAGGCGCGTATGTCGGTGCGAGTTAGGGCGCCGAGGCGTGCCACGTTCGGCGCATCGCCGTCATAGAAGCTCAGGAAGCGCAGGAAGTCGCCGACATCGCGCTGGTACGCCTCGATGGTGAGCTTGGCGGCGCGGCGTTCGCGCGCGAGATAGGAAAGCCAGTCCTTGAGCGCCGCGATGAGATCGGCCTTGGCGAAAAGCAGCGGGTTGGCGTCAACCTTGACCGCTGCCGCATCCGTCATGGTTTGGGCAGATCCAGCCATGTGCGGATGCCGAACTCGATGATGCGCCCCAGGAAGCTCATCAGTTCGGTTCCCTGGCCGGCGTGGAAATAGCCGGGATGGCGCGTGCCGAAGGCGATGACGCCGGTCGGCGCCACCTTGCTGATGTTGAGCCGCAGCAACGCGTCGGAACGGACGAGATCGGCGGCACCGCCATAGATCTCGGGATCGCCCTCGACCTCGTCGCGCAGCCACACCTTGCGGCCCTTGCCCATCACGCGGTCGACGGCACCGCGGTCCAGAAACTGGATGCCTTCATGCTTGGGCCGGCGCGAGGTGACGTCGGTCAGCTCCAGGCACAGGCACACGACATCGACTTCAAGCAGGAAGGCGAGATCGCCGGTGACGATCTCGATGAACTGCTCGAAGCTCTCGGCTTCAAGAAGAGCGAGGACCGCATTGTGGATGCGTTCGGTCGTGTTGAGATTGTCGCGGCTGTTGGCGATGATCTCATCCTGGTCGGCGCGCAGCTTGGCGACATCGGTCTTCAGCCGCTCCATCATGAATTGCTGCAGATCGACAACACCGTCGCCCTTGTGCCGCCCGGCCGAGACCTGCGAATCAAGCAGTTCCGGATGGCGGGCGAGGAAATCGGGATTGCGCTTCAGATACGCCGCGACCTGCGCCGCGCTCACGCCCGATTGCTTGGCGGCTGGCTTGGTCTTGATCTCTTCCACCGGATCCGACATCCCGGCCCTTCCCGCAATCCCTGGTACTATCTCTGGCGATCGCTCAGAGCACCGACTGGCCGGTCTTCGCCCAATCCGCGAGGAACGCGGCAAGGCCCTTATCGGTCAGCGGGTGGTTGAACATCTGCTTCAGAACGTTGGGGGGCAAGGTCGCCACGTCGGCGCCCATCTTCGCTGCCGCGATGACATGCATCGGATGGCGCACGGAGGCAACGAGCACCTCGGTCTTCAGCGCCGGATAGTTCGAATAGATCTGCACGATGTCGGCGATGAGATCCATGCCGTCCTGCCCGATATCGTCGAGGCGGCCGACGAAGGGCGAGATAAAGGTGGCGCCGGCCTTGGCGGCGAGCAGCGCCTGCGCCGCCGAGAAGCAAAGCGTCACGTTGACCTGGATGCCCTTGCTGGAAAGCGCCTTGCAGGTCTTAAGGCCGTCGACCGTGAGCGGCACCTTGATGCAGACGTTCTTGGCCAGACCGGTCAGTTTTTCCGCTTCGCGCATCATGGTGGCGTGGTCGGTCGCCGTCACCTCGGCGCTGACCGGCCCGTCGACGATGGCGCAGATTTCCTTGATGACGTCGAGGAAGGGGCGCCCGGACTTTGCGATCAGAGACGGGTTCGTTGTTACACCATCAAGCAAGCCTGTGGCGGCAAGTTCCTGGATTTCCTTGACGTCCGCTGTGTCGACGAAGAACTTCATGATCTGGTATCCCCGAATGCTGTGGTGGCGCCTGTCGCCTTTGCGCCACGCACTAGGCTATAAGTGCCAAGGAAGCAAGAGCCCAGTCGCTTCCGTGGTTGTCGCCCCCACTGCCGAAACCGAACGGCGAATCACGTCGACGAATCAATCCAACGAGCCCCGAGTCTAATCCGCAAAGCCCCGACATGCCAACCGAAACCGATCAAGCTCAGGGTGAGATGCTGCGATCCGTGGCGGGCGAATCACGGTCGGTCGGTGTGCTTCTGCCGCTCGCCCTGTTTCAACCCTATGACTATCTGGTGCCGGCAGGATTGCAACTGTCACGCGGCGACTTCGTGACCGTGCCGTTGGGCCGCCGATCCGTCACCGGCATCGTCTGGGGCGGGGCGGAAGGCGGCGTGCCGCGCGAGAAGCTCAAGGAGGTCACCGCACGCCTCGATCTGCCGCCGCTGCCCGCCATCAGCTGCGACTTCGTCGACTGGGTCGCACAATATACAATGGCGCCGGTCGGCGCCGTCTTGCGCATGGCGATGAGCGTGCCCGACGCGCTGGAACCGGAGCGCGCGCAGAAGGCGTGGATGATCGGCGCGTTCGACGAAACGAAACTCACGGCGCCGCGCCGCCGCGTGATCGAGGTACTGCGCGCCTCGCCGCCGCTGCCGCCGACCGAACTCGCGCGCCTTGCCGGTGTCAGCGCCGGCGTCGTTGCCGAGATGGGCAAGGCCGGGCAGCTCACATCCGTGCCGCTTGCCTTGAAGCGGCCCTTCGGGAATCCGGATGCCGATGCCGCGGGTCCTTCGCTCTCCGATGCGCAGGCCGATGCCGCCAACGAACTGCGTGCCTTGCCGCCGGGCGTGACGCTGATCGACGGCGTCACCGGTTCTGGCAAGACGGAAGTCTATTTCGAAGCCATCGCCGCTGCCTTGCGCGCGGGCCGCCAGGCGCTGGTGCTGGTGCCGGAAATCGCGCTGACACCGCAATGGCTGAAGCGCTTCGAAGCGCGCTTCGCGGCATTGCCGGCGCAATGGCATTCAGACCTCACCGGGCTTGAACGGCGCCTCACCTGGCGCGCCGTGCTCGACGGATCGGCGAAGGTCGTGGTGGGGGCGCGGTCGGCGCTCTTCCTCCCCTATCGCGATCTCGGCCTCATCATTGTCGACGAGGAGCACGAGGCGAGCTTCAAGCAGGAAGAAGGCGTCATCTATCAGGCGCGCGACATGGCGGTGGTGCGCGGGCATCTCGCCAAGATCCCTGTGGTGCTCGCCTCCGCGACGCCGTCGCTCGAGACGATCGTCAATGTCGATAGTGGCCGCTATCGCGTGGCGCATCTTCCCGACCGCCATGGCGGTGCCACCTTGCCCGCCATCGCCACGATTGATCTTCGCCTCGACAAACCGGCGCGGCAGAGCTGGATCGCGCCCTCGCTCAAATCGGCGATCGAGCGCACGCTGGCCGCGGAGGAGCAGGTGCTGCTCTTCCTCAATCGCCGCGGCTACGCGCCACTCACACTTTGCCGCTCCTGCGGGCACCGCCTGCAATGCCCGCGCTGCACCGCCTGGCTGGTCGAACATCGCTTCCATCAGAAGCTCATGTGCCATCATTGCGGCTTCGATTCGCCGATGCCGCCATCTTGTCCCGCCTGCCAGGCGGAAGGCTCGTTCGCGGCTTGCGGTCCGGGCGTCGAGCGTTTGGCGGAAGAGGCGGCAGCCCTTTTCCCCGATGCGCGACGGCTGGTTCTGACCTCTGATACGGTGACGGGTCCGGCGAAGGCCGAAAGCCTGATGCGCGCCGTGGCGGAGCGCGAGGTCGATCTCGTCATCGGCACGCAGATCATCGCCAAGGGTCACAATTTCCCGCACCTCACCTTGGTCGGCGTGGTCGATGCCGATCTCGGCCTTCATGGCGGCGATCTCCGCGCCGCGGAACGGACCTATCAGCTGATGAGCCAGGTGGCGGGCCGCGCCGGGCGCGGCGAAAAGCCGGGCCGCGTCCTGCTGCAGACTTATGACCCCGACCGCGCCGTCATGCAGGCGCTCGTTTCCGGCGACCGCGATGCCTTCATGGCGGCCGAAGCCGACGACCGCCGCGCCATGGGCATGCCGCCTTTCGGCAGGCTCGCGGCCCTCATCCTCTCCAGCCGCGATCAGGCGGCTCTCAATGCGAAGGCGCAGGAACTGGCGCGCCAGGCGCCGCACCGCGACGGTGTTCTGGTTCTCGGCCCGGCCCCCGCACCCTTGGCGCTGCTGCGCGGGCGTCACCGCCTGCGCTTCCTCCTCAAGACCCGCCGCGACACCGCCCCACAGCCGATCATCCGCGCCTGGCTCAAAGGCATCAAGTTCCCGGGCGACCTGCGCCTGCAGATCGATATCGACCCTTACAGCTTCATGTGAGTGCAGCTGCATGCAGTGCAGGCTGGTGCTGACGTAGCGATACGCGCCATAACCACAAAAACCGTCTGTAACTAAAGTCAATTTATAGCATAATATAATATTGGTTGTGCGTCTATTTAGAGCAAGGAGAGAACCTATGACTTGTCCCTGTTCGCAAAGCTATCACGCTGGATTCGTCGCTATTGTCGCAGCGTGGCTTTTGATGGCCGCGCCCGTTGCCTTTGGATACTCGAAAGATGAATTTGATGAAGACAACAGGAAAGTCGCGGAGGTCCGGAATCATTTCAAACAGGCGCAACAGGACTGGTTGAAAGCTACCAAGCGGTACAATGCCGCCGCAAAGCGACTGCCTGATTGCCGCAAGAACTTCTTTCGAGTCTTTCTTTCAGGGAGCCTCGATAATTATGAATCGAATTTTGAGTCTCTTGAAGTAGGCCGTGCCAAGCTAGACGAGCAGCACCAGGAGATCGAGGCACAAGGTGGGCCGATTCAGAGGGCAATCAGCAATGTGCATTGGTACTCGGAACATACCTATTGGGACAAGCTTGGTGCGTTGACCAAGAGCTATGAAGTTACATGGGTCGAGCCAATGCAGATGAGGATCATTCCTTCATATGAGCGATATGTAACAAATCTGAACAACACAAGTGAATATCTGGAAACCTTTGTGAGCGAGTGCTCGCAAGCATTTCCGAATGACGTGCGAGATCAGCTTCTGGAAAAGGCAGCGAATTTGCTGGGCTCGCTCACCGATGAGATCGTCAAGGGGATTGCGGATTTTGTCATGTCGCTTCGCTAACCGCCGCAGGTTATTCTTCGTGCCGTGAGCAATCCCATCGTCTCCATCATCATTGCCGCCTACCGTGCGTCGGATTTCATTGCCGAGGCGGTCGCATCGGCGCTTGCGCAAAGCCTGGCGGAAATCGAGATCATCGTGGCGCCGGATGAGCCGGAAGCGGATTACCGGTTTCTCGCGACACTTGATCCACGCGTGCATGTGTTGAGCGGCGTGGCGCGGCCGACGGGTCCTGGGGCGGCGCGGAACCGGGCGCTCGACGTGGCGCGCGGGGATTTCGTGGCGCTTCTCGACGCCGACGATCTTTGGTCGGCTGACTATCTGGCGCTGCTGCTGCCGCCCGCTCAGGAAGCCGGCGTCGCCTTTGGGTGCACGCGTCTCACCGATCCCGCCGGCAATCTCCTGCGCGAGGTGCGGGGCGATGCGGGACAGGTCGGCTATGCGACCTTTGCCACGGCCTTTGCCTCGCTTCATGGGTTGGCGCGCCGGCTACCGGAGCGGCGCTGGCGCGACGTGCTGGCCGAGGACATTCTTTTCAATCTCGAAAGTCTCGCGCTTGCCGGCGGCTCGGCACCCTTTATCGACGCTGCCGTCTATCATTTGCGCCAGAGGCCCGCTTCCGCCACCCGGAGCGAGAGCTTTCTCAAGGATATCGGCGCTGGCTATGACCGGCTCATTGCCCTGGTCGAGGCGGGTGAGACTTTGGTGCCGCCGGCGCATCGGGCGGCGGTCAATGATGTCTGGCGCGCCTGGCGGGAAATGGACCGGCGCTTCACTGCCTCGGGCGGCCCTGACTATCAGCGTTTCGTGGCCGGACTCTTGTCCGAAGGTTGATGTTCTATTATTGTTCCCGCGCCAAGATGGCAAGCGGGAGGGATGCGTGCTGAAGCTCTACAGCGGACCTTTGAGTCTCTTTTCCAAGAAGGTCGAGATCGCGCTCAACGAGAAGCAGATCCCTTTCGAACGCGAAATCGTCGCCTTCACCCAGGCGCGGGGCTATGAGCCCAGGCATCCGGCGGTCCTGGCGCATAATCCGAAGCGGCAAGTGCCGGTGCTGGTGGATGGCGATCTGGCGCTCTTCGATTCAACGGTGATCCTCGAATATCTCGAAGAAGCCTATCCTGCGCCTTCACTTTATCCGACGAGTCCACAGGATCGCGCCCGCTGCCGGCTGATCGAACTGGATGCCGACGAGATCCTGTTCGCTCCTGTCCGCAACCTGCTCTATCGGACGGAGCCGCCCCATCGCGACGCCTCGCGGCAGGCGGAGAGGGAGGCGGCGGGAAAGGCCGCAGAGGCGCAGATTTCCGCGCGCTTTGCTGAGCTCGATGCGAGCCTGCAGGGCCGCGATTTCTTCTGCCGGACCCTCTCGGTCGCCGATATCGGCATGTTCATGACCATCCTTTTTACCCAGCGTCTGGGTGGGCCGGGCTTAGGTGCCTATCCATGGCTCGCTGCCTGGTATCAGCGCCTTCTGGCCAGGCCCGCTTTCGGTCAGGCGGCGGACGAGATCGCGGCTGCCGACCGGGAGCTGTCGCCGTCGCTCCGGACGGGCTGAAGCGGCTGGTGCCGACGCTTCGCCAAAGGCCGATTCTGGGCTGATTTTTGGCGCTCTATCAGGGTCTTGCTGATTCCCGGGAACGGGCGGTTTGGCCCTGTTGATTAGCCTGAAACCATGTGTTACTAACCCGCCGCCCTGTCGCAGCGCGGAAAGCCGTTGGGACGGGCCGGTTGGGTTTATGCCGGCGCCCCGCGCGCCCAAGAATTCTCCGTAAAATCAATTTGTTACGACCAGGGATGGGGGCGATATCGTGGCAGCCCAAGCAAGCGACAAGGGTAGCACCGCATACGGCGGTCTGGCGCAGCGTTACGCAGCAGCCCTCTTCGAACTTGCCGATTCCAAGCATCAGCTCGATGCCGTCGTCGGCGATCTGGCCGCGCTTTCGAAGATGATCGATGAATCGGCCGACTTCCGCCGCCTCATCAACTCGCCGATCCTTTCGCGTATTGACCAGGGCAAGGCCATTGCCGCCATCAGCCAGTCTGCGCAGTTCGGTCCCTTGACCGCGAAATTCCTCGGCCTCCTCGCCCAGAACCGGCGCCTCTTTGCGCTTTCAGCGATGATCCAGGCCTTCAAGAAGATGTTGGCCGACCGCCGCGGTGAAATGACCGCCCTCGTCTGGTCGGCCCGTCCGCTCTCTGCTGAACAGCAGAATGCTCTCGCTGAAACCATCAAGCGTGCCCACGGCGCCAAGGTTGCGATGGAGGTCAAGGTCGATCCTGATCTCATCGGCGGTCTCGTCGTCAAAGTGGGCAGCCGCATGATCGATTCGTCTATTCGAACCAAGTTGCAGAAGCTGCAGCTCGCCATGAAAGGGGTTGGATAATGGAAATCCGCGCCGCCGAAATCTCTGCAATCCTCAAGCAGCAGATTGAAAATTTCGGCAACGAGGCTGATGTCACCGAAGTCGGCCAGGTGCTGAGCGTCGGCGACGGCGTCGCTCGCGTGCATGGGTTGGACAATGTCCAGGCCGGTGAAATGGTCGAGTTCCCGGGCGGGATCCGCGGCATGGCCCTCAACCTCGAAACCGACAATGTCGGTATCGTGATTTTCGGCGACGACCGCGACATTAAGGAAGGCGATACCGTCAAGCGGACCGGCGCCATCGTCGACGTTCCCGTCGGCAAGGGCCTGCTCGGCCGCGTCGTTGACGGTCTCGGCAACCCGATCGACGGCAAGGGCCCGCTGACCAACGTCACGCGTACCCGCGTCGAAGTGAAGGCCCCCGGCATCATCCCGAGAAAGTCGGTGCACGAGCCGATGCAGACCGGCCTCAAGGCCATCGACAGCCTGGTGCCGGTCGGCCGTGGCCAGCGCGAGCTGATCATCGGCGACCGCCAGACCGGCAAGACCGCCGTCATCATCGACACCATCCTCAACCAGAAGGCCATCAACGCTGGTACGGATGAGTCGAAGAAGCTCTATTGCGTCTACGTCGCCATCGGCCAGAAGCGTTCGACCGTCGCCCAGATCGTGAAGACGCTCGAGGACAACGGCGCGCTGGAATATTCGATCGTCGTCGCCGCCACCGCCTCGGAGCCGGCCCCGCTGCAGTTCCTGGCCCCCTACACGGGCTGCGCCATGGGCGAGTTCTTCCGCGACAACGGCATGCATGCCGTCATCTTCTACGACGATCTTTCGAAGCAGGCCGTGGCCTACCGCCAGATGTCGCTGCTGCTGCGCCGTCCGCCGGGACGCGAAGCCTATCCGGGCGACGTCTTCTATCTCCACAGCCGTCTCCTCGAGCGCGCCGCGAAGCTCGGTGAGAAGTCGGGTTCCGGTTCGCTCACCGCGCTGCCGGTCATCGAAACCCAGGCGGGCGACGTCTCGGCCTACATTCCGACCAACGTGATTTCGATCACCGACGGTCAGATCTTCCTGGAAACGGCGCTGTTCTATAAGGGCATCCGTCCCGCCATCAACGTCGGTCTGTCGGTGAGCCGCGTCGGTTCCGCCGCGCAGATCAAGGCGATGAAGCAGGTTGCGGGCTCGATCAAGCTCGAACTCGCGCAGTACCGCGAAATGGCAGCCTTCGCGCAGTTCGCGTCCGACCTCGACGCCTCGACCCAGAAGCTCCTGGCCCGTGGCGCGCGCCTCACTGAGCTCCTCAAGCAGGGCCAGTTCAAGCCGATGCCCGTCGAAGAGCAGGTCGTCTCGATCTTCTCCGGTGTGCGCGGCTATCTCGACGGCATCGCCATCAACCAGATCGGTCGCTTCGAAGCGGGTCTCCTCGGCGAGATCAAGGCGAAGCATCCGGATGTCCTCAACGCGATCCGCACCGAGCGCGAGATCTCGAAGGCGACGGAAGCGAAGCTCCACGAAGTGATGGCCGCTTTCGCCAAGTCCTTCGCGTAACTGAAGTCGTCGTTGAGAAGGGGCAGCAATGCCGAGCCTTAAGGATCTGAAGGTCCGCATCAACAGCACCAAGAACACGCAGAAGATCACTTCTGCGATGAAGATGGTGTCTGCGGCCAAGCTGCGCCGCGCGCAGGAACAGGCGGAAGCCGCCCGTCCCTATGCCGAGCGCATGGAGAAGGTGCTGGGTGCCCTGGCGGCCTCGATGGCCGGCAAGGACAATGCGCCGGCTCTCCTCGGCGGCACGGGGCGCGACCAGGTGCAGTTGCTGGTCGTCATGACCTCGGACCGTGGCCTGTGCGGTGCGTTCAATTCGTCGATCACGCGCCAGGCGCGCAAGATGGCGCGTGACCTCAAGGCCGCCGGCAAGACGGTGAAGATCCTTACCGTCGGCCGCAAGGCCAAGGACCAGATGCGCCGCGAATTCGGCGAGCAGATCGTGGCCTCGTTCGAGGAAATCGCCCGTCCGCGCATCACCTTCGAGACGGCCGAGAAGATCGCCATCCAGATCCGCAACATGTTTGCGGCCGGCGAATTCGATGTCTGCACTGTCATCTACAACAAGTTCAAATCGGCGATCGCGCAGATCGTCACCGTGCAGCAGCTCGTGCCGTTCGCGAGCGCCAGCGCCAACGAGAACAATGCCGGCCCCGCGGCGCTCTATGAATACGAGCCCAGCGAAGAGGCGATCCTCACCGATCTGCTGCCGCGCAACATCTCGATGCAGGTCTATCGCGCGCTCCTGGAAAACTCGGCCTCCGAGCACGGCGCGCGCATGACCGCCATGGACAATGCGACCCGGAACGCGGGCGACATGATCAACAAGCTGACCATCAATTACAACCGGACCCGCCAGGCGAACATCACCAAGGAGCTGATCGAAATCATCTCCGGCGCTGAAGCCGTCTGATCCGGACTGAAGAGATCGTTTTAAGGAGCAACCAATATGTCGAAGAACATCGTCGGCAAGATCACGCAGGTCACGGGCGCCGTCGTTGACGTGCAGTTCGATGACGCCCTGCCCGCGATCTTGAACGCGCTGCATGTGCAGAACCAGGGCAAGCTGCTGGTTCTCGAAGTCGCCCAGCATCTGGGCGAGAACACCGTGCGCGCCATCGCCATGGACTCGACCGACGGTCTCGTCCGCGGTGCGGAAGTCTCCGACACCGGCGCCCCGATTTCGATGCCGGTGGGTCCCGAGACCCTCGGCCGCATCATCAACGTGATCGGCGAGCCGATCGACGAGCGCGGCCCCATCGGCAACAAGCTGACCCTGCCGATCCACCGCGCGGCGCCGGAATTCTCCGAGCAGTCGACGGAAGCCCAGATCCTCATCACCGGCATTAAGGTCATCGATCTGCTGGCCCCGTATGCCAAGGGCGGCAAGATCGGTCTCTTCGGCGGTGCGGGCGTCGGCAAGACCGTCACCATCATGGAGCTCATCAACAACGTCGCGAAGGCGCACGGCGGTTACTCCGTGTTCGCCGGCGTCGGTGAGCGTACCCGCGAAGGCAACGACCTCTATCACGAAATGATCGAATCGGGCGTCATCAAGCTCGACGGTCCGGGATCGAAGTGCGCCCTTGTTTATGGCCAGATGAACGAGCCCCCGGGAGCCCGCGCCCGCGTCGCCCTCTCCGGTCTCACCGTCGCCGAATATTTCCGCGATGCCGAAGGCCAGGACGTGCTGTTCTTCGTCGACAACATCTTCCGCTTTACCCAGGCGGGCTCGGAAGTGTCGGCGCTCCTCGGCCGTATCCCGTCGGCCGTCGGTTATCAGCCGACGCTCGCCACCGACATGGGCGCGCTGCAGGAACGCATCACCTCGACCAAGAAGGGTTCGATCACCTCGGTGCAGGCCATCTACGTGCCCGCCGACGATTTGACCGATCCGGCGCCGGCGACGTCGTTCGCCCACTTGGACGCCACCACCGTTCTTTCCCGCCAGATCGCCGAGCTCGGCATCTTCCCGGCGGTCGATCCGCTCGACTCCACGTCGCGCATGCTCGACCCGCGCGTCATCGGTGAAGAGCACTACACCGTCGCCCGTCGCGTCCAGGAAGTGCTGCAGGGCTACAAGGCCCTCCAGGACATCATCGCCATTCTCGGCATGGACGAACTTTCGGAACAGGACAAGCTCACGGTCGCCCGCGCCCGTAAGATCCAGCGTTTCTTGAGCCAGCCGTTCCACGTCGCCGAAGTCTTCACCGGCACGCCGGGCGTGCTCGTGAAGCTCGAAGACACGATCAAGGGCTTCAAGGGCATCGTCGACGGTCAGTATGACGACCTCCCCGAATCGGCCTTCTACATGGTCGGCACGATCGAGGAAGCGGTCGCCAAGGCCAAGAAGATGGCGGAAGCGGCCTAAGGAATAGCGGAGGCGTTGATGGAACAAGCCAGCAGCGCCTCCGTTGAGATAAGAAGGCCCGGCCCGGTATGGCCGGTTTCGGTAAAGGGGGTTCTCTTCGTCGGCAATGAAGTCGTTCTGTTGCAGAACGAGCGCGACGAGTGGGAGCTTCCCGGTGGCCGGCTCGAAGCCGGTGAAGAGCCAGATCTCTGCTTGGCCCGGGAAATCTCGGAAGAGCTGGGGATCGCCGTGACGGTGGGGGACCTCCTCGATTGCTGGCGCTATCCGGTGCTGGAAAATCGCGAAGTTCTGATCGTCACGTTCGGGGTGCAGCCGGTCAAAGCGGCTGATCTGCGCCTCAGTCATGAACACAAGGCGCTGGGACGTTTTGCGCTCGAGGAGATCTCGGCGCTCCCGATGCCGGAAGGCTACCGACGCTCGGTCAGGAACTGGGCAGGCCGGCTGGGCTTCTGAAAGACACGGAACGAAGAGAAGGTTGGATCATGGCGGATCAGGTGCATTTCGAGCTCGTCTCGCCGGAACGGCTGCTGTTTTCGGCCAGTGTCGCCGAGATCGTGATTCCGGGCGCGGAAGGCGACTTCGCGGTCTTGCCCGGTCATTCCAATCTCATCTCGACCATTCGCCCGGGCGTCATCCACATCCTCGAAGGTTCCTCGGTCAGCGACCGTATCTTCGTCGAAGGCGGCTTTGCGGAAGTGAACGACAAGGGCTGCACGGTCCTTGCCGAGCGCGCGCAGAAGGTTTCGGAGATCGACCGCGCCGCTGCTGAGCAGGCCCTGAGCGATGCCCGCGAAGATGTCGCCGACGCCAAGACCGATGTCGAGCGCGCCGTTGCGGCCAATGTCCTCACCATCGCCGAGGCGCGTGTTCACGCCCTTGGCCAGAGTGTCTACTAAAGCCCAACATCAATGACCCGCGCTGCCTGATTGCAGCGCGCTGCCACTGGACGGCAGGCCACAGGGTAAGCCACGGGGCAAGGCCGGGGTACTGAACGAAAAGCGCGGGAGCAGCGGCCACATCATGGCGCATTGGACCCTCGATCAGATTCCCTGGCACGCGTTCGACGCAAGCAAGGTCGATCCCGACCTTCTCAAGCTGGCCAAGGCTGCCGCACTCGTCGAGTATAACGGCGGCGACTACGCGACTTATCTCAACAACGTGTTTCACGATGATGACGGCTTCAAAGCCGTCGCCGACGAATGGTCGCTGGAAGAAGTCCAGCATGGTGCGGCCCTCGCCCGCTGGGCCAAGCTCGCCGACCCCAGCTTCGATTTTGAGGCCGCGTTCCAGCGCTTCCTCAACGGCTATCGGATTCCGCTCGACGTCAACGCGTCGGTCCGCGGCAGCCGGTCAGGGGAACTTGTCGCCCGCTGCATCGTCGAGACCGGCACCTCGTCCTACTACACGGCTCTGGCCGAAGCCGCGCAGGAACCGGTCTTCAAAGCGATCTGCCGCAAGATCGCGGCCGACGAACTGCGGCACTACAAACTTTTCTATACGCACCTCAACCGTTATCTCGAGCGCGAGGGGCTGGGCGCCTGGGGCCGCTTCAAGGTGGCGATGTCGCGCATCACGGAATCCGAGGATGACGAACTCGCCTATGCCTATTATGCCGCCAATCACGGCGACGAGGCTTATGAGCGCAAACGCTTCTCCTCAGCCTATGCCAAGCGCGCCTATGCCTATTACCAGCCGCCGCATATCCAGCGCGGCATTGCCATGGTGCTGAAGGCCGCCGGCCTCAACCCGCAAGGGCCGCTGCACAAGCCACTCTCAGCACTCGCCATTTGGTTCATGCGCCGCCGCGTGGCGAAGCTTTCGGCCGCCGGGGCCTGATCGTCAGATCAGCTCGGCCTCGAAACGGGTCGCGACAACGCTGGGCAGCGTCTGCATCCTCTCCCACCATTCCCGCAGCCGCGGTCGTTCCTGGAGCAGCGCTCTTCCTTCCGCCGTGCGGCAGCCATAGGCCAGCATCGGCTGAAGATGGAGATCGGCCAGTGTCAGATGGCGGCCCAGCAGCCACGGACCGTCGTCGGTGAGGTCCGCAAGCGCGCCGAGTGCCGTCCGCGACTTCGCCATCGCGACCGATAGGGCAGCGGCATCGGCTGGCTTGCCGGATTTGGCCGCTTCGTTGCTTGCGACATAGAGACCCCAGACCAGCGGGCGATAAAGGTACGAATCCATCACGCCGATCATCTGCATCATGCGGGCGCGGAACCGGACGTCGCCAGGCTGTAGCGAAGGCCCGGCAAAAGCCTCTTCGACGTAGCGCGTGATGGCGGCTGTTTCATAAAGGATGAAATCGCCGTGCCGGAGAGTCGGAATGCGACCGAAGGGATGGAGCTTCAAATAGGCTGCGTCGCCCGCATGCTTGCCGAAGATATCGATCTCGGCAAGGTCGTAATCGACCCCTTTCTCCATCAACGCCAGGCGCGCGATGCGCACATAGACGCTGTAGGCCGCACCGAGCAGCTGAGGTCGGACGGGATCACTCGCGCGCGTCACGCTTCAACTCGTCCGGCGGGTTGAGCTCGACGAAGCGGCGGATCGCGCGGTGGCTGTGCGAATAGGCCTGGCGGCGCAGCAGCACCACGAGGATGGCGAGGATCGCGCCGATGAAGGCCAGCGGGTCGATCAACCAGGCGAGCCAGGCAAGCCCGAGATAATAGCAGCGGATGCCGCCGCCAAAGGCGGTGAGCGCACTGGTATAGACGGTCGCCATTTCGTCGGCGAGTTCCAGTCGGTGTGGATAGTCGTTCTTGGCGAGCGGTGCCGCCCCGATGAGGGCGCAGCAGTAATTGTATTGCCTGATCGCCCAGGTGAAGCGGAAGAAGCCATAGACGAAGATGGCGATAAGGCCAATGAGCTTCAGCTGGAAGATGGTCGCCGAGCTGTGGGTGACGAAAGCCCAGCCGGACAGGACGGCCTGCGCGTCGGCGGCCTTGCCCAGCACGCCGAGGAGGCCGGCGACCACCAGGATGGTGGCCGAGCTGAAGAAGGACATGGAATTGACGGTGTGGCCGGTCAAAGCCGAATCGACGATGCGGTCCGGCCGCTCCATCAGGCGCTGCATCCAGGTGCGCCGCACCTGGTGCATCAGCGCGTTGACGCTCTTGCCGCGCCCGGACACTTGCGCGATCCGCTGATAGCCGAAAAAGACGAGCAGGAAAAAGGCGAGGCCCAGATAGTCGATCGCGTTCATCGATCGGTCGCCTCGTAATACTCGGCAACGCTCGCCTGGCTGCGGCTCTTGACCTGCCGCTTCAGCAGCACCAGCACGACGGTCGTGGTCGCCAGCATGAAGGCCACGGGATGGATGAACCAGCCGAGCCACGCCATCGAGAAATAATAGGCGCGGATGCCGCCGTTGAAGCTCACCACTGCCAGGGACATGACGCGGGCGGCATGGTCGGCGAAGCGGTCACGGGCCGCCATCTCGACCGGCGGCAGAGGTGCGGCACCGATCAGCGTGCAGGCGAAGTTGAATTGCCTCAGTGCCCAGGTGAATTTGTAGAAGCCCACCATGAAGAGGCCGATGAGCCCCAGCACCTTGAGCTCGAACATCAGTTCGGACGAGGCCACCGTGAAGCCGAAGGATTGAATGACGGCATGGGCGTCGGCGGCCCGCCCCAAAACACCGAGGAGACCGGCGATGATCAGCATGGAGGTCGAGGCAAAGAAGGTCGTCGAGGAGACCGAATGTCCGGTCAGCGACGAATCGAGGATGCGCTCCGGCCGGTCCATCATCCGCCGCATCCATTGGCGGCGCAGCTGGTGCATCATCTGGTTGAGGTTGCCCGGCGCCACCTCATCGGGCGGCAGCTTGTCGGCAAAGCGGCCATAGACGAACCACAGGATCAGCATCCACAGGAAGGCAAGGCCGTCCAGCCAGCTGCCGTCGGGCCAGGTGATCGCCATGCCGGGCTGTGCCTCGCCGCTGCCTTAGCGGTCGCGGCGCTGGAAGCGCTTGGAGAAGCTGCGCTCGAAGAAATCGTAGATGGCCGGGCTCATCTGCTCGAACTTGACGGCGAGACGGCGGTTGTCGCGGTCATTGCGCACCACCTTGGCGGCCACCCGCATATCGAACTCGGCATGCTCGTCCTTGATCTTGATCTCGATTTCGACCGGCATCTCGACCAGCAAATGGCCGTTGTAATTCTCGACCAGCAGGCCACCCAGCGACCAATTGAGCGTGTCGCAGGTCTGGCCGTCGATGCGTACCGTGAAGACCGGCAGGGGCAGGCGCTTGTCACGCCGGTGCTCGGCGCCGCGGACCTGTGTGAAGCCCATCGTGTAGCTGCTCATTGCCCCGTTCCTATGACGCTCTTATGCCGGATTCGACGGGAAGTGTAGCAGATCGCCCGAATCGCATGCCAGCGGGGATGGGACGGCCCCCAAAGGGTGCCAAAATGGGACGAAAAAGTGCCGGACCGTGACTGGCACGGCCCGGCTCGCAGGTACGACTCGTTGGTTGGAGGTTGTGATCTAACGTGTCGGTCGGTGATGAATCTGGAGATTGCGTTCAAAAAACGCGAGGCCGGCCGAGGTGAGGCGGCGGTACTTCAGGGCCAGTTCGCGTTTCTCAATATCGTGGCGGACGACAAGCGTTTCCAGGGTCAGGCCCGCTTCCGGCTCGGCCCGCTCGATGAGTTCGGATTTGACCTGGATGTTGACCACGACACTCAGGCCCTGGAACAGGAAGCCGTCATAATCCTTCAGCAGGATGCCGCCCAGGGACCAGTTGATGCTGTCATAGCGCTTGTCGCCGACGCGCACGGAATAGAGCGGCTGCCGCAGCCGTTTGTCGCGGCGCTGTTCGCTGTGGCCGGCATTCCTGAATCCCAGCGTGACGCTGCGCATTAATGTGAACTTCCATTGAGATACATCATGATCCGTAGAATGAAATAGTTCCTAGCAGATCGGCTGGCAAGCCTAATCTAAGGTTAACATACTGATTTATTTGTATAAAGTTTGAGGAATTCAGGCCTGACAGGCTGCAGCCGCCACTCAGGTGCGGCGGCGATAGGCGATCATCTGCCGCTCAAGGAAGTGCAGCAAATGCTGCTCCAGGCGGATGAACTTCACCGCGACCTGATGCTTGTCGGCCTGACAATGCACCACCTCGCAGCTGACCGAGATGGTGGGTGGACCCTGCATGCGGCCCAGGCGCAGAGCATCGCGCTGCGATGGCGCCAGCTTCTCGCTGATGTCGACCCGGACCACGCGCCCTTTCGGCACATAGCCGCGATGGTTGCGCAGCAGCAAGCCACCCAGGGACCAGTTGATCGTCTCGCATTGCTGCCCGTCGAGGCGGATGGCGAAGACGGGCGCCATATGGCGCTTGTCGCGCCTCTTCTCGGCCGAGCCGACCTTGCGGAATCCCAGGGTGAAGCTAACCACGCTGCCAGCTCCCGCCGATCAGGCTGATTGGCTCTCCCCGATACATTCCCGGCCCATCTGCGCTTAAGACTTCAGTCATCAGCCTGACTAGACACCAGTACGGTGAATAGTTTCTTAACGTGAAGCGATGATGCTGCTCGGCCTTCAGAAATTCGTATCGAGCGCCTTGCCGCCCGTTTCGATGACGGCGCTGGTCGGCCAGATGGCGACCCAGCGGTCGCGGGCGACACCGCGATAATAGGGGAGTGACGGCAGGCGCAGGGGCGAGCCATCGAAATAGCTGACGATGACGCCGGCCGGATTAGCGTGTGCCCAGGCGATGGCAGCCTCGCGGCTGGGAAGGGCGATGGGTGCGCTGCCAAGGCGGCCGTAATAGTCGAACTCGCCCCGATAGGGACCGAAGACCGCCAGCGGCTGTCCCGCTTCCTCCAGCTGCCGGAGCCGCTCGGCGACCGGCTCCAGATCGAAGAATTGCCGGAGGTTGAAGGGGAACTCGATATTGACGCAGGTCATCAGCAGAACCGGCAAGATCGCGACCTGAATGGAGCGCGACAGGAGATGCATGGGCGACAGCTGCGCGATGCCATAACCAGCGACTAGCAGCACGAGACCCGATGTCATGCCGATGCCGCCGATCCAGATCGGCAGCGGCACATCGAACAGCTGGCGCCACAGCGCGTCAAGATGCGCGGTCGGCACGATGTTCATCAGGAAGAAGAAGAGACCGAGCAGCAAAGCCAGAAGGGAGGGCACGATGGCGTGGAAATCCTTGGCGCGGATCACCTGTGTCGCCAGCAGCCGGGCGCCGAGCAGCGACAGCGGCAGCACGATATAGGCCATGCCCTGCATCTGCCACCCGCTGACGAAGCCGGCCAGAATCGCGGCGGCGAAGTAGAGCAGGCAGATGCGGAACGAGTGCCCCGTCCGGCCGCGCAACTGCTTGGCCAGCGCCCGCCATAAGGTCTTCCAGCAGATCCAGGGATAAAGCAGCATGGGGACCAGCAGCAGCGACCAGATTTCGCGCCGCGTCGCTTCTGTTGCCGGATTGATCCAGCCATTGCCGAAGCCCAGATAGCTTGCCGCGATCCCGGCTTCGTGCAGGGTCTTCATCCACAGCACCCAGCTGAGGATGGCGGGGAGCAGCGACAGAGCGAGCGGCACATGCCAGCGCGGCACCAGCCTGAAGCCGATGCGGACATTGCCCGGTGCGCCGCGGCGCTGTGCCAGCAAGGCGGTCGCCGGCAGCAACAGGAAGGCCATGTTTCCGATCGCGAACAAGCTGCCAAGGAGGGCGAGGGCGAACAGCGCCCACCAGCGCAGGGCGATGGTCTCGGCATGCCACAATCTAGCCAGTGCATGAAAGCCGAGCGCGGTCAGGAACAGCCCGATAGGCTCGGCCTGAACCATTGTCGTCAACAGCACGAAGGCCATCACGCCGCTCATCAGGATGCGCGCGTATAGTTCGGTGAGGGCGCGGTGCGGCCATAGAACGAGTGCCGAGCGGCCCGCGAGCCACAGCGTGCCGAAACTCATCGCGACGCTGAGGAGGCGCGGCCAGGCATCGCCCACGCCGAAGGCCTCCCAGCCGAGCAGGATGAGCCATAGGTGCAGCGGCGGCTGGTCGCCACTGCCCGTGCCAATGATCAGCGGCATCCAGACATGGTCCTGCCACATGTGCCAGGCGGCGGAGAGGCTTTCCAATTCCGCCGGTGCCGTCGGCGGCCGGCCAAGGAGCGCGCCGATGACGACGATTCCCCACAGCAGGAACGGTGCGACGAAAGCCCAGCGCAGGAAACCCGGCGTGGCGGCGACGCCTTCCTCGATATCGCTGCTGAAGTCGCTCTGGATGTCGGCCATTGCCGTCCGCTCGTGTAGCCGCGCTAATCGGCTTTTTGAAAGACGTCGAACTGAAGGACCATGGTTTCCTGCAGGGCCGCTGCCTCCCATTCCTTGAAACCGGGCCAGGCATAGATCGCTTCACAATAGCGCTGGCTGACCTCATCCAGTTGGACACCATAGGTGCGGAACCGTGCCGCCACCGGCGCAAACATCGCATCGGCGTTGCTGAAGCCGCCGAGCAGGAAGGGACCAGGGCCATTGGCACCGCGTTCGCCGAACCGCTCACGGGCCTCGTTCCAGATGTCTGTGACGCGCGCGATCTGGTCCGTGACCAGATGGGCGCGGGATTCGTGGCGCCGGTCCCGCGCCAGATCCATCGGCATGTTCTGGCGCAGCGCTGCAAAGCCCGCATGCATTTCGTTGGCGATCGAGCGGCCAAAGGCGCGCGCCTCCCGGTCCTTGGGCCATAGCAGCGCCTCGGGTGCCAGTTCGGCGAGATATTCGCAGATGGCGAGCGTCTCCCAGACCTTGATGTCGCCATGGAGCAGCACGGGCACGGTGCCGCTCGGCGAATAGAGCCGGATATGTCGATAGGTGTCGTCGGTCCGCAACGGGATGAGGACTTCGCGGAACGGCAGCTTCGCCGCCTTCAGCGCCAGATAGGGCCGCATCGACCAGGACGAATAATTCTTGTTGCCGACGATCAGCGTCAGTTCGGCACCCATCACTCCGTTACGTCCAGCTTCCATTCGGCTCGGCTCCCGGCCTTTTTGCGTTCCCGGCCAGCATCATAGGAGAACGCCTCCACCTGTAAACCCCGGCTGCCATGGCCAAAAAGTGTACCGGCCGACTTGTGGCGCGGTGCTGCGGCTGGGGCTAAGATCACGGCCGAGTCGAGGTCTAAGGGCCGCGACTGCCATCGCCACATGAACCGAGGATTTCCCCCTTGCTCGATCATCTCGTCGCGCGTGCCGCAAAGGCCACGATCATTCTGCCGCTCACGCAAAAAGCTCTCGCGGATTGGACCAAGGCGCAACCGGCCGCCGTGCAGAACTGGCTGAAGGCCAGCGGGTTCAAGGCCAAGCCCGGCACGCATCTCGCGCTGCCTGGCGATGCTGGGCGGCTGGAACGGATCCTGGCGGGTGTCGAGGAGGGGATCGACCGCTGGTCGCTAGCCGCCCTGCCGGCCGCCCTTCCGGAAGGCACCTATCAGCTTGACGAGGAAAATCTGTCGCCGGCCCAGGCCAGTGCCCACGCCTTCGCCTGGGCCATGGGCTGCTATCGCTTTGCCCGCTACCGGTCCGATACCAAGACATATGCAGATCTGGTCTGGCCGAAATCGGCGCATCGCGACGCGGTCGAACGGGCGGTGAAGGCGATCGGCCTCGGCCGCGACCTGATCAATACACCGGCTGAACATATGGGCCCGGCCGATCTCGCCAAGGCCGTCGAAAAGGTCGGCGCCCGGCACAAGGCCAAGGTCGCGACCATCGTCGGTGATCAGCTCTTGAAGCAGAATTATCCGACCATCCATGCGGTGGGCCGTGCCGCCGCGTCCGACCGCGCGCCGCGTCTCATCGACCTCACCTGGAAGGGTCCCGGCGGCGACAAGGGCCCGCTCCTTATCCTGGTGGGCAAGGGTGTGTGCTTCGACACGGGCGGTCTCGATATCAAGCCGCGCTCCGGCATGATGATGATGAAGAAGGATATGGGCGGCGCCGCCTCCGTCCTCGCGCTGTCGCAGATGATCATGGAAGCGGGCCTGCCCTTGCGCCTCCGCCTGCTGATCCCGGCGGTCGAGAATTCGGTCTCCGGCAACGCCATCCGCCCCCTTGATGTCGTGAAGACCCGCAAGGGCATCACGGTCGAGATCAACGATACCGATGCCGAAGGCCGCCTGATCCTCGGCGATGCGCTGGCCGAGGCGGACGCGCAGAAACCCGACCTCGTCATCGACATGGCGACGCTGACCGGTGCCGCGCGCGTGGCGCTTGGCCCCGACGTGCCGGCTCTCTTTGCGACCGATGACGATCTGGCCGAAAGCCTCCTGCGCCATTCGCGCACCGAGGGCGATCCGCTGTGGCGCCTGCCGCTGTGGAAGCCCTATCGCCGCATGCTGGAGAGCAAGGTCGCCGACATTGCCAATTGCGAGCCGGGCAGCTTCGGCGGCGCCATCACCGCGGCGCTCTACATGGCGGAGTTCCTCTCGCCCTCGACCAAGTGGATGCATATCGACACCTATGGCTGGACGGCGGGCCTGGGCGCCGGCCGGCCGGAAGGCGGCGAGCCGCTGGGCATCCGTGCCCTTTTCGCCTTCATCGAAGATTGGGTGAAGCAGCCGGCCAAGGCGCCGATCATCGCCGGGCGGGCCGCACCGCGCGCCAAACCCGCCGCGCGCGCCGCCGGCAAGCGCCCCCTGCCGCGCAGCAGATCTCGCCGGTGAGACATCGAATTGACGCAAGTTCTGTTATAACAATCAGTTAATAGAGTTAACTCATTATGAGTTAACTGTCAGGTCAAGGGTCGGCAAACTATTGCCGGCCCTTGCCTTTTCAAACCTGCCCGATCTCGGCATCACGGTCCCACATTTTGCTCAAATCCAATATAACGCATTAATTCGCCTGGATTTTTCTCGATTCGCGCGTAGATTTGATAATAAGGTTTCAAGAAAGGGTTTTTGTCATGTCTACACTGACGTATGAGCCCACCGATCTGCCGACACCGGAACCCCTGCCCCCCTGGATGTTCGACGCCGAAGTCGAGGTGCAGGAGCTTTTCGTGGCCTGGCAATCGGCGCAGCAAGGGCGCGCTGTGCCGGCGCTCGCTGATCTCGACCTCGACGATCTCAGGGCGCGTTTCCGCGGCCTCATCTTCGCGCGGCCGACGCCGGAAGGCGGCGCCAACGGCTATCTCTTCCATCCGCTGGAGCCGGTCGAAACCGGCATGCTGGGGACCGAGCGTGGGCTCGCCCCGGAACTCTTCCATCACATACCGCTTGCCGGCTGCCGCACGGCGCTCAACAAGCGGGCGCCTTTCGTGGACCGCCTGGGTGCCCTTTCCACCAACGGCATGCTGCTCGATTACGAGATCGCCTTCCTGCCCCTGAGCAGCGATGGCGTCGCCATCGACTGGATCATGATTCTCGCTGTCGAGATCGAGGCCGCCGATCGGCTATAGAAGGGGCATGACCGGAGCCCCAAGCGCCATCGCCTCTCCCTCGCCCTGCCAGAGCTGCGGCGCCTGCTGCGCCTTCGATGCCAGCTGGCCGCGCTTCTCCCTAGAATGCGAGGAAGACCTCGCCCTCATCCCCGTCCATCTCGTTGCCGCCGACGGAAGCGGCATGGCCTTCAAGGACGGGCGCTGCGCGGCTCTTGCCGGTAAGGTCGGCGATCATGTCGCCTGCTCGATCTATGGCTTGCGGCCGGATGTCTGCCGCGCCTGCCAGCCCGGCGACCCGGAATGCAACGAGGCGCGCGCCCGCTACGGCTTCTCCCCGCTCTAGTCGAGCTTGAACACCGTCTGCGCGCGGTTGAGATCGAGCAGTTCCGTCTGCATCGCCTGCAATTTCCCCTGGAAGGCGATGAGCTCGACGATGGCGCCGCGGAAATTCGGCCCCAATATCTTGGCGCGCGCCTGCAGATCCATACTCCAGAACGAGACATAATCCTCGTGCGCCAGGGTGAGCGGATCGGGGAGGCCGGCGCGGATCTTCTCCTGCGCGTCGGCGGGCAGGCCACGGTCGACGATGACGAGGATGGCATTCCCCGGCATTTCGGGATCGGTGATGATCCGGTCCGGTTTGGCGAAAGTCTGCTCGACCAGCGCCAGCGACTTCGCGGTGCCGTCGGCATCGGCCGGCGCGTTCATCGGCTTGCGGCTGCGGATCCAGAACGCTTTGCGCCCATCGGCGGCGCTGGAGAAATAGAGCTCCATCTGCTCGTTCTGCGGGTCCAGTTCGGCGCCGGGCACGGCATCCTTCTTGGTTACCTTGCCTTGGCCCACTTTCAGCGTCGTGTCGATGTGATAGCTCGGCCATTCATTGAGCACGCTGGAGATCAGGCGGTCACCCAGCTTCTCCTGGTAGATCCCTTCCAGGAACTCGCCGTCGAGCTCGTCTTCGAGCGGCATGTCGAGCGGAATGTTGTTGATGCGCCAGCGCCCACTGTCAGCCAGCGCAATACCGGTTTGCGCGACGATGAGCGTCAGCGCCATCAGAATTCGCAGCATCAGGCCGTCCCTTCTTTCTTTGTCTCAGGTGCCTTGTCGCGGAAGGCCGCCATCTGGTTCAAGAGCCAGTCGCGGAAAGCCTTCACCTTGGCCTGCCGCAGCGCTCCCTTGCCATAGATGAGATAATAGCCGGTCTCCAGCATTACGGTCTGCGGGAAGGGCTGCACCAGCCGGCCGCTCTTCAGATCGTCGCCCGCCAGCATCGTGTTGCCGAGCGCGATGCCGAGCCCGTCGATCGCCGCCTGGATCATCAGGTTCGAATAGTTGAAGGTAAGATTGGTTTTGAGCTCGAGATCCGGCACGCCGGCGGCATGAAGCCAGCGCGGCCAGAAATCGAACTGCGCCCGGCGCCAATCCATGTCCGAGATGAGCGAGAAGCGGGCAAGGTCGCGGGGTTCCTTCAAGGGCAGCGGACCATTGACGATGCTGGGCGCGCAGACGGGAAAGACCTCGTCGCGCAGCAGAAGCTCCGCCTCAACCCCCGCCCAGGTGCCGCGCCCATAACGTATGCCGATATCGACATCGCCCTCGCCCACGGGATCGAGCCGGTCTGTGGCGGAAATACGCACCTCGATTTCCGGATGCCGGGCCTGGAAGTCGTAAAGGCGCGGCACCAGCCATTTCGAGGCGAAGGAGGGCAGGGCGCTGACCGTGAGCGGCCCGCCGCCGGGGAAGAGGCGCATCTCGGCGGACGCTTCGGCCAGCTGATGGAAGGCGGCGCGCACGGGCGGCAGGAAGCGCCGCCCCGCCTCGGTCAGCGAAAGTGACCGCGCCCCGCGCTCGAATAGGTTTATGCCCAGCCATTCCTCCAGCGCCTTGATCTGGTGACTGATGGCGCTATGGGTGACGTTGAGCTCGTCCGCGGCCTTGGTGAAGCTCAAATGGCGGGCCGCGCATTCGAAATAGCGCACGGCTTTCAGGGGCGGCAATCGCATCGACGTCACCTTCTCCAATAGAATCAAGGGGGCGTGGCGCATCCGGCGCCATGCGTGATTCAATCTAACAGAACAAGTGAGAAACGGTCGTTTGTGTCATTGGCAATGCAAGCATAACTTCTGACCAACGGCAACGGTGCCGGTTAGGAAAATGTGAGGATACAATGACTCAGGTCAGGCTTTTCAGCGGGTCTGCGGCCTCCCCTCAGCAGGGCCGCTCCCGGCATGTTCACTATCTGTTCCGGGAAGCCCAGCCGGCCCCCCAGGGCCTCGCCGCCTTGCTCGTTGCCGTCGAAGCCTGGCGCGAGCGGCGCCGGTCGCGGCGCGAGCTGATGCGTCTCTCCGACTACCAGCTCAAGGATATCGGCCTGTCGCGCCTTGATGCCGAGCAGGAATTCACCAAGCCCTTCTGGCGCCCCTGATTGATGGGTGGCCATGAAGGCAAGTCTCGAGGTGGCTGTCACCCCGTCAGGGGAATTCCGGCCAGGGGAATTTGACGGCGCCGGGAACCGACCCGTTCCCGCGATTGACCGCACCGGCACCCCATGCCGGCGCGGCTATGGACCGGACCCCCATCCGGTCCATCCCTGGTAACACTTGAACGCCACCGGCCACGCCCCCGCGCGGCTGGTGGCGCCCCTTTTCCACCCCGCCTAGAATTCCACGCGCTCCTTCCTTTCCGGGTCCCCGCCATGAAGAGCTATTTTGAAACCCTCGCCCGCTACAATCGCTGGGCCAATGCGCGCCTTTACGATGCCGTCGGTCAACTGAGCGCCGAGGAAATCGCCGCGCCGCGCACCGGCTTCTTTCCGTCGCTCCTGAAGACGCTCAATCATCTGATCGTCACCGACCGCGTCTGGCTTTCGCGTCTGACCGGCGCACCCGATCCAGATATCAAGGCGCTCGATCAGGTCGTGGCGGCGGATTTCGCCGAATTGCGGCGCCAGCGCGTGGCGCTCGACCAGCGCATCATCGAGACGGTGGCAGGGCTGGCACCTGGGCGGATCGATGAAGTCCTTGTCTACAAGACCATGGCGGGGGCGCCGATGGAAACGCCGATGACCCTCGTGCTCGGCCACATGTTCAATCACCAGACCCACCATCGCGGCCAGGCCCATGCCATGCTTTCCAGCACGAAGGTTGCGCCACCCTCGCTCGACATCATCGTCTTCGACCGCGAGGAAAGGCTTGCCTGATCAGCCGCGCGTGGGCTTCAGCACGGCACGCGCCGTGTCGATGAAGGCGCGCAACTTCGGCATCATGCCGGCGCGGCGCGGGAAATAGAGGAAGAGGCCAGGCTCTTCGATCGCCGCTTCGGGAAGCACTTCACGCAGGCGCCCCGCCTTGAGATCCGCCGCGACCAGCGGTTCGAAGAGATAGGCGATGCCGACGCCGCCCAAGGCCAGGTCGCGCGCATAGAGTGAATCCGTGACGCGGGCCGTGCCGGTGACCGAGACGGACACGTCCTTGCCATCCTCAGCGAGATCCCAATCATAGACGGCACCGCTCGTGATCAGCCGGTAGCCGATGCAATTGTGCCGGGCGAGGTCGGCGATGCGCTTCGGCTTTCCATGCACCTTCAGATAATCGGGTGACGCCACCATCACGGCACGGAAGGGCGGTGTCAGGCGCACCGTCACCATGTCGGCGGCGATCATCGCACCCAGCCGCACGCCCGCATCATAGCCCTTAGCGACGATGTCGATGAGGCTGTCGTCGCTGGTGACCTCGACCACGATCTCCGGATGGCGCCGCGCCATTTCCGCCATCACCGGCGTCATGGCGATGGGAAGAGCGACGCGCGGCACGTTGAGCCGCAACTGGCCGCTCGCCTGGCCCCGCGCCGCCCGGAAATGCTCCACTGCCTCGCCGATCTGCTGCAGCGCAGGGCCCAACGCGCCGATCAAAGCGCGGCCGGCTTCGCTCAAGGCGACGCTGCGCGTCGTGCGGATGAAGACCGGCTGGCCCAGGCGGTCTTCGACCGCCTTCACCGCGTGACTGACCGCCGACGGGCTGAGGCCAAGCTCCGCCGCCGCCGCGGCAAAACCACCGCTCGCGGCGACACGCAGCAGAATCGGCAAATGGGTCAGGATCTCGCGGTCCATTCATGCATAATATCGCATAACCAATGCTATTTGCACCATCTTATCAATCAATCGGAAAGCGACGATCTTGGCCGGGACGGCGCCGCACGAACGCGCCGGATGACAGCGGGAACGGATCATGACGGAAAACAAAAAGACCTGGTTCATCACCGGCACTTCGACCGGCTTCGGCCGCGCCTTTGTCGAATACGCGCTGGCGCGCGGGTACAATGTGGTGGCAACGGCGCGCAAGGTGGAGGCGCTGGCTGATCTCCTGGCCAAGGCGCCGGGCCGCGTTCTTGCCCTGCCGCTCGACGTCACCAAGCCCGGCGCGGCGGAGGATGCGATTGAAGCCGCCATCGCCCGCTTCGGCGGCATCGACGTGCTCATCAACAATGCCGGCTTTGCCCTGGTGGGCGCTGTCGAGGAAACGCCGATGGCGGAATGGCGCAAAGTGATGGAAACCAATTTCTTCGGCGCGCTTGCCGTCACCCAGGCAGCGCTGCCGCATTTCCGCGCTGCCGGAAAGGGTGCCATCGTCAACATCTCAAGCCTCGGCGGCCAGCTCTCCTTTGCCGGGTTCGGCGCCTACTCGGCGACCAAGTTCGCGCTCGAAGGCATGTCGGAAGGCCTGGCGCTGGAACTGGCGCCGCTCGGCATCAAGGTCCTCATTGTCGAACCCGGCGCCTTCCGCACATCGCTTGCCGGGGCCAACATGCCGCACATGCCGAAGATCGCCGCCTATGACCAAAGTGTCGGTCCGATCCGCGATTTCGCCCATGGCATGGACGGGACACAGGCGGGCGATCCCTTGAAGGCCACCGCCGCCATCGACGAAGCGCTCAATTCGACAAAGACACCACTCCGCCTGCAGCTTGGCGCCGACGCGGTCGACAGCGTGCGCACCCATGCCGAGCTGCTGCTCGCGGATCTGGCTGCTTGGGAGAAGGTGGCGCGCGCGACTGCGCTCGATGCTTGATTCGGCGGCCTCAGGCCGCGTGATCGAGCGAGCTGCGGCTGTGGCTGCGTGCCATCTGGCCAACCGGCCGCACATAGCGCCAGACACTGGCCGGCGGCAGGTTTTGCAGCACGCGCTCCTCGACCTCGCCGACGATGCCGAGGCGCCCGCGCGGCAGCGGCGAGAAGATGCCGTAGGTGAACTGGATGAAGGGGGCGCCCGGTTCCAGCACGGCAAAGGCCTGGGCACCGATCCGCAGCTGGATCGACTTCTTCAGCGACAGGAGCGGCAGGCTGGAAACGATGGCGGCAACGGGCCCCACCTGGTGACGCTTCAGCAGCGACGGCAGATGCACGGCGTCGCCCAGCAGCACCTTCACATTGGGGAAGCGCTCGGAAAGATGCTTGTGCAGCATCGGGTCGCGCTCGATGACGACCAGGCGTTCCGGCGCAATGCCGGACGCAAGGATGGCGCGCGTGACGGCGCCGGTGCCGCCGCCGAGCTCGACGACATAACCTTCCCGCTCTTTGGGGATCTGCCGCGCCATGGCGGCGGCAAGTTCCGGACCGGAGACGGCGACGGCGCCGATGCTGCGCGGGTTCTTCAGCCACAGTTTGAAGAGCAGACGCGAGTCCTTGAGCATGGCGACAGGGTTCCGGCGGGGAAACAAATCCGATGTCGCCAATCTGTCACTTTGCCGGACCGGCGGCAATCGGGATTGCGCCACGATTCGGAAAAATCACGCAATTTTAGATGGTTGCCGGCTACCGGTTTGGTGGGGCAAACCGCCCTGGTCCAGCTCAGGTCCCGGGCAGCAGCACGATCTTGCCCGTCGACCGGCGCCCGAGCAGGGTTTCGAACCCATCCCGCCAGGCGCTCAAGGGCAGGGTGTGGGAGACGTGCGGGCGCAGCGCGCCCGTCTCGTACATGACCGACAGAGCGGCAAAGCCTTCCGCCATCAGGGCCGGGGCGTGCTCGCGGTAGGAGCCCCAATAGAAACCCAGCACGTCCACATTCTTGACCAGCAGGATGTTGGCGGGAATTTGCTGCGCCTTGCCCGCAGCAAAGCCGATGACGACAAGGCGCCCGTTCCAGGCAATGGCACGCAAGGAGGCCTCGAAAATATCGCCCCCCACCGGATCGTAGACGACATCGGCGCCGCGCCCGGCGGTCAGCGCCTTCACCCGCTCGCGCACGTCTTCCGCCTTGTAATCGATCGTCTCGTCGGCGCCGTGCTTCCTGGCCACCGCGCATTTGTCGGCACCGCCTGCGGTCGCGATGACCCGGGCGCCCAGCGCCTTGCCGATCTCGACCGCAGTGAGGCCCACCCCGCCGGCCGCGCCATGCACCAGAAGCGTCTCGCCCGCCTTCAAGCGCGCCTTCCAGACCAGCGCGCCGTAGGACGTGCCATAGGCGATGGGAAAACCGGCGGCTTCGGCAAAGCCGAGGCCCGGCGGTATACGGAAAGTATCGGCGGCCTTGGCGACGCATTGCGCGGCGAAGGCACCGTGATCGACCACCGCCATCACCTTGTCGCCGACATCTACATGGGCGACGCCAGGACCTGTCGCCTTGACCGTGCCGGCAAGCTCAAGGCCGGGCACGAAGGGCGGGTTGGGCTTCACCTGATACTTGCCGGCGACCATCAGCGAATCGGCAAAGTTCATGCCGGCGGCAGCGATGTCGATCAGCACCTCGCCGGGACCGGCCTCGGGTGCGGGAACGTCGCCCAGCGAAAGATTTTCGTATCCGATGGGCTGATCGCAGACGAGGGCGCGCATGGAAGATGATCCCTGGATGATGTCACCAACCAGGGATAGCGCAGGCACACCGGTTTAGGAAGCGCTGTCGGACGACCTAGTCGAACAGCGGCACGACGATGTTGATCGAGGGACGCGGCGCCACATAGACCGGGCGCGGCTCGACATAGACCCGCTCGCGGACATAGACGGGGCGCTCGACATAGATCACATCAGGCTCGTCCTCGTAATAGCGGTCGACATAGACCACTTCCGGGCCATGCTTGTGATGGCCGTAATGATGGCCGTTGCCCGGAAACGCACCCGGATATTGCTTGTGCTTGCCATCGGCCAGCGCCGGCGAGGCCATCGCCGCGATGCCGAGCAACAGGGCAACGCCCACACTAATCTTCAAGATCGACCCGGACCGCGACGTCCTCATTGACGCAGACATGTCCCCACTCCCTTGCTCGTTGTTGCGGCACCGCCGCTGCGGTGCCGTCGGTGGGAGATTAGGCGGGCCGGTCGTGATCGCGCTGTGACCGTTCGGTGGCCTGGGGTGCTGCTGAATCACGAGTGCGTGAGGCCGCGTGTCAGAGACTCTCCAGCGCCTGTTCGAGATCGGCGATGAGATCGTCGGCGCTTTCCAGCCCCACCGACATGCGGATGAGACTGTCGGTAACGCCGACCTTGTCGCGGATTTCCTTGGCGACACCCGAATGCGTCGTTGAGGCCGGATGGCAGACGAGCGATTCCGTGCCACCCAGGCTCACCGCCAGCGTGAAAAGATGCAAATCGTTGAGGAAGCGGAAGGCGCCGGCCTGTCCACTCTTCAACGTGAAGGAGAAGGTCGAGCCGCCGGTCCGTGCATTCTTCCTGAAGACGCGCTGATAGTTCGGCGTTTCGATGAAGTCGGGGTGATAGACCGTATCGACCTTCGGGTGCGACGCGAGAAAGGCCGCGATCTTCGCGGCACTATCGCTGGCGCGCTCCATGCGCAGATGCAGCGTCTCCAGCGACCGGCCCAGCATCCAGGATGAATGCGGATCGAGCTGCATGCCGAAGGCCGAGCGGATCTTGCGGATGGGGACGATATCCTTCTGGCTGCCGATGACGGCGCCGGCGACCAGGTCGCTGTGGCCGCCCACATATTTCGTCAGCGAATAGACGATGATATCGGCGCCGGCCATCAGCGGGTGCTGGAAGACGGGCCCCAGCATCGTGTTGTCGACGATGATCAGCGGGCGCGACCCTTGCCTTGCCGCCAGCGCATCGGCGGCTTTTGCGATGAGGTCGAAATCAACGATGCCGCAGGTGGGATTGGCCGGGCTCTCGACATAGATGATCGGCACCTTCGAGCCCGCGGCGGCATCGACCGCCGCCATGATCGCCCCTTCATGGAGCCCGTCCATGAACCCCTGCGCCTTCAGGCCGAAGGGCGCCAGCGTGCCCACCAGAAGCGTCTCCGTGCCGCCGTAAAGCGGCTGGCTGTGGATGATCGTCTCGCCCGGCCGCGCGAAGGCCAGGATCGACGCAGTGATCGCCGCCATGCCGGAGGCAAACATCAAGGCGCTCTCGCCGCCTTCGAGCACGGCGAGGCGCTCCTCGACAATCTGCAGGTTGGGGTGATTGAAGCGCGAATAGACCAGGCCCGCATCCGTGCCGCTCGGCGGCACCTTGCGCCCGGCCACGTAATCGAAGAATTCCTTGCCGTCCTCCGCCGACTTGAAGGCGAAGGTGGAAGTCAGGAAGACCGGCGGCTTCACCGATCCCTCCGATAGGAAGGGATCGTAGCCGTAGGATGTCATCAAGGTTTCAGGGCTGAGTTTGCGGTTGCCGATCGACCGCTGCCGATAGCTCGACTTCATGGCCATTGCTCCTGCAAAGAGGTGCGTCGGCCTGCAGGATGGCACTACTTGCCGGTGGCCGCCAGATCGAGTGCGCTGCAATAGAGACGTTCAGGCGCCTGAACTGGGTAGCCGATCAGAAAGGTGCCGATTCATCCAGCAGCTTGGCCGGAATGATCTTGCCCACTTCCGTTCCCGCCCAATTCTTCAATGTCGGGGTGAGCGAGGGTTTGAGACGCTCGGCCTCGTCCGCATTGATGATGCCGAGATGGCGCAGCAATTGTCCCATCACCACTTCGGCTCCGCGCCCGTTGCCGTCCTCGATCTTCAGGCAGATGCCGAGGCCCAATTCCGGCAGCGCGCTCATATAGACGCCTTCGGCACCGGTCTTGATCGCGGCCTTTTCGCCCGTCACCGCCATCACATCGGTGCAGAAGCGACCGGTGCCCGCCACGTACCAGGGTTCGTGCGACATCGCCTTGAGGATGCGTGCGCAGGCCTGGGCGCGCGCCGCCGGCAAGTTCCCCGTATCCGCCATCTTCGCCATGCCCAGCGCGTGATGGCCGACCGGAATGGCGATCGTCGGAATGCCGCAGCCATCGATGCCGCGCGGCACGTTGCCGAGATTGAGCCCGCACATTTGTTCGAGGATGCCGAGCAGGCGCTGCTGCACCTTGTGCTCGTACTGCACATAGCCTTTGGGATTTTCGCCGAGATGCATGGCGGTGCTGAGAAAGCCTGTGTGCTTGCCCGAGCAATTATTGTGGGCCCGCGTCGGTGCGGTACCCGCCTTCAGCATCTGGTGCAGGCTCGGCTCGTGATAGGGATAATGCGCGCCGCATTCGAGATCGCCCGCAGAAAGGCCGATCTTCGAAAGCCACGCATTCACCGCATCGACATGGCCGGGCTCGCCATTGTGCGACGCGCAGGCAAGCGCCAATTCCTTCTCGCCGAGGCCATAGCGGTCGGCGGCACCCGATTCGACCAGCGGAATGGCCAGGAGCGGCTTGATCGACGAGCGGCCATAGATCGGTCGCTCGATATCGCCCCAGGCTTTCACGACATGCGCCTCCGCATCGACGATGGCGGCGGTGCAGCGGTGGCGGCTCTCCACCAGATTGCCGCGCCACACCTCGACCAGGATCGGCGTGTCACCGGCGGGAATCTCGGCGTGGATGGTGGGGTGCGGGTGGTTCATGGGCGATGGTCTCGCTGGCAGGCTATTGAAATCGGCGCGAGAATGCGCTTGCACGCAACGCCTTGCAACTCCCCTCGTTGCGCTTCAGAAAGCGGCGTGGCGGGTGCGGTAGCGGGCGACCTTCGCCTTGACCCCGCAATCGCCCATCGCGCACCAGCGGCGCTGGGCGTTCTTGGTCGTATCGAAAAAGAACCAGCGGCAATCGGCGCCGGGGCAGCGCTTGATGCGCGCCTGCGCCTCGCCGGTCAGAAGCTCGATGGCATCGGCGATGATGGCGCGCTTGAGCTCGCTGAGCGCATCGCCGGCGGCCAACGTGTGGGCGCGCCGGGTGCTGCCGTCCCAGACCAGGCGCACCGGCACCATCGCCGCGCCGAGCGACGCCAGCGCTGTGGCCGGCGGGTCGATGCCGGCGACGAGATCGGTGAAGATCGCGCAGAGCGTCGCCCGGAGCGCCAGCATGTCGGCATGATCGGCCGCGTCAGGAATCCGGCCGAGCGCATGCCCCGCCCGTTCCGCCCAGGCGGCGAGCCCCACCGGATCGGCCAGCCGGTCGGCGGCGTCCGGCAGCGCCACGCTATTGCAGAAGGCCAGCGACAGCCGGCCGGCGACGAACTCCGCTTTCGGAATGCGGCGGGGCAAATGGGTCGGATGGGCGTGGATCTCGCTCAAGTCTGTAACCATCAAATCGCTATTGACTGGTTACAGTATCACGGGCACTGTAACCGTCAAAGATAATTTCACTGGTTACGCCATGCATCCAACCCACCTTGCCCTCGCCGCCGGCATCTTTCTCTCCGGCTTCAGCCCGATCTTGGTGCGCCTGTCGCCGCTCGACCCGGCGGCGACCGCCTGCTGGCGGCTCCTCGCTGCCGCCATCCTCTCGCTGCTCTTCGCCCGCTTTGCCGTAAGGCTGCCGCGCCGGACCTTGATCGCGGTGGCCTTCGCGGGCTTCTTGCTGGCGGCCGATCTGGTGCTCTGGAACATCGCCATCATGAACACGACAGTGATGGAAGCGGCCCTACTGGTGATGCTCTATCCGCTGCTGGTGGCGGCAATCGAGATCCTGTTCTTGAAACGCCCGATGGGCTGGCAGCTCAGCGTCGGCGGGCTCGTCGCCTTTTCGGGCGTCATCCTGATGTCTTTGGGGCCCGGTTTGGGCGCTTTCGGGAGCGGTCATTCGAGCCTCTTCGGCAATGCGCTCGCCCTCATTGCGGCCTTCTTCTATGCCGGCTCGCTCCTCATCACGGCGCGTCTCTGCCGGGTGCATGACGTCCGCGCGGTGACCTTCTGGGAGCTCTTGAGCGCCGGCATCTTCTG
This sequence comes from uncultured Dongia sp., assembly GCA_964618305.1. GTDB lineage: Bacteria > Pseudomonadota > Alphaproteobacteria > Dongiales > Dongiaceae > Dongia. The sequence continues at coordinate 595 of CAZUAL010000006.1, read as the reverse complement.
CATCCCGCTCATCTTCGTCGAAGATCGCGGCGTGCCCGCGAATGCTGGCGAGATGGGCTTCATGGCGCTCTATGGCCTGATCACCTTCGCGGCCTATTTTCTTACGAATATCGGCCTCACCCGAATCGCGGCTAGCGTTGCCGCCATCCTCGGCTACGCCCAGCCGGTGATTGCCAGCATTATCGCCTTCTTCCTTCTCTCCGAGGTGCCGGGCGGCATGGCCTTTGTCGGCGGCGGGATCGTGCTGGGCGGCCTGGCCCTTGCCGCCCGGGCCAAGGCGCCGGCTGCCGGATAGCTGGCATTTCCGGGCGTCATTGGGTAGTTTCCCGCCCGCTATGACAGTCAATCCGGTCCATCGCGGCTATTTCGGCATCGGCGTCGAGGGTATCTCGAAGCCGATGAATCTCGGCGCCGTCCTGCGTACGGCGCATGCCTTTCACGCCAGCTTCTGCTTCACCATCGGTGCCTGCTTCGATGTGCGGGACGTTCTCGCCTCGGATACATCCGTGGCGCTCGATTCGATGCCGGTGCAGATCTATCCCGATGTGGCCTCCCTGCAGGTGCCTTTGGGTTGCCGCGTGGTCGGGATCGAGAT
>CAZUAL010000005.1:0-36709 GCA_964618305.1 uncultured Dongia sp. | reverse complement strand
GACCATCACATTGAACGCCGACGGATCCACCACCGAAACCGAGACCTTTACCTTGTCCGGCGGGGTGCCGAGTTCGAGCCGGATCACGGTGAAGAGCGCCGATGGCATGACGACGAGCACAAGGCTCGATCTCGATGGCAATGGCGTGGTCGAACGCGGCAGTGTGACGACGGTGAATGCGGATGGCAGCATCCTCCATGTCTTCACGGCCTTCGACAATGCGACCGGTACGGAGACCTTCCAGAACACGATCACCATCGCGGCCAATGGCTTAGGCCAGGTCTCGGCCTATGCCTTTGAGGAGGTGGTGGCGAGCCTGCAGATCCGCAATGGGGCCGGGACCCTGGGAGTCCTGCGGTCGTTGTCGTCCGGTCTCGGCAATGGCCGGGCCGACCGGAATCCCATGGGCGCAAACCCAGCCCCCGTCAGCCAATGGGTCTACACGGTTCAAAAGAACACGGTCCTCGACACCACGACGATCTTTGTCGGCAATAATGGCAGCCATCAATGGGTGCGCACGGTCTCCGGCGTCGCGATCGCCAACGCGATGCATTTTATGGACGCGAACGGGGTCGAGACCTGGAGCTGGAACATCCTGGATAGCGCAGCCTGGGGCGAGACCGCGACCATGCCCATCAAGACGGCCAAAGGCGAGATCCGGATCGACGCAGCAAGTCGCGATCTCTACTTAGCACGCGCCAGCAATCTCTATGGCGCGGCGCTTTCGCGGGAGATGTCTGGGGAAGAAAGCCAATTGCTGGCACAATATATCTCCGGCAATGGCTTAGACGAGACCCAGCTTGCTCGTGACATCCTCACCTCTAAGGCGTTCACAGCGCTTTACGGCACGCTCTCGGATGCGGCCTTTGTCACGCGCTTGACCTTGAATGCGCTCGGGCACACGCCCTCGGCCGCAACCCGTGATTACTACCTCGGCGAATTGGCGGCCAATCGGATGACCCGGGCGGAGGTGCTGATCGCTCTGGGTCGGAGCACGGAGAGTGGCCAGGTGACGCGCAGTGATTGGCAGGACGGCTGTGTCACCGACACGGTCTCCTATGGGACGGCTTCCGTCGCGGTCACGGTCGACCTCAATGACACCAGCAATAACAAGGGGGCGGCCAAAGGCGATGATTATGCCGGGATCCGGAACCTGGTCGGGACGGCCTTCAATGACACGCTCACCGGCGACCGGTCTGACAATATCCTGGTAGGGGGTGCTGGCGCCGATCGTCTCACCGGCGGGATTGGTTCCGACACGGCCTCTTACGCCAACGCCGCGGCAGGGGTCACAGCGAGCCTCGCCACGCCTGGTGCGGGCAGCGGGGACGCGGCCGGCGACACTTATAGCGGCATCGAGAATGTCGCTGGCTCCAGCTTCAACGACACGCTGACCGGCGATGCTGGCACCAATCAGCTCTCTGGTGGGGCGGGCGACGACATCCTGGACGGCGGGGCTGGCGCTGACCGGCTTATCGGCGGCAAAGGCAACGACGCCTATGTGATCGACGATGTGGGCGATGTGGTGACGGAGGCAGCATCGGAGGGGACTGACAGCGTCACGGCGTCGGTCAATTACACATTGGGTGCCCATGTCGAGAATCTCACCCTCACCGGCACCAGCAATCTCAGCGGCACCGGGAACGCCCTCGACAATATCCTCATCGGCAATAGTGGCGCCAATGTCCTCACCGGCGGAGAGGGCCAGGACCGGCTGGATGGTGGCCTCGGCAACGACACCCTCACCGGTGGCCGCGGCGATGATACCTATGTGGTGGATTCCAGTGGCGACACGGTGACGGAAGCGGCGGGGGAAGGGACTGACAGGGTTGAGAGCAGCATCAGCTATACCCTGGGCGTCCATCTCGAACATCTGACCTTGACCGGTACCGCGGCCATCCATGGCACAGGCAATGGGGCGGACAACCACATTATCGGCAACAGCGCTGCCAATACGTTGAATGGCGGCGCTGGCAATGACTTTCTGGACGGGGATGCGGGCGCGGATAGCCTGATCGGTGGCACGGGTGACGATGTCTACCGGGTCGACAACGCTGCTGACACCATCACGGAAAACGCCGGCGAGGGCCGGGATCGGGTGGTGGCAGCTGTCAGCTACACCCTGGGTGCCAATGTGGAGGATCTCAGCTTGGCATCCGGCTGGGGCGCCTTTGACGCGACCGGCAATGATCTCGACAACCGGATCGACGGCAATATGTACGACAACCGCCTCCAAGGCGGGGCCGGCGATGACAGCTTGGATGGCGGTTGGGGTGCTGACACGCTGATCGGCGGGACCGGCAATGACCGCTATATCGTCGACAATGTGGGTGATGTGGTGACCGAAACGTCGGGCGAAGGTACCGACACGGTGGAGAGCAGTGTCAGCTATACGCTCGGAGGCAACGTCGAGAACCTGACCCTGACCGGTTCGTCCAATATCGATGGCACCGGCAATGCCCAGGACAACATCCTCACCGGCAATCGCGGCGCCAACACGCTCAAAGGCGGCGCCGGCAACGATACCTACGTCGTCGACAATGCGGGCGATCGGGTGATCGAAGCTGCTGGAGAGGGCCTGGATTTGGTGCAGAGTTCGGTGAGCTTTACCCTTGGTGTTAACGTCGAGAACCTGACCCTTACGGGCTATCAAGCGATCAACGGCACCGGAAACGCTGAGGCCAACACGCTCACCGGTAATGGCGCCGATAATGTGCTGGACGGCGGCGCCGGAGCGGATCGGCTGGTGGGTGGGTATGGCAACGACATTTATATCGTCGACGACGCCGGCGACACTATCGTGGAGGACACCGTCGAAGGCACGGACTGCGTCAGGGCGTCGATTGATTATGACCTCGCCAGTGTTGCGAATGTCGAGAATCTCACCCTCATAGGCGCCGCGGTGACGGGCAAGGGCAATGCGGGCGCCAATATTCTCACCGGCAATGCGCTGGCCAACACGCTCCAGGGCCAAGATGGCAATGACACGCTGATCGGAGGTGCGGGTGGCGATACTTTAGACGGGGGGACCGGCATAGACACGGCCTCCTATAAGACCGCACAGAGCGGTGTCATCGCCAGTCTGGCGGCGCCGGCTGGCAATACCGGCGATGCCGCCGGCGATAGCTATAATGGCATCGAGAATTTGGCGGGCTCGGCCTTCAATGATCAATTGACCGGCGACGCGACTGCCAATGAGCTGCGGGGCGAGGCGGGGGATGACCGCCTGGACGGTGGCGCGGGCACCGACACGCTGATCGGTGGCGCTGGCAATGATACCTATGTCATGGCGGATCTGGGCGACGTCGTGACCGAAATCGCGGGTGAGGGCACGGACACGGTCGAAAGCAGCGTCACTTATACGCTCTCGGCCAACGTTGAGAACCTCACCCTCACCGGCACGGCCGCCATCAATGGCACGGGCAATGCGCTTGACAACATCCTCATGGGCAATGCCGCCGCGAACACGCTAGCGGGCGGGGCTGGCAACGATATTTATGTGATCGATAGCAGCGCCGACACGGTGGTGGAAGCCACTGGCCAGGGCACCGACAGCGTCCGGGCCTCGATCAGCTACGCGCTGGGGGTGAACGTTGAGAACCTGACCCTGACGGGTAGCGCTGCCATCAACGGCACCGGCAATGCGCTGGACAACATCGTTATCGGCAATAGCGGTGCCAATACCCTCAACGGCGGTGCCGGCAACGACATCTTGGACGGCGGGGCTGGGATGGACAGCCTCATCGGGGGTATCGGCAATGACACCTATATCGTCAATGATCAGGTCGACACGATCACCGAAGCGGCCGGGGAGGGCTCTGACAGCGTTCTGGCGTCGGTGAGCTATAGTTTGGGCGCCAACCTTGAAAATCTCACCTTCATCGGCACCACGGCTATCGATGGCACCGGCAATAGCCTTGGCAATCGGATCACCGGCAATGATGGTGCCAATAGCCTCACAGGCGGCTCTGGCGACGATATGCTGGAGGGTGGCGGTGGCAATGACATACTGCTGGGTGAGGCCGACAATGATGTGCTCTCCGGTGGCGCCGGTCATGACAGCCTGGAAGGCGGTGCTGGGACCGACCAGCTCTTCGGTGGCTCTGGCAATGATCGTCTCAAGGGCGACGATGGTGACGATACGCTCACCGGCGATGCTGGCGATGACGTGCTCGATGGCGGCACGGGCAAGGATGTGATGGCCGGCGGGGCCGGCGACGACAGCTACGTCGTCGATCAGCCGAGTGACGTGGTCACTGAAAGCTTGAATGAGGGCCGTGACAGTGTCACGGCATCGTTTAGCTATGCACTTGGGGTCAATGTTGAGGATCTGATCCTCACCGGCACCGCTGCTCTCTCCGGCACTGGCAACGCATTGGTGAACACGCTCACCGGCAATGACGGCGCCAATGCCCTGGATGGTGGCGCAGGGGCCGACACCCTCATCGGCGGCAAAGGGGACGATACATACCTCGTTGACGATGCCAATGACGTCGCCATCGAAGGTGCCAGCGAAGGAACGGACAGCGTCACGGCGTCTGTGAGCTATGCGCTGGGCGCGAACGTCGAGAACCTCACGCTTACGGGCGCGGCCAACCTCTCTGGTACCGGCAACGCCTTGGCCAACACGCTTACCGGCAATGACGGCGACAACGTCCTCGATGGTGGGGCCGGCGCCGACACCCTGGCCGGTGGCAAGGGCAATGACAGCTACGTGGTCGACGCCGCTGGGGATCAGGTCATCGAAAAAGCCGGGGAGGGACAGGATAGTGTCACGACCTCGGTGAACTACACCTTGGGGGCCAATCTGGAAGATCTGACCCTCATTGGAACGGCGCAGAGCGGTAACGGCAATATCCTCGCCAATACCCTTATGGGCAATGCCCTTGCCAACACACTCAATGGGCTGGAAGGGGACGATGTCCTCATCGGCGGGGCCGGCAATGATAGTTTGAATGGTGGTTCAGGCACCGATACCGCCTCTTACGCCACCGCAAAGAGTGGGGTCACGGCAAGCCTCGCGATCCCGGCCGGCAACACGGGTGATGCCGCCGGCGATAGCTATAGCAGCATCGAGAACCTGGCCGGTTCCGGCTATGACGACCGGCTGACCGGGGATAGCAATACTAACCAGCTCAGCGGCGGGGCGGGCGATGATCGCCTTGATGGCGGTGCCGGTGCCGATACGCTCATCGGCGGTGCCGGCAATGACAGCTATGTGGTCGACGATGCTGGCGACACAGTGACGGAAGCGGCTGGGGAGGGTGTGGACACGGTTGAGAGCAATATTAGCTACAGCCTGGGTGGCAACCTGGAAAACCTGACCCTCACGGGCACCAGCAGCATCAACGGCGCCGGCAACGCACAGGACAACGTCCTCACCGGCAATGGGGCCAGCAACACGCTCGTCGGCGGGGCCGGCAACGATACCTTGGACGGGGGTGCTGGCAATGACACCCTCCGGGGCGGCGTCGGTGACGACACCTATGTGGTGGATGCAGCCGGCGATATCGTCACTGAGAATGTGGGTGAAGGCCTCGATACGGTCAAGAGCAGCGTCACCTACACGCTAGGCGCCAATCTCGAGAATTTGACCCTCACCGGGACCGCTGCCCTGGGTGGTACCGGCAATGCGCTCGATAACATCATCACCGGCAATAGTGCCAGCAACGCACTCTCGGGCGGTGCCGGCAATGACACGCTGGATGGCGGGGCAGGGGCAGACAGCCTGACGGGCGGAACGGGCAACGACATCTATGTCGTCGACAATGTCGGCGACACGGTCACAGAAGCGACCAATGAGGGCACGGATCAGATCCGGAGTTCGATCAGCTACACCCTCGGGATCAACCTCGAGAATCTGCGTCTCACCGGCACGGCGGCGATCGATGGCACCGGCAATACGAGCGCCAATACCATCATCGGCAATGACGCCGCCAACCAACTCGCCGGCGGGGCCGGGGATGACTTCCTGGATGGTGGCAAGGGCAACGATACCCTTCTCGGTGCTGCCGATAACGACACCCTGGTGGGCCGGGAAGGCAATGACCAGCTCGACGGTGGCTTGGGCGATGACAAGCTTTATGGCAGCGAGGGGAGAGACCGGCTGGAGGGTGGTGCTGGTTATGATCTGCTCACGGGCGGTGACGACGATGACGTCGTCCTAGGTGGCGATGGCAATGACGAGGCCTATGGCGCGGCCGGTATCGACCGGGTCGAGGGTGGCATCGGCAATGATCTGCTCTCGGGCGGTTACGGCAATGATACCCTTACTGGCGATGACGGAGATGACAAGCTCTATGGCAATGAGGAAGCGGACACGCTGCAAGGTGGGGCGGGGAATGACTATCTCTCCGGCGGTGCTGGGGCCGATAAGTTGACCGGCGGCGCCGGGGCGGATCTCTTTATGCTGCGCCTCGATGACAATCCAACAAAGACCCAGGGCGGTGCCGACATCATCACGGACTACACACATGGTGAGGATCACCTCAATCTGGTCGATGGCCTCAGCTATACCGATCTGGTGCTGCAGGCCAAGGATGTGGATGGCGACGGCAAGCTCGATGTGGCGATCGGGCATCGCTCCGGCGAGGCCTTGGCCGTCTTGCTGGGCGTCGACATCAAGACCATCAACGCCTCGGACTTTGTGAGTGTGACGGCGGCCAAGGGCGGTCACGCGCCGGAGCCGGGTGACAACGGCAGCGAGGGGCAGAGCCTGGAGAGCCTGGCGGCTATTCTGGCCAGCGGCAGTCAAGATCCATCTTGGTTCGACACGCGGGCGTCATGGACAGGTCTCATGGAGCCAGCGGGTACAGGTGCGGGCAGCGGAGTGACGGCGATGGGCGCCGGCGGAAGCGCCACCGCTTCCCTCGACGCTCATCTCAATCATCAGCTTGATCTGCTGCGCGAAGCCGTTGCTGGGTTTGCGCCGCAGGGAAGTGTTGGGTTGGAGCTGAGGAGCCTCACGTCGAACACCGCGACCTCGACGCTTGCCGCGAATTGGCGGGCGGACCATGCGGCTTAAGTCGGGCCACAGATCTCGCGGGTCTAAGTACATTGATTCTGAATCGAGCCGGTAGGAACAACCGAATGCCCGCAATCCCTTTTCTGACATCTCAATTGCAGAAGCGCCGGTCCATCTTGCCAATTCTATCCGTGGTGGCGTTTTGGCTATGCTTTGCGCCGCCCGCATCTGCAGCAGAGGTCGGATGTCCGACCCAAGTGGGCAGGTGCGCTGAAAACGTTATCTGGCTAACTGGCGAGATAATGCCGGGCGATGCTGAGAAGCTTCGCACTGAGTTGCTACGGAAGGGGCCCCACACTTCCCTCGTCGTATTTGCCAATTCTCCAGGCGGTAGCATTAACGAAGGCATAAAAATCGGGCATCTGCTCCGGAAGTACTATATTTCTTCTGCCGTGGGGTGGATAGCTTCCAAGAAAAAGCCAGTCAAAGTCTTCTACCCAGAGGCCGCGTACCTCACCAGTGAGGGTCGTCGTGAAATTCCTGAACTGAGCGCGAAGAATGCCGTCTGCGCTTATGCATGCATGGATGCTTGGTTAGGTGGCTACCGCCGATACGGCGTAGCGTTTTTGGGTGTTCCCCATGCAGAGGAAGGAATGGGCAAGGATTCCAAGCCGCCTATCAACGACGCAAACCTGCACAATGAGCTCACAGAATATTATCGCGTCATGGACGTACCCGACAGCTTCACCGAGGCTGAGTCTGCGGCCTTTGACGGCCGTAAGCTTATTCCAGTCATCTATGTAGACGACCACCTGCTCCGACGATCTGAAGAGGAAGATAGATCGGCCAAGCAGTATTGTGGCCAAGTCTATCCATCTCTTAAAGACGTTGTGTTGTCACAAACGACAATGGACGAAGTCGCGCGCGCCTACGACTGCGCTGCAACGCTGGATTTGAAGAATAGAATGGCAGTCTGGCCGCTGATGGCTGATGAGAGTCTGTAGAGCCATCCAGCGTGTGACCGGGAACATGCCGAGATGATGGAAGGAAGCATAGTGAAGCGCAGAGGGAGAGATGACGAAGATGTTGCTGTCGAGGTTAGTGCCCTTTGGTTACTTCTCTATACTTGTAAGCCTAGTGTTTAAACTTCTTTTCAAGATAACTGCAGGGTATCTAAATATCAGAATTCAGGATGCGGCGGCGGCAAGTGCTCTCATAGCGCTAGCTACTGCAATTAAAGTCTTCGATCTCAGCGCAGCAAGTTCATTCGCGAGAGTGATCATCGATCAAGGAAAAGTCCACTCTGCAGTCGCGCTTACTTTACGCGCCTTCCTAGTGATCTATTCAGTGACGATTATTGTTTACGCTCTAATCGTGGTCATTTTTCTTCTTATCGGAGCTACAAATCCAAGAAGCTTTTTTCTGGATTACGATGAAGCCATACCAAATGCACTGCTCCCAGCTTTGTCTTGGTTTGTGTATTGGCCCGTATTCACATCCCGCTTGAGTTAAGGCAAGCGCCAAACATCTCACAACTTCAAGGAACGCGTACAATCTGGCTGAAGAACGGCAATGGCGACGAACACCTCTGACCCTTCCAAGAAGTTTAGCGATGTCGGCTACGCACATAAGATGGCCGACAAAATGGTCAAAGAGAAGGGCTGGAACAAAGTATCCGCCATGTGAACCCCACCTTGCGGGCGAAGTCACTGACCTGAGAGTCTCCGAGAGTCTCAAGAGAGACTCGGAGGGAAGGCGTGGGCGATATCGAAGTGATAGAATTCTTCGCGACCGCATGGTGGTCGGTCTGGTTTGGAAACAGCACGTCAACTCATGGTAGCGTTAGCTTTTGACTCGCAGCGGACAGGGACAGTTTTTCTATAGAGGTCAACGCAAGTCGTGGCAAAGTAGCAGGGCATGAGGTATCAAAAAATGCGTCGAATCTCTGTAATTGGGCTTGGCCTGTGCTTGGCGGCGCAAGCAACAGTGGGATCTCCATCTGAGGCGATGGCGGAGGACCGCGTCGAGATATTGCAATCTCTTGATCGTTACCAGGAAGTCACGACCCGTTGCTACTTCGCCGGTCAACAATACGACGTTGATTTCGTCTTCGACGCGCTCCTAGATATTAACAATATCTCACAGGCCATGGAAATGGCCGTGGCCCGTCTCGCTAGGCAGATCGACCCTCGGCCCAGCATTCAAATAGAGGCAGTCGGCGAAGGCGGGAAAACCGACCTCAAGTTCACCGATTGCTTTCTGCGAGGCAAGGAGGTGCGAACAGAAAAGGTTCCCACTGGGGGTCGGCAGTCGCTGGACCGCCCGACGATCATTATCGCAGTTCTTGCCACCAACCTGGATGTCGACAAAGGCTCCGAGTTCGCTGGACAGACGGAAATCCAATCAGAAGTGTCGGATGGATGGCCGAGGGTCACGCTGGAAGAGAATGGGGCGTGGCGTAACAGACGCGGATTTCAGGATTACATCAGCATAGTTTCTTCGGTCGGCCCGGCTCGGTTGATCCAATGTCTGCAGAACAAGCCACCGACCTTCGAGAACGTGCCGTCCAAGTTTCTGGTCGAGTCCGTCATCATGCGCTGCGCAGCAAATGAGAAATTTAAGCCTGCGGCTCTGATGATTTTCGGACTTGGCAACTTCGTCGGATGGGGACAGTTCGATCAAACGCAGAAGCTCGACATCGAGGATGCCGGGTACTTTGCTTTGGAGTTTGAAGCATTTCGCGGTTTAGTCGAACTCTTCGGCGAGTAGGGCCATGCAGTGCCGCGAAGAGGTGCGAATTTGCCCCCGACCGGGCGTTGCGCGCGCTGCGAGCGATCCTGAAAGGTAAAGCCGATATTGCTAACGGGCTGTCGAGGATCGTGAACGTAGTTCTTGGTGCGGCGGCCGATAGACGACTTCAGCCGAACGGGCTCCGGCTGTTGTTCAGCCCGGATAGAGTCTCATGTGTTCGTCGTTCTTTCTCTTTGACGTGTTTCAACATGTGAGATCTCCTCTTACTGTTGCGGGTTCTGGAAAAAACAGGGATGCCCGCCCCGTGAGGCAGGGTCTGCATTATCGCCCTATGACCTGTGACCGACTACAAGCGGTTAATGGAGGTACTTCCTCGGTGGAGCTATTTGGGTGCGCTAACCCTCACATAAGATGCCGTGAGGGAGAAGCGGCCTCTACGGGATCGATGCTTAGCAAATCGATATATTAGACTTTCTTGATTTTTCTCCGCGCGAAGCGGCACTACTTCCATGAGAAAATAGGAGCTTACTATGACCGAAGCCCGATTTTCTCCACGTACAGCGCTTCACATCGCCCACAACATTACTGAGAAGGGATTGGCAGGCATGGCGCCGCGTGCGCGCGGCAGCTTGATCGCCAGCGTTGAGGCCATCGCGCGAGTTTTTCCGACCGTGTGGACCGTTGATGCCAATGACTCGTCCCCCTTGCCGCCCTTGGCGGCGGCAGGCCGGATCGTTCGGTGCAATGGCATCTCGATCTTCGGCACAGCAGATAGCCCGTTCGATATCGGCAGCGCAGAGACGGTCATCGCGTCCGGTGCCGATGCTGAACTCCACGTGAACAGCACGCTGCTAGGCGCGATTGATCGCGGGCATTTTGGGATCATCGTCGCGGATGCCATCTGGTCCCCAATCGAAGGGGCAGCAGATGACATGATCCGCTTGTTTGTTCGGCGCTTTGTGCCACAGGCAACGGCGATTCCAACCGCATCGCTATTGAGCGGCAACTATATGTTCCCTGATCGATCGCTTATCAATGCGTGATTCCATCCCGCTGACGTCGACACGAAGCACCTATATCGTCATCTTCGGCCTGACCTTCATGGTCGGGGCGGCCTGGGCATTAAACCATGCCGTCTTCACACTCCTGCGGACCGAAGGATGGTCGGCTGGGGCGCTTCAGCTGTGGGAAGCAGCAGGCGGGGGCATCTTTCTGGCGGCTGTGTCGCCTTTCTCCTGGCGCAGTGTGTGCCGCTACCTGGTTGATCCGCGCGCCATTGCGAACGGTGTCGTCGGCATTGCGCTGCCGGGTGTTCTCATCATGTATGTGGCGCCGAACCTCTCTCAGTTCGAGATCGCTCTCCTCTGCGCCTTTGCGCCCCTGCTAACCGCGTCCATTGCCTTTCGCATGGGCTATGAACGTCTACTGCCGTTGCAATATGTCGGGGTCGGCTTTGGCTGTCTCGGCATCCTGGCTGTCGGTGCCGGCAACAATTTCAGCATGTCATGCAATATTTATCTCTGCGTGCTGGGGCTCCTCGCCGCGATTGGTTGGGGCGCTCAGGGGGTGTATCTCGCCCGCGTCGCCGTCCCAGTGAGCGAGGGACGCGCCTTCCAGTCCGCATCTGCCATCTGGGCAGGTGTCATCGCCTATGTTGTGGGCGTGCTAACCGCAGACGACCTCGTCTTGCACACCTTCGATCCCACTATTTTGATCCTCCCGGCGATGAATGCGCTGGCGCTATACGGCTATTTTCTGGCCGTCAAGAAAAGCAATGGCTCGACGGCAACACCGCTTATTCTGTCGGCGCTATCACTGTTTTCTATCGGGTGGGGCTATGTCGTGTTCCAAGAAATGCCAGGTCTGACAAGCTTCATTGGCGGCGCCCTGGTCCTCTCAGGGGCGGTCCTTGTTCTGGTTCAACCAGATGCAGCGATCTTCCAGACAATCCGTGCGATGGCAGCAAGGCGAACACAATGACAGCGTTTGCAGCCCCGCCGACGCCATTATGGCAAAATTATGTTGAATAAGTAAAACTATATTATGCGACTCATGCAGCTGCGCTAACGATTGTGCGGACATCGCCAACAGGCCGACGTCCGGTCGCAATAGCAAAAAGCAGTTGGTCACATGGGTATGGCGCGTATTTATTTCTTGTCCGGTGCCTTATCCGCCCGTGGCAGGTTGCTGAGCGGAGAGCACCCCAGCCGATATGTGGGCAGGCAACCGAACCACCATCCTCCACATGACGGGGCTGAGCTGACGTCGACTGGCGACGCAGGCTAAGATGCCCAGGCCACCCAGGTTAAAACGCCCTTCGTCGCAACAGCGCGCGACCTTTCCGATTACCGTCCCGGACGTCATGTGGGCCGCCTGCAAACAACTGGCAGCCAAACGGGACGTCAGACTATCGCTCATTTTCGACGAAGCCATGCGCGCACTTATCCAGAGCGCTCGGAAAGCGCCACCGCAGATCTTTGCTATTCCGACCAACGCGAAGCACCACACCGTCGTCTTTACGCCCGAGCTCTTTAAGGAGATTACCGCGACGGCCAAAGAGCTCCATGTGCCCGTCACGGCCTTTATTTACACGGCGCTCAGTAATTATTTTGACGCGCGAGGCATGCGCGTTTGGTATTAGGTGCAAAATATAGCGGACTAATGCGCGACGGCGATAGGAAGGGCGCCTGGCCCGGAGCCGATATCATGCCTTTGCATAAAAAGATGCGATGAGTATCGCTCGCTCTGCAACGCAGCATTATCTGCGGGTATCCGTCGGTCTATGTGCCATCATATCCCTGTTGTTGGGGATCGCGCTCGCTCTCAATCTCAGCCAATCAGGCCTTCCGGACGGCTATGTGACTCCCTACGCCCGACAAACGATCCCCGTTCTAAAATGGCTCGTGGCCTTCTGCATTCTGCAGAGCACTTACTTTTTTTGTATCGCAATCATCCGGAAGCGGATGAAGGTCTGGCACGTCGTTGTTCAAGTCTGCGCTGCAATCGTGCTGACCCTTGCACCGATGCTACTCATTGAATTCTGTCCGCAGCTTGACGCCTGCCAGCGTCTCTACCAAACGATCTTTAGTGAGCCGCTCGACAACGGGACCGGTGGTTGAGCAATGCGTTGCGAAAGCGCCAGCTCAGGTTACCTAAGCTCAAGCCCCCCATCACACCCCCTGCTGTGTGCCAGATTTGTGGAAACGGGGTGATGCGGAAGGTGCGGTAGAATCGCAGCGGCCTCCCAAGTGCTCCACTGCTGCCGCAGTCGCAGATCTGACTTAAGCATAATTTGATATTCTTTTCCGAAAGCATCCCCTCAGATGATGTGAAGGATGACAGCACCCGAGCGCGATGCTTATGGCAGTCATCTGGAGATGGTTCGTGGCCAGCTTGTTTAAGACCACATCACATGGGGATCTTATGCGCCGCACAATTGCCTGCATCCTCGCTTCCACCTTCTTCGTTCTCGCTGTCAGTGCCGGTCCATTCGTTCAAGAAGCAGTCGCTTCCGAGCAATCCTGTAAACTGGTTCTTTGCCTTGGTGCCCCCAATCCAGCCGGCATCGCGGAGTGCAAGGACGTTTACAAGGCCTTCCTGAAGGGTAAACTGAAGCCCAGTTGCGAGTCCGCAAGCAGCGACCACGAGATCGAAGGGTCGATTACCTCAACACGCGAGACCGCCTATAAGGCCTGCCCAGTCGCTTACCCCATTCCTTCAGCACCTCCACCCGCAGCAGCATCTTCAGGCCGGTCAGCCGCATCACATAAAATCAGTCCGGCGCAAAGCATGTGCCGCACGACGGCACAGTTCTATGAGTGCAGCGGCAGCGGTAAAGATCGACGCCACTGCAGCTATGTCTATCATTACACAGCGCGCGAAACCGGTACGCTTTACCGCGCCTTTGAGAACGGGCAGCTCGTCTCAGAATCCTGGTTGAATTGAGGCAACCCGCCATGGATCTCAATTTTCAGGAACTCGCGACGGATTGTGCTCCGGACGTTGCCTTCGAGACAATCGCGGCTCTGGTCAAAACGGAGAGCGATTTCGATCCGATCGCTCTCAACGTCAACGGGGCTCAATCAGAGCGGTCCCCCCGAAACACGCAGGAGGCCATCAATTGGGCGAATGCTTTGATCGCAGAAGGGCGCAGCGTCGATCTGGGGCTTGCGCAAATTAATTCAGCAAACCTTTCCCAGCTCGGGATCACTGTCGAACAGGTGTTCGATCCCTGCACAAACCTCAAAGCCGCGCAGACCCTCCTTCTGCAGAACTACATGAGTGCCGCCCAAGACAGCAGTCACGAACAGCAGGCACTCCAGAAAGCCCTCTCGGCCTATAACACAGGCTCTGAGACGCGCGGCTTCACCAATGGATATGTGCAAAGAGTCGTTGATAATGCGGCACCCCCAACGCCAATGGCGTCCAAAGTGCCCGTTATCAGCGGGGCGGCGGCCGTCGCCCCATCAATGCAAGAGTTCGCGGCCTTTCCTGGCGCCGCATTACCCCCACGATCCAATCCGCTGATCGTGTTCTTGCGCGAGGCGACGGCCGTTCCGTCCCCATCTCTTGCTGCCCAAGACGTGGCAGCCCCCATCGTATCGACCTCTAATCTCACTGATACGCCCTCACCTTAGGCGCTCAGGCGTCTTAACCCCCGTTACCTTTTAAATCGCCCTACCCACCCACGGAGTCAGCATGAACAAAACCACGACTTTTAGAACAAAGATACGTAGAAGCATCTCGGTAAGATTGCGGAGCGAATCCGGACAGTGGGGTATCGCCTGCCTCTGCGCCTTAATGTTGATCGTGCTGCCCGACGTCGCTTTGGCGGCTGGTGGCGGTGGTGCCGGCAGTGGCCTCGCCACGGGCTTGGGCAAGCTCCTCCAATCCGTCGTTGACATCATGACCGGCTCGATCGCGCGCCTGGTCGGCATCATTGCCGTGGCCGGCCTTGGCTATGCCTGGCTTACGGGACGCATGGATGCCATGCGCGCCCTTGTGCTTTGTATCGGCATCGGTCTGATCTTCGGCGCCGCCGAGATTGTCGACGCCGTGGCACCCACAATTTAGTTCCGATGCGAGAAGGCGCGCAGCTCGATCCGCTCTTTGTCGCCTGCACCCGGCCAGCGATGCTGGCCGGTGTGCCCGACACGGCGGCGGTGATCATTGCTGGTATTTCCATGCTGGTGAACATCGCCGGATCGGTCTTCGTGGCCGTTCCGACCGGCATTCTGCTCTGGCTGGTGGCGCGCCTCATCGCTGCTTTCGATCCCCATGCCTTCTCCATGATCTTCGCCTGGATGAATACCAAGGGCCGTGCTGGAAATGGCCGTCACTGGCAGTGTGTCTCTCGCTCACCTCTGCCCTTGTCACCACGAACAACTGACAGGAAACGCCACCGGTGATTGCCGCCAAGACATTTGCCAAGGAAACCCTGGGTGCCGACTATGTGCCGTATGCGGCACATATCACCGGTGACATTCTACGCACTTATGCTGGCGACTATCTGTCGGTGCTCCACCTCGACGGCTTGTCCTTCGATACCGCCGATATCGAGTTCCTGAACGATCGCTGCCTCGCCTTCAACAATACGCTCCGGAATATCGGCGATCCCGCTATTGCCCTCTGGGTGAATGTTGTCCGCGGCGAGCGCCAGGCATATCCGGAGGGCGACTTTCCAGCAGGTTTTGCTGCGGAGCTCGACCAAAAATACGCCGCGTCACTTGTTGGCACCAAGATGCGGGTCAATGACATCTATCTGACGCTCATCCTTCATCCCACAAACAACCCGCTTCTAAAATTCGCCGGACTCCTGGGTGGGTCTAAAGAAAGCGAACAAGCACAAAAGGCCGCAACCGAGCGATTAACCGAGATCCGCAATGATCTCGTGGCAAGCTTGCATCGTTATGCGCCCAGCGTGCTCGCCGCTTACAGCCATGAAGGCAAGCAATTCTCGGGGTCCTTAGAAGCCCTCGGCCGCATCGCCAATGGCTACCATCAACGCTATCCCCTGACTCCCTCGCCGATCGACGCCATGCTGATGACGAGCCGGCTCTCTTTCGGGGCGGAGGTGCTGGAGATCCGCGCTCCGCATATGCGGCGCGTTGGCGCGGCCCTTGGGATTAAGGAATATCCGAGCGCCACAGAACCCGAGATCCTCAATGCGCTGCTATCGGTACCATTTGACTTTGTGCTCGCGCAATCCTTCGTCTTCATGCCGAAGCCCAAGGCACTGGAGCAGTTCCGTCGGCAGCAGGTGCGCCTCAACAATGCCGGCGACAAAGCCCTCTCTCAAATCGTCGAACTCACCGACGCGATGGATGATCTGGCGTCCAATCGTTTCGTAGCCGGCTATCATCATCTATCACTCGTGGTCTTGGCAGACAGCCGCGCTGACCTCGACAAGACACTACCCATGGCGCGTTCGGTGCTGGCGGATGCCGGCATCATCGTTGCGCGGGAGGATCTGGGGTTGGAATCCGCCTACTGGTCGCTGCTGCCGGCAAACTTTAGATATCGCCTGAGGCCCTCTCAGATCACCTCTCGTAATTTTGCCGGGTTTGCTAATTTTCATAACTATCCGACCGGCAAGGAGGCGGGGAATCACTGGGGTCCGGCCCTCGCCCTCTTGAAGACCCGGAGTGGTGCCCCCTACTACCTCTCCCTCCATGTGGGTGACCTCGGGACCAGCCATATCAATGGGCCGAGCGGGAGCGGGAAGACCGTTCTGCAGGGCTTTCTCCTGGCCCAATTGCAGAAGTTTGGGCCGCGCCAGGTCTTCTTCGACAAGGACCGGGGTGCCGAGATCCTCATCCGGGCGCTCAAAGGCAGCTATCTCCCGCTGCAAATGGGCAAACCGACCGGTCTCGCCCCTTTCAAAGCCCTGGAGCCCAGTGCTGCCAATCTCTTATTTCTAGAGCAGCTTGTGCGGAAGCTGGCGGTCAGCGATGGCAAGTCATCGCTCTCACCCCAAGAAGAGAAGTCCCTCCAGGCGGCGGTCCGCGACGTGATGCGGCTTTCCTCCGCCAATCGCAGCTTGTCTTCGCTCTTATCCTTCCTCGACAACACCGACGCCAATGGTCTCTCGCAGCGCCTCTCCAAATGGTGCCAGTCGACGGGCGGGGCCTATGCCTGGGTGCTCGACAACGATGTCGATACCCTTTCCTTCGATAACCACCTTGTGGGGTTCGATGTGACGGAGTTTCTGGAAGCGGCCATCGTTCGTACGCCCGTCATTATGTATATATTCCAGCGCATCGAGGCGCTGATTACGGGTGAGCGCCTTGCCATTTTCATGGACGAGTTCTGGCGCCTGCTCGAGGACGCGTACTTCCTCGATTTCGCCCAAAACAAGCTCAAGACCATCCGCAAGCAGAACGGCTTCCTGGTCACCGGCACGCAGAGTCCGCGTGACACATTGAATTCCAAGATCGCGCATACGATTATCGAACAATCGCCGACCCAGATCTTTATGCCCAATCCGCGGGCGCAGGAAGCCGACTACATCCACGGTTTTAAACTGACGCGCCGGGAGTTCGAGCTGGTCTCCCGAGAGCTCGTGGATACGCGGCATTTCTTGCTCAAACAAGGCCATGACAGCGTCGTGGCGACCCTCGACCTCAACGGCATGAGTGACGAACTGGCCGTTCTCTCAGGCACCACGGCGAATGTTGCCCTGGTCAACGACATTATCGCCGAAGTGGGGCCGGACCCGGCGGTCTGGCTGCCGATTTTCCATGCACGTCGCAAGTAAAGTTGTTTTGAAAGGGAAATGTCATGGCCATTCAGAGAACGCTCATTACCGCTGTTTCCGCGATCGTCCTGGCACTCATGGTGCCTCAAGTAGCATACGCCGGTGGCGTCCCCACTTTCGATGCGGCCAATGACGCCATGAATGTACAGCAGCTGGTGCAGCTCGTGCAGCAGCTTCAGACCTTGATGAAGACGTTGGACGTCGCCAAGGACCAGCTGAAAGAAACCGAAGAATTTAAGGACGCGGTCAACCGGATCACGGAAATCGCCAACCTCGCCAAGGATCCGAAGGCTTATGGTTATCTCGCCAATAAGGCTAGCGATCTAGGCACGATGGCATCGGCCAAGGGCGTTGAGGGCTTGGAAGACCTTTCTGGAAACGCCCAAAAGGTCCGTGCAGAAACATCCCGGATCAAGTCAGCTGGTGTCGACACGGCCTATGCCGACTATCTGAAACTCGTCGAGAAGCAAGGCAATACCAATGCCGGCGTGCTGGCCACCGGCGCTGCCGCCTATGACAAATCCACCGAGCGGGTCGATCGCATCCAGAAAATGCTGGAGCGCCTAGGTTCAGCGCAGACCTCAGCCGAAAAGGAAGATCTTCAGGTGCGCGTCGGCGCCGAGACGGCCTTTCTGGTTAACGAACTGACGCGCTTGCAGGCAGCGACCATGGTCGGCGACGCAGAAGCGCGCCAGCTCGATCAGGTCCACCGCGAAGAATATCTCTGCAACGTCAATCCAGCCGTCTGCAAGACTGAATGACCGTTCCCAGCTGCTCCTGACAACCTCTACTCATAACCCCCCGAACAACGACTGGCGGTATCTATGGCCGGCGCCAAAACCTGGGTCTTCTACTCCAAACTCGAAGCGACCCTTGCGGGGTTTGTGAATACCCATCTCACCACCTATCTCCCGTCGGTCATAGAGCATCTAAGACTCCCCCTTCTCGCCGGTCTCACGCTCTACCTCATTTGCTGGGGTATCCTGATGATGACGGGCCGGGTCGACGCGCCCTCCCGCACCGCTATCGGCCATTGTTTCAAGATCGGCATTGTTATGTCGCTGGTGCTGAGTATCGGGGCGTACACCCAGTATGTTGTGGAGCTGGTTCTCGTCCATTTGCCGGATTTCTTCACGGCATCACTCGGTCTCGACCCGACCAATTCACCCTTGGACGGGCTTCTCAGCAAGAGTGTGGCGATCGGCGGTCGCTTCCTGGAAAAAGCGGGTCTCACGGATCTCGCTTATGTCTTTGCCGGCTACACCATGCTGGCTTTAGGTCTCGTCTCGACACTCTTCGCCTTCCTGGTCCGCTCCATGTGCGATTTTATGCTGGCGGTCCTGCTTTCTGTGGGTCCGATCTTCATTGCGCTCGCGCTGTTTGATGCAACCAAGCCGTTCTTCGAGAAATGGACGGCATTCCTGCTGCAATTTGTGCTCACCAAGATTCTCTTGGTGTTGGTGCTGTCGCTCTTCGTCTCGTTGTTTGACAAATATCTGAGCTCCGTCATCACGAGTACGGCTGATGGCGTGCCTGACGTCGATAGCGAATTCTTCGTGATGCTGGTGCAAACGGCGGTCTACGCCCTCGTCCTCACCTATCTCGTGGTGCAAACGCCGAGCTTTGCCTCGTCTCTGAGTGGCGGCGTCGCACTGAGCGTCTCTCATCTCGCTGTGGCAGCGCGCTCGGCAAATGCCGCCTCGCATGCGCTGCCCTTGCGCGGTGCCGCTCTGTTGGCACGGACCGGTGCGAACGCCTTACCAGGTGCCAGGCAAGTGGCCGGCATGTTGGCGCCACGTAACAGGATATCCCGTTAGATGAAGAATAAGATCATGTGTCACAACAAGCTCTTGATGATCATCGTCGCTGTCGGACTAGTTGGCTGCGCTGAGGCCCCCGAGCCGCCAAGGTGCAATGCCAGGGACGTCCGCCCTTTGCACTCCACGCCGGCACCGATTCGGGCGCAAGTAAGTGCGCTTTCTGAAAGCAAATCCTACGCCTGCGCAGGCGATGCATGACGACACCTGAGGCAGAGACCTTCTTCGCGGCGTCCAGGAGCTGGGACAGCGATATGCGGCGCCGCAGCCAACGGTCTGCCCGCATCGCTTGGATTGTCGCCGGTATCGCCTGCCTTGGCGCGATGACCGCGTTGGGGGCGGTGGCATTTTTGGTGCCTTTGAAGACCGTGCAACCCTATGTCATTCGCGTAAATGAGGTCTCAGGGACCGTCGATATTGTCCGTGCCCTTGATCACGGGTCGATGGAAGCCAATGAGGCGGTCGCTAAGTACTTCCTGTGGCAATACATCCAATCCCGCGAGGACTGGTTGCCGGCGATGGCAGAGCAGAATTACCGGCGTGTCATTTTGATGAGCAGCGGTGATCTGCAAAAGCAATGGGCTGACTATATGTCACCCGGAAATCCTCAGGGGCCCCAGGCGACACTCGGGCCCGGCGCAACCGCCCGCGTGACCTTGAAGACCATATCGTTCTTGGCAGAAAACGTCGCGTCTGTCCGTTTCGCGCGCGTCACACACCGCGGAACTCATCAGGTCGATGAGCGCAGCGACTGGATCGCCACCATCACCTTCGCTTTCCATCCCGACGCGGAAATGCATGACGACGACCGCATGACAAATCCGTTCGGATTTCTCGTCGAGGATATTCGCACAGATCCGGAGCCAGCAGGGCCCGGTGGAGGTACCAATCAATGAAAAACCTCCTGTTGTTCGCCACCGTTCTATTTCCCGCGATAGTCAATTCCGCTCTTGCAGAGACCGCACCGCAGGCTGGACCGTTTGATCCGCGCATCACCTATGTCGATTATAACGTCGATGACGTAACCCTGTTGCAGGGCGCCTATATGGTCTCGACGCTGATTCGCTTGGCGCCGGATGAGACCGTCTTTGCGATCACGGCCGGCGACACGATCGGCTGGGAGATCTCGCCGATCGGCGCCAACATCGTTGCCATCAAGCCGCGCGAGAACCCGACGCCGACGACCATGCAAGTGGTCACCACGCGACAAAACGAGCGTGGAATCGGGGAAGAGCGCATCTACCACTTCATGTTGACGGCCTCGCCGGAATTCGTGGCGCGTCAGACCCGCGGTGTGCAGTTCCAGATCAATTTCCGCTACCCGCTTGATGAGGCGGCGCGGAAGGCCGTCGAAGCTGAAGAAGCGGAGCTGAAGACCGATCTCGACGCGGTCTCAGCTGAGAGTGCCGAGCGGGTCAATCTGGCTTACCTCATTGCCGGTGCGTCGAGCTTGGAACCCGCCGAGGCCTTCGACAACGGACACTTCACTTACCTCAAATATCCCGGCAACCGCCCGATGCCGGCGGTCTATGAGTCGGATGAGTTCGGTGCCGAGGCCCTGGTCAATTTCCATGTCGAGGGGGAATGGCTAATCGTGCATCAAACAGCAGCGCGCCTGGTCCTGCGAAAGGGCGCGGCGGTTGCGTGTCTCTTTAATCGTGATGGGGACGCGCAAGGAACAAACCGACCTAATGGCGCGGAATCTCCCTGGATTAGCCGCACCATCAAGCCCACCCCGGCCGAGCAAACGCCACATATTGCGGGAGGCACGCCATGACCCTCCCCGAACATACCCCTGCTCTCGATCAAGGGCTTCCAACCGTCAGCTCCGCCAAATCCGGCTTGGGACGCGCCGGCAAAATAGCGGCGGCGATTGCAATTCTGGGCGCCGTCGGCGCCGCAGCCTATGCCGCTGTCACGGATACGGGTGAAGAGGAGCGCGATCCCAAGAGGCCTCTCACCATTGCCTCCAACGTGCCGAGCTTTGAGGCCATGCCAGAGCGGGGAACCGTAGAAAGCGACCCGGTTGCCGTCCCACCACCCCCTGAGCCTTTCATCCCACCCTTGATCGAGGCACCGGTCGTTGTTCCCGAGGCGACAGGGCCGAGCCCGGAGGAGTTGGAACGAGAAGCGCGTCGGCGCGCGCCCTTTCTGATCTTTCAAGGAACGGGCCCAGGAGCGCAGCTGGCTGCCACCAATGGCAACGGCTCGACCTTCGAGGGAGATGAGCTTTCCGCCAAGCTCACAGCCACCCCGATGCCTGGGGTCACGGCGACCCGTCTTGCCGATAGCAATCTGATGCTGACCCGGGGCAGCATGTTGCAATGCAGCCTGTTAACGGCCATCGACACGACCCAGCCAGGGCTCACAAGCTGCATCCTCGCCCGCGATGTCTTTAGTGCCAATGGCAAGGTCCTGCTGGTCGAGAAAGGGTCGAAGATCACCGGCCAATATCAGGGCGGCATCAAGCACGGCCAGGCGCGCATCTTCGTGCTGTGGTCACGGATTGAGACGCCAAACGGCATTCTGGTCGATCTTGATTCGCCGGGGACCGATGCGCTCGGCCGCTCTGGACACGAAGGCTATGTGGATGGGCATTTCTGGCGGCGCTTTGGCTCGACCATGCTGCTCTCGATCATCGACGATGTCATCCAGATCGCCGGGAACCGCATCCCAGGCGGCCGTGCCGATAGTCAGATCGACCTTAGCAACACGAGCGGTAGTGCCAAGGATACAGCCAGCATCGCGCTGGAGAACTCTATCAACATCCCACCCACGCTCTACAAGAACCAGGGTGAGGCGATCGCCATCTTCGTGGCGCGCGATCTGGATTTTAGAGGTGTCTACGAACTGCGGCGTCGAATGGCATCAACCAAGTGAATAGGAGGTAATTATGCAGTCTGCCATGTTCATCGGAAATCTTGCGGCGGATCCAGCGTTACAGTCGGCAGATCAACTGGCCTATTGCCGCTTCACGCTCATCGCCAATGAATATGCCGGCAAGGATGCAGGCAGTGGAGGCGTCAGGCTGCGGACCGTCTCTGTGCAGTTTACTGCCTTCCAAGCTCTCGCCGAAAACTTTGCCAAATATGCGCGCAAAGGCGACCAGATCATCGTCGGCTATCACATCGAGAACAACAATTACGAAAAGGATGGCGCCGAGATCTTTACCTACAATTTTGTGGTGGAGCGATTTCAGTTCGGGGCGCCTGGCAAACTGAAGCGGAAAGAGTTGTCCGAGGAAGATGAACTGATGGGCGGAAGTGGCACATGAAGCTCAATAGTCGCTCGCTTCTACTATAGTCACTCAAATCCTCTTGAAATCCTTAGAGCTCAAGGAGAAAGCGCAAGATGTCTCTTGATTTTGCAGATCTCAGCCTGGCGCGCGTCGACAACCCGGCCGTCGAGCCAACGCATGATGTGCAAGCAATAGCGCTCGGTCTCATTGACGACGACCCCGAGCAGCCGCGCCAAGACATGGACGAGGAAAGCCTTGCCGAGCTCGCCGAAAGCATCAAGCGTCATGGTCTGCTGCATCCCGTCGTCCTGCTGCCAGTTTTAAACGGAAGGTTCGTGACGGTCGTCGGTGCGAGGCGCGTCCGCGCGGCAAAGATGGCCGGGCTCGACACGATCGCGGCCTTCGTGCGGGAGCCGACCGATGCGCAGCTCAGGGATATTCAAATAGCCGAGAACATCCATCGCGAAAACCTCAAACCTCACGAAATGGCGAAGGTGATCGAAGCGCGCTTGAGTAACGGTCAAAGTAAGTCAGCGATCGCCCGGGCCTTAGGGAAAAGCAAAGCCTTCGTCAGCAAATATGCCCGCATGATTGCTCTGCCTACACCCATCAAGCGGCTTTATGACGAGGGCCTGGTCACAGAAATCAATGCCATTGCTGAGCTCGCCCGGGCCTTTGACAAAGACCCAGCTCAGATCGAGGCGCTCTGTGGCGCCATCAAGGTGCCGATGACACGTGCGCTTCTCGAGGCGCATTTAGCGCGCGCGCAAATAGGTCAAAAGCCGGTATCCCGCCTGCGTGAATTCGATGATTCGACCATTTTTGATGATGTGGCCGAGGCTGGGGACGAAGCAGCCCCTACGTTTATCGCCTCAGAAATTGTTACGGAGGCAAGTAGTAGCCGGGCAGAGCGATCGTCACCAGCTGTGCCAAGCCCCCGCAAGATCAAATGGGATCTGCGCGTTACCGTGGGAAAAGAACCCGGCAAGATCGTCAGCGAGGGCGCCGCAGCGATCCCAGCCACAAGCGTGATGGTGGCCTTTGATAGCGGCCCCATCGAGGCCGTGCCGGCAGGGCGCGTCACTCTTCTCGGGGCCGTATCAAAGTGAGCGGGGGTGAAGTCATGGCCGCTGATGGAACACATGCGACGGACGCGCAGTATGGTGCTGCACGGAACCCCGAAAATGAAAGCCACCGGCGAGTGGTGTCTGAGTTGCTGAGGCCCTTGCTGGGGTATCTCGAGCGTGAAGATACTCTTGAACTTTGCATCAATCGGCCTGGTGAGCTTTTTGTCGAGACATCGCGAGGGTGGGAGCGCCACTCTAGCACACTGTCCTTCGAGGCGCTCTTGTCGCTAGCCAAAGCGGTGGCCAGTTTGACGGCCCAGAATGTGACCCATACCCGGCCCTTGATGTCGGCGACCTTGCCGGGTGGGGAACGCGTGCAGATCGTCGTCCCACCCGCCGTTACGCCAGGCACGATCTCGCTCACTTTACGCAAACCCTCGCATCTTGTTCATGAGCTGGAGTGGTTTGAGGAACGGGGTGTGTTTGCCGAAGCACGGCTAAATCACCCTCACCTCGCGGCGGAGGACGAAAGGCTGCTGGACTGCTTCAATCGGGGTCATGTCATTGAGTTCCTGCGACTGGCTGTCAAAACCAAGAAGAACATTGTGATTTCTGGGGCGACTGGCTCCGGCAAGACGACCTTGGCCAAGTCCCTGGCGCTCAACATCCCAACGAGTGAGCGGCTCATCACGATCGAAGATGTCGATGAGATGAAGCTCCCCAAACATCCCAATCATGTCCGGCTTTACTATTCCAAAGGCGGACAGGGGGCAGCCAGTATCACGGCGCAAGATCTGCTGGAGGCGACCTTGCGCATGAAGCCCGACCGCATTCTGCTCTCCGAGCTTCGCGGTGCAGAATGCTTCACCTATCTCCGAAACGCCGCCTCCGGGCATCCTGGCTCTATCACGACCTGCCATGCCGGCAGCCCGCAATTGGCCTTTGAGCAGCTGTCGCTGATGGTGCGTCAATCGGAAGGTGGCGCCTCTTTGGACAGGGCTGACATCAAGTCCCTCCTCACACAGCTCATTGACATCATCGTGCAGGTCCAGGTCATCGATGGCAGCCGGCGGGTCACGGAGGTCTACTTCGATCCGGCGAGTAAGTTGGCCGCGAGCAAGGTGCTGGGGTAGCGGCTTGAGCGAATTTTCCAAGCTCAGAGTACTGGGTGGTGGGATCGGCGCTCTCGCACTTGCGATAGGGGCAAGCTGGCTGGCCGGCGCGATCTTCTTTGTCACATTGTCGGCCGATCCATCCAGTGCCCGCCCCTGGACCTTTCCCTACTTGATCGCGACGGTCGCCTCAAACCCCGCCTATCACCGGGCTTTCGTCTTCTCCTGGGTAGGTGGCTTGTTGTCTTTCGCCGTGACCCTGGTGGGTTTGGTGGAAGCCTTACGAATCCGCCAGCCACTACATGGGGCGGCGCGCTTTGCCAGACTGCCGGAGATCCGGCGGGCTGGTTTTCTGGGTGGTCAGGGTATTGTCGTCGGGCGCTTCGGTCGTTATTACCTTCACTCGGCTGGAAATACCCATGTCATCGTCTCGGCGCCCACCCGGAGCGGCAAGGGCGTCGGCATCGTCATCCCCAATTTGCTGAGCTGGCCGGAATCGACAGTCACCCTTGACGTTAAGGGGGAGAATTACGCTCTTACCTCAGGCTATCGGGCGAGCCACGGCATCGAGTGCTTCTACTTTAATCCTGTCGCCGAGGATCGACGGACGCACCGCTATAATCCTCTGAGCGTGATCAGCGATGATCCGCTGCAGAAGATCAATGATATCCAGAAAATCGCCTCCTTCCTCTTTCCAGATATCGAGGGCGATGCCATCTGGAATCCCTCTGCAAGGTCCCTGTTTGTCGGCGTGCTGCTATTCATCATCGAGACGCCTGGTCTGCCGCTCTCCTTAGGCGAAGTGCTGCGGCAGGTGACGAGACCTGAGGAAGCGGGTGCTTACTTTAGACGTCAGATAGAGGAGCGCCGTGATCGGGGCGATTCACTGTCGCCTATTTGTGAAAGCGCCCTCGCGGACTTCATTGCCACTTCGACCAATACCCGCACCTCTATCCGGAAGACGTTTACCGCGCGGTTGGAGCTGTGGTTCAACCCGCTGGTCGATGCTGCGACCGCCGAGAATGACTTTGATCTCCGCGATCTGCGGCGGAAGCCCATGTCAGTCTATTTTGGGATTACGCCGGATAATCTTGAACGCCTCGCGCCGCTCACCAATCTTTTCTTCCAGCAGGCGATCGATCTCAATACCCGCGTGCTCCCAGAGGCAGATGCGAGCTTGCAGTACAAGGTTCTGTTTGTACTCGATGAATTTGCCAATTTTGGTCGGATGAATCTGGTCATGCGTGGCATCAGCTTTATCGGTGGTTATGGTTTGCGTCTGCTGACCATTCTGCAGTCGCCGGCCCAGCTCAACGCGATTTACGGCGAGGATCACGCCCGCACCTATATGACCAACAACGCCGTGAAGATCCATTTTAAACCGGCAGATGACCGGGATGCCGAACAGCTCTCCCGCTCTCTCGGCACACAAACCGTGAAGTCTAGATCGCGTTCGCGGCAAATGGGCGGTCGCGGCGGCAGCTCGGTTTCAGAGGCAGATTCCGCCCGGGCCGTGATGTTGCCGCAGGAATTGCGGGCTCTTGATGATCGGAGCTGCATCATTCAAGCAGATAGCCTTGCCCACCCTATCCGGGCGAAAAAGGTGCGGTTCTACGAAGAGCGCGTGTTCAAAGAACGCCTTCGGCCGCCCGTGCCGGTGCCGCTGATGGATGTTCAAATGCCATCCGTGGTGGCAACCGCGCTCCCACCCGTGCCGTCAGCAGAAACAGATGCATCGCTGGCCGAGGAAGACGCGGCGAATCATTTGCCGGTGGCGGCCGCCGCGCGTTTCGCGGCCGCTTTGGAAGAAGCTGGCGCCGGCTCTGTCGCAGGGGTTGAAGCCGCCGCGGAAGCGGCTTGGCAGGATCTGGCGAATGTCCTGTTCGCAGATGCCTCGGACGTGACCACGGAAGGGACGGAGGATGTCATCTCCGCCACAGCTCGCTTCGCGCAGGAACATGTTGTGGGTGATCTACCGATCGAACCAGAGGACGGATACGGTCACCCCATCACCACCGGAATCGTTCGCGTGAGAAGGAAAATGCCTTGAAAGACATATCCGACGTCACATCGAAAAGGCCTCAGCCGAGCTTCGATCGCTCGCCCGACATTAATCGTGGCCATGAGGACGCGAACGTCGTTCAGCGGATCGGCAGCCGGGACCGTGAGGCTGCAGATCAGATAGCACCTGCATCGTCCCCTGCCGAGATCTTGCAGCGTTATACCCGGGACAAAGATCGCTTTTATCACGACCGTGCGAAGTCGGAGATCGCCTTCGAGGACCGGGGGAGCGAGTTCAAGCTTGGTAAGGAGCCGTCGGCGCAGGCCATCCGGGATGCCTTGCTGATCGCGCAAACACGCGGTTGGAAAGACATTGCGCTCGCGGGGTCAGCTGCGTTCAAGCGGGACGCTTATGTTGAAGCCGACCTCTTGGGCATCAGTATTCGTGATCATATGCCGGACAAACAAACTGTCACGGCCCTGCAAACGCGGCGCGTCCAAATAGCCGATCAATTGCTGCGAGATATGCGCCCTGCGCGGCCTGAACCAGCGCTCGCGCGGGCCTATGCCGCCCTAGGTGAGGTCAAAAAGACCATCGACCGCACGTCCAACCTCACGGCAGAACAGAAAGGCCAGATCTTCACGCGGATTCGCCGTGATGTTGCCGCGCGCCTGGAACGAGGTCAGAGCCTCTCGACCGAGCTAACAGCGCAGCGCGCGACCACGCGCACCATTCATCGCGATCTCACACGCGATCCTGAGCTGGATCGGTGAACGAATCGGAAGAGGGAGACAGCACAAGAGGAAAGCAGCCACCAGATGAAGATTATTACCCCGAGCGCAGACCACAACCTATTGACGGTTCATGCTTTGGTCGCGAGTTTGGATCGGTTCACTGGCCCCGAGTCCTCGGTACGATTCGCCGGTCGATCGGGGCCGACCACACACAAGACTTAATCAGGAGAAACGAGCGACGGCTAACTCCAAATAGCGAAAACCCGCCGTTGCAAGCGGCGGGGTTTTCAGAATCGGTAACTCTGGGGACGTATGAAAGACAGCCCCATTTTTACCGGACATCGCAGACTCGGTCAACCTCTTTTTGAGGACCGGCGAAGCTTTGCCTGGATGGCCTTCGCTCTCAGAAACGGGAGCTCGATGATGCATACCCATAACCCTACGCCAGAGGGCCCACCGCCAGGCCTGATCGCCCAGGCGGGCTTTGCCAAACGGGCCGACAACTTCGCGGAAACGCGTGCCCTCGCTGCGGCTTTCACCGGCATTGCCGGCGTCAGATGGCATTGGCTCACCGACACGCTCTTCGATGCCTTTCCGCTGCTGGGTATCTCAGAGGGCGCGCACCGGGTGTTGATGCTGTTGTGCCGGCATTTGACGACCGAGGATTGGGCCGACGGTACCACCCTGGTCTGGCCTTCGAATGAAGGCCTGGCACAGAATTGCGGCGTGACCTTGCGCCAGATTCAAAACCGCTTACGAGAGTTGGAAGCAGCCGGTCTTATCTTACGCGAATACAGCCGCATCAACAGCCGGCGGCCGCGCGGCGGTCGCAAGGGCCGCATTGGCGGTGGTCTCGATCTCGCGCCCCTTGGCACACGCCTCGCGTCACTCCGGTCCGAAGCAGAGGCGATGAAAGCGGAAGCTGCTTCCGCGCGCGCAGCGCGCCATCAGCGGTTTGATGATCTTCCATCGCAAAATATAGCATCCCGGGATGAAAGTCCTTTCGCCCTTAAACAGTCCCACCTAAATCACCAGATAAGAACTGTACCGCCTGCCGCTATCGCGTCAGGCAAAACGGACGCTACGCGCCCCCTCGCGGACGGGATCAACCAGTCATCAAGACCTAAACGTCCAGCAGCGGCAATACGACCGCATGCTCTCGAGGATCGAGAGGGCGGATTTTCTGAGGGTGTTTCTGCACCAACCAATCTCGCGGAAAGAGCCCGCGATGCTCTTCTGGCAAAGATCGAGCTATCGCCGACTATCCTTCAGCTGGCTCCCTACCAGGACCTCCAAGGCCTCGCCCTAGGCGGGATTTTGGCCCGTCTTGGCGATTGCATTCTGGCGCTTTTTCCGGATCGGAATACGGCGCTCACCTGGGAATGGGCGGTCAAACGCCATGGCTGGCGGGCGGGGCTTTGCTTGGTGGCGGCCCTGGAAGATCCCTCGGCCCGCGATCGCTATCGCTTGTTCGGCTATTTTGCGACCTGTGTCGCCCCCGGGCAGCTCGATCTCAGCTCAAACTTCAAGCGCATTGAGAAGCTGCGTGAAGAACCGGAAACCGGCTCAACCGCACCGGAAAAACCGGCGACACCGAAGGTAGCGGCACCAACCGACGCTCCCCAGAAGCTAGAGGTCGAGAAGCTAGAAACCGATCCGATTTGGCGCAAGATCACCGCAGCGCTTACGGCCGACATTGGCCCCTCGGCCGTGCTCAACTGGATCTCGCAGCTGGTCTTTGGGGAGATCGAGGCGGGGGTATTGCGGCTTTTTGCGCCCTCCTCCTTTGTCGCCGATTATGTCCGGCAGCATTACGAGACCCAGCTCATTAACGCGGCCAAACGGGCTGGACACAAGATCCGCCATGTGCGGATTGATGTACGGAACTGATCTATGAGCTTCCTGCTTGAACCTCGAGAGTGCGCATGAAACTGCTGATTGTTGAGAGCCCCAACAAGGTCAAGAAGATCGCCGCCATCCTAGGCGACGGTTGGACGGTCATGGCCAGTTCCGGCCATATCCGAGATTTGCCGCGGCAGGAGTTGGGACTGGATCTCAAGAGTTTCGCCCTAACCTACGAGTTTGTGCCGCGGGCGCCCATTCCGGGCACGGCGGGCAAGTTCTATCCAGGCGGTGCTGATCGGGTGAAACGTCTCACCGAAGCCGTCCGATCGGCGGAAATGGTCTACCTTGCGACCGACCCGGATCGGGAGGGGGAAGCCATTTCTTGGCATCTCAAAGAAACTCTGGGGCTCCACGATCGGCATTATCGCCGCATCACCTTTGACGCGATCACGCCGAAGGTGATTGAGGCGGCGATGGCGAAGGCACGGACAATTGATAACAAATTGGTGAAAGCCCAGGAGGCGCGTCGGGCCCTCGATCGGCTGGTGGGCTGGATGGTCTCACCCATTTTACGCGACAGCATTGGTCCCAAAGCCTCCGCCGGCCGCGTGCAGAGCCCGGCTGTGCGCCTGGTGGTCGAGCGCGAGCGGCAGATCCGGGCATTCAAGGAGGTGCGGCATTTTGGGGCGAGCTTGAGCTTCGATCAAGGCGCCTGGTCGGCAGCATGGGTGACGAAACCACATCTCGCACCTGGCATGGCGTACATCCTAGACGAAGGGCTGGCACGCAAGGCGGCCTCAGCACGAGTCCTAAGAGTTATCGAAGCGGACGTCAGCGAGAAACGCGAAGCGCCGCCGCCGCCCTTCTCTACCTCCCTGCTATTGCAGGCGGCGAGCGTCACGTTGAAGTTGAATCCGGAGATCACGGCGAAGCTCGCCCAGAAGCTCTTTGAACAAGGTCTCATCACCTACCATCGCACGGACAGTGTCAACTTCAGTGAGGAAGCCCTCACGGAGATTCGCGCCTATTCGACGACGAAAGGCCTGGCCCTGCCCGACCAACCGCGCCGCTTCAAGAGCAAGGGTGACGCACAAGAGGCCCATGAGGCGATCCGACCAACGCATTGTGATCAAGAGGTGCTGAGCGAGGACGAACAGCAGAGAGCGCTTTATCGCCTGATCAGGCAGCGCGCGGTTGCGTCGCAGCTTGCTGACGCCGTCTACAACGTTACCTCACTGAAGCTGAGGGCGCTCGATGTGACGGGCTTTGCTTATGAGGCGCGGGGGCAGCTCATGAAAGAGCCCGGCTGGCGATCTCTTACCGCCGATGACAGTGCGGAGGACCCCGACGGCGATCCCCGTGAAGAGAATGAGGGTGGACGCGTCCCGGCTCTCGAGATTGGCACCGAGATACGGGCGGCTGACGGGAAGGTTGTGGCGAAGAAAACCAAGCCAGCGCCGCGCTATACCCAGGCGACCTTGATCAAGAAGCTCGAGACGGAAGGCATCGGCCGGCCCTCGACCTATCCGTCGATCTTGGGCAATATCCTCAACCGAAATTACCTCCTCGAAACCAAAAGATTTCTGACGCCGACCATGGCCGGTGAAACACTGGTTGACGCGCTTGTCCGATCTAAGTTCAGCTTCATCGATCTCCCATTCACCCGGGCAATGGAGACGCATCTCGATGAGATCGCGGAAGGCACGCGTAGCTATCTCGATGTCGTTCGCCGTGAGTATGGTCGCTTGGAAAGCGAGATTGCGCGCCACACACCGGGACCGCTGGCGCATCCCTGCCCGGCTTGCGGCAAGGCCTTGCGGCGCAATAAGGGCAAGAAAGGTGTCTTCTGGGGCTGCAGCGGTTACCGCGATGGGTGCAAGTTCACAGCCGATGATGACAAGGGCAAACCGCTCAAGAGGTCACGAGCGTGAGGTCGGTCCTGGGTGATTGTCGGTGTGCAACCTTGTTCGGCCAGGCGAAGCCCTTGATTGCCTCGATAAAGACGGCGACGGCTGGCGAATAGCGACGTCCCGCCACCGTGACGAGACATATTTTTCGTAATACTTCCGGCGCAGTGAGTGGCCGTACCCGAAGTCCAGGAATCAATGGCGAGAACTCCGGTAAGAAGCAGATTCCCATGCCCGCCATGACCATTGATTGAATCCAGTCTTCGCGCTCAGATTTGTAAACATCACCGAGAGGAATATCCCGCTCAGTCAGAATCTGCTCGAATTGTTCGATCATCTCGCAATTGACGCGCAACAGATAGGATTCACCCGCGACCTCTGCCATGGGAACTTCAGATAAGTCGTCGAAACGATGACCGAGTGGAAAAGCAACCACAAACCGCTCTTCATAAAGCGGAAGAATATTAATTCTCTCAGTCACCTTCTCAGGCGGCGTCATGATGGCGAGATCGAGCTCGCCCGCCAGTAAGGAGTCATAAAGACTTTCCGGTGTGGCTTCTTGAAGTGAGAGCTCGACGCCTTTGTGCGCACGACCAAACCCAGAGAGGAACCCGATAAAGCGCATGGGCCCCACTGTACACATGACGCCAATCTTAAGCGGTGCGTCTTTCAGCTGCACAAAGCTCTGCGCCGTCGACTTTGCCAGCTCAGTTTGCCGTAAAATAACTTCCAGCTGCGGCTTGACCAGAAGCCCCAGATCCGTGAGATGGGTCAGCTTGCGTTCGCGGCGGAAGAGCAATCCACCGAATTCTTCTTCCAATTTTTGAATGGCACGGGTAAGAGCCGGCTGCGTCACATTGCTGATCGCTGCCGCTTGCGTGAAGTTAAGCGTCTCGCAGACCGCGAGAAAATACTTAACTTGTTGCATTTCCATCCGCGGTCTCCGAATGCAGGACTAGTCAAACCTTGGCTCGCTCCCTCGATGACGATGTCGGCCAACTCCTAAACATACTGTTAACAATGAATGGTTGGTTCGCCCCTTCGATGACAAATGGGGTGCAAGTGCGGATTTTCGGAGACGCCGCGGTGTGGCAGCCACAGTGGTACCAGAAAAAACTTAGGGTCATTGCCCCTCGCGCGGCCAAGAGGCAAGCATCGTGTACCACGCCGGCTCCGGCGCAGGTCTCCCCATGTTTCGCGCAGTAGAGCGCTGCAACCCGGCTCTTCGCCGTCCCACGGATGGGTGATACCCCACCTGCTCTTCGCCCCCTTGACCTTGCTACCCCCACCGCTCTCGCGGCTCCGGGAAGCATGCGCAGCGCTCATGCTTCGCAGCTCAAGGAAAGGCGACTAATAATGTCCATCAAACCGATCCGCGCGTTCTACCTGCGGCAGGACTACCAGCTCATTCGGAGCATTCCAGAGCTCGGCATCGAAATCTACGCCGATGCGACCAGCAGTACGATCCTGGCCTTTGCTGGCAAACGCCAGAAGCCGAGTTTTCATCTGCGCTTCACGAGTGAGGTCCGTGCCAGTCACTACGTTGCAGATTGGGTAGATCGATTGCGGCAGAGCCACGAGCGCAAGGAACGAGATCGTGCAGAAAAGAAGGCATTCCGGCACACGCTGAAGGTAGGCCATGTGCTGGCTAGCACCTGGGGCTATGAGCAGACCAACTGGAATTTCTATGAAGTCATCAAGCTGGCCGGCTGCCACACGGTTGAATTGCGGGAGCTTGCTCAATCGAGGGTCGAAACGACTTATATGCAAGGGAAGTGCGCGCCTCTCCCAGGCCAATATATCGGCGAGATGCTGCGCCGGCGTGTTGGGAGAGGTAACAGGGTTAGGATATCTTCCTGTCAGCTCGCCTCAAAGCTCGAGCCAGTTCGTACGATCGGATCGATTCCTGTCTATGACGCCAAGCATTATACTTCCTATGCCTGACGTTAGGGTTGATCGCCAAGATCGGCCCCGCTCCGGTTAAACCCGTGAGCGGGGCCATTGGACATGGCCGAGGGGAATCAGTCTCGGCACGCAAGATGTTATCGCAAGGACACAGGATGAAAAGAACTCAAACTGGAGTGTCCCACATATATCAACGGCGCGCAGCATGCGGCCGCTTTCTGCCCCGAGTTGCAATCTTCATGCGTGTTGAGGGCGATCATTAAGATATTATTGACTGTGGGTTGGTCAGCCGAACGCTAAAATGCGCGCTCACGCTCGATTGTGAACGTCTGACTGACCTTCCCGCCCGACAGAAAGATCAAAATGCCAAAGGGTAAGCAGAATATCCCCATCCGGCCTCGGAAGAGTGCCGGTCGCAAGGCAAGTCAGGGTTTCTTCAACCCGATTGACGTGCATGTCGGAAGCCGCATTCGCCTCCGTCGCACGTTGTTGGGCCTCAGCCAAGCCGACGTCGCAACGGCTCTTGGGCTCACCTTTCAGCAGGTTCAGAAGTACGAGCGTGGGTCCAATCGCGTGAGTTCCAGCCGCCTCTTCGATCTGGCGCGCATTCTCGACGTCCCTATCAGCTACTTCTATGCAGAAATGAGCGCGAAGGTCTCTGAGCAGAGCCCGGCCAATTTGATGCAGACGCCTGTTTCAAAGCTGCCGCCACGCGAAGATTTTGAGCGCGATCCGATGGCACGCCGCGAGACGCTTGAGTTGGTGCGCGCTTATTACAAGATCGAATGCCCAAGCACGCGCAAATATCTGGCCAAAATGGTGAAGTCGATCGCAGAGCGCGGTTCTGACGCTTAGTTGCCCCATGTTTGGACAAAGATGGGAAGGAACACTATCCAGTGCAGGCGAAACTCGCGCGAATTGTCATTGAGGCATTGATCCTCATGTTCGTCTATGCGTGCGCGGAGTATCTCTGGCGTGACCGCGCGCTGACGTCCGACACCACGGGCCTTCTGCTGGTGGGGGCAAGCTACATTGCCGTCTCCGTGGCGGCTTTTGTTCTTGGCTCAGCCTGGCGGCGGTAAATCACAGCTGGTGAGGAAATAGGCCCGTAGTTCAGCGGTTGAGGCACGCCGCTTATAGCGGTTCCGCCGCATATTCGACTTCTGCCGGGCCTAGGCGCACCTTCGAAAAGGCAATATTGGTTTATCAAAAATGCCGACGGCTAAGGTGCATTGCACCAATGCCGTCGGCATTCTCTATTCAGACGTTAACAGTTCCAAGACTTGTGCTCGCAGACCCAATCGTCATCCGCCTGAGCACTCCAGTTGACGCCAACCATCGTGCCAAAAACAACTGACAAGGCCATGGCGGCGAGAGCCAACTTCTTACGCAGCGTCATATCGTGATCCTCAAAGAAATTTACTCGCATACGCGGCAGAACCGCGCACATTCAGCATGTGTCAAATCCCTATTGCACGAATATCAAATAGTACTAATGACTCCATAGCGGCGAGCCCTGTGGCTTCGTCGCAGGGCCGCTGGTCAAGATAGGGCGATAGGGAACAATCTGGAATACGCCAAGCCACCCCCTCCAACTTAAGCGTAGAACCCGGCAATTGAGCCCACACGCGTCCGTGACACGTCAGAATAACCCGGAATCTAAGCTGGCATTGTCGCGGTTGATCTCTCCCTTGCGGCTGGCTACAGGCTACAGTCGATCAGGTGCCCCCCTTAATTATCCTTGGATCGACCGGGATTACCCGTTCGATGGTGGCGTATGTTTCAGGGTACTCGTCGTGCATCCTCTTCGCAGCCGCGATAGCCCCTGACGTGTTGCCGACCGCCTGGGAAGCGAGGATCTTCCCGAACAGTAGCTGGGCCGGCCTAGCGCTCTGACCGACAATAGCAATGACAGGATCGTCAAAAGCGTCATCGGACCTATGGAAAACCCGGGGGTTAACAATGTTGAGCCATTTGACATACGCCAGCATGGTCGGCGTGGGCTCCTCGAGCTGGCTGTAGCTCTTAATCGCCATCCCGAGCTTTAGGTCGTTGGCAACGTCTTTAAGGAGCTCGATCTTCCCGTCGTGGTCCTTGTCCGCGTGCTTGAAGAAATTGGCAAATCGTCTGAAGTGCCTGCGAGCCTGATCGTGATATTCCGGTTTGAAATAGGTCTTAAAGGCCTCTTCGACGAAGAGCTTGATTCCGCGCTTGGAAGCAACGTCCGAGACGATCTGATCGGCGGCTGACACCACCGTGTGGACGGGAACTGGATCGGCGCCGTCCAAGAGCAGACCCACTGCCGCCTCCAGCTGCCGGCGCGCAGCATCCATCTTGTCTATCCATTCCGTCATATCGCTCTTCCGTGATTTGGGATCAGATTGTCCCAAAACTCCTGACTTTCAACGCCCGCTTGCCCATGGAGGAAGATTATCGTGGTGCACCCAAGTTATGGAGACTATGCACCCGACCGTATGATTTCCGCTGGTCATTTCTCGCCGATTGACTATATCCATACCGCATGTACCGACGTTTTCGCATGGCGTTAACAATTTTTATCTCGATAGCCTTCTTGTTCGCAGGCTGGGGAGCGGTTTCGCCTGCGGGTGCTGCACCCGTTTGCATGGGCTGCGCCGACAACGTGTCGGAAATGCCTGGTATGGATCATCACGGTTCTACCAAGTCCAAGTCTGGCGCAGATTGCATGATAAAGGCCGGGTGCTACGCCACCTGCGCTAAGCTGCCTGTCCGCGACGTATCGTCCAGCAGCCCCGCTTTTGTTCGGCTGGTTTTCGATCTCCAACTTATCGACCAGTTCGAGGCTATAGCGCCCTCGCCCGAGCCAAGCCCTCCCAAGGCCCTCGCCTGACCTCTGCGCCCTAGGCGCAACTTCACATTCAATTGAACGATTCAGAATGGACAGTCGTCTTTCGTGGCGGCTGGTCAGGTGATCACATGTATATCTCCAAATGGAGCAGCTTGGGCTGCCTCCAACGTGCACCATTGCGTTCGCATTCGCGGCCGCAAGGCCTCTCTCAGATTGCCGCAGAACGGAGGCAACCATGAGGCCCCCTGGCTTCGTAGTCCTCGCGGCTGTTTTCCTCGCCGCTGGGGTCATTGGCAGCGGCTATGTCGGGGGTGGAGCTTCCGTCATCGATCGGATTTCACGCTATCTGACGCCCGCGTCAGGATCGGAACCACCCGAGGCTGCCACTGGACTTCTCGCCCAGCGGGAAAAGACGCCCCTCTTCTACCGGGACCCGATGGGGCTGCCGGAAATCTCCGCCGAACCCCAGAAGGATTCGATGGGGATGGACTACATCCCGGTCTACCCGGACGCCGACCAGGGCACGGGCAAGATCCTGTTCTATCGCAATCCGATGGGTGAGCTGGATGTCTCTCCACTCCCTAAGAAAGATTCGATGGGCATGGATTACATCCCGGTCCGCGAACAACCCGTAGAGAAATCCTCCGAGGCGCAGCCCGCCTCGGAGGGCACTTCCAAGGGCAAGCCCCTCTACTACCGCAACCCGATGGGGCTGCCCGACATCTCCTACGAGCCGAAGAAGGACTCCATGGGGATGGACTACATTCCGGTCTATGAAGACGGT
>CAZUAL010000004.1:19712-37272 GCA_964618305.1 uncultured Dongia sp. | reverse complement strand
GCCCTCGTCGGCGTTGCAGACGATGTATTTCTGATCGGCCTCGCAGCCCAGCACCGTCTTCCACTTGATTCCGGTCGGGAAGCCCGCGCCGCCGCGGCCGCGCAGGCCGGAATCCGTCACGGCGGTGATGATGTCGCCGCCGCTCATCGCCGCCGCGTTCTTCAGGCCGCGATAGCCCTCATGGGCGATGTAATCCTCGATGTCGGCGGGATCGATGATGCCGCAGCGCGCGAAGGTCACGCGCTCTTGGCTTTTCAGATACGGGATCTCCTCGGGCTTCCCCAGATGGAGCGGATGCTCCTTGCCGCCGTCAAGCAGGCCCGCCTTGAAGAGCGCCGGCACGTCTTCGGGCGCCACGGGACCATAAGCGACGCGGCCCTGGGATGTTGCCACTTCGACCATCGGCTCCAGCCAGAACAGGCCGCGGCTCCCGGTCCGCACGATCTTCAGATCCGTGCCGCGCGCCAGGGCCTCGACCTTGATCGCATGCACGACTTCGTCGGCGCCGACGGCCAGGGCAGCGGAATCGCAAGGGATGTAGAGCGTCGTTGTCATCAGTGGCGCTCCCCGTTCAGCATGCTTTCGGCAAGCTTGTCGAACTTTGCCGGTGTG
The DNA here is from genome assembly GCA_964618305.1 of uncultured Dongia sp. Taxonomy (GTDB): domain Bacteria; phylum Pseudomonadota; class Alphaproteobacteria; order Dongiales; family Dongiaceae; genus Dongia. The sequence continues at coordinate 36,660 of CAZUAL010000004.1, read as the reverse complement.
ACGCGGCCATGCACCTTGTTATCGATCATGATCGACGGGGCCGATGCGCAAAGGCCCAAGCAATAGACCGCCTCGAAGGTCACGTTCTTGTCGGGTGATGTTTCGCCGAGCTCCACCCTGAGGTGCCGCTTGATATGCTCTTCCAATTCGCGGCCCTTCATCGACTGGCACGCCTCGGCGCGGCAGATCTTCACCACATGGCGCCCGGCCGGCGCGCGGCGGAACTCGTGATAGAAGGTGAGGACGCCGTGCACTTCGGCGCGGGAAAGGTTGAGTTCGTCGGCGATGACGGGAACGATGCTCGCATCGACATAGCCGAACTCGTCATTGAGGGCGTGGAGGATCGGCATCAAGGCGCCATCCATGCCCTTCTTTTCCTGGACGATGCTGAGTGCTGCGGCGGCGTCCCAGGCCCTGCTGGCGGATTTGGCGATGGCTAATCCCGACATAAACTTCTCTCCCGATGGTCCCCCGCCAGCCTTTCGGCGACGGCTCTAGCCTCGCCCACATCTAGGGCGTCAGTCGCCGGGCTGGTGTCTTAAAAGCGACATCGGTCTAGTAAATCCACAACCGGGCGGCGGGATTCAAATCGCTTCCGATTATGATCTAATAAAAGAAATTTATCAAAATAGACCCGATTTCGCTATCAGGCGGCGCGGATCGGCGGCGCCTCTTCCGGGAGACCGAAGGCAGAAGGATAAATTATCCTGCCATTTCTATGACTTAATGTGCCAGGACGCAGCTCCAGCCCCATATAGGCCGGACCCTCGAAGGGACCCCTGAAGCCGGCGATCGGCTCCGGCGAGAAGCCGAAGCGTCGGTAATAGGCGGGATGGCCCAGCACGATCACGGCTTCCCAACCCTCAGCCCGTGCCGCATCGAGCCCCCGCTTCACCAGCGACGTGCCGATGCCTTGGCCTTGCCGCGCTGGACTGACGGCAACTGGCGCCAACGCCAGAGCCAGCACAATATCGCGGTCCGTTTCCACCAGAAGGGGTGAGAAAAGGATATGGCCGGCGATCTCTGTTCCTGTCTGGGCAACGAGCGACAGAATTGCGAGGCCCGCTTTCGTCAAGTCGGTGACGAGTTGACCCTCGCCCGGCGTGCCGAACGCCGCGTCATGAAGCGCTGTGATGGCGGCAAGGTCGGCCGCCTGTGCGGGTCTGATATCCATGGATGAGATATAAGCGCTTTTCACCTGTCACGAAGCTGAAGAAGACACAGATCTGTGACGAAGGTTTCGCGATGCCGGCAATAGGGCGCGCGATTTCCAAGATGTCCGGCTCATGTAGTAATGCCATTGCAGCGCGAGTGAAACGCCGCGCCGTCAAAAGCACGACACCATCCGTCAAGCGCCCATGCTGGCAGCGACCTAGGCTAGCCACCCACCGGCAGCGAATGCGCTTGATATCGCAAGTGCGAAAGCCCTAGCATCGCCGGCTAAAGACGCGTTGACCGAAAGCGCGCGAAGACAAGGCAGGCTTGAAACTTCGAGGGGACGGGTGATGTGGCGCGAGATTCCCGCCGACGAGCGGCATGAGATCAAGGTCGACGGCTACAAGGTCGTTGCCTATTCCTTCGGCAAAGGTGACGAAACATTGCTCTGCCTCAATGGCGGACCAGGCCTTCCTTGCGATTATCTGCGCGAGGCGCATTCCTGTCTGAAGGACAAGGGCTTTCGTGTCGTCGCCTTCGACCAGCTCGGCACGGGCGCTTCGGATCGGCCGACCGATCCGAAATTGTGGGACATCACACGCTATGTGGCCGAAGTCGAAACTGTGCGGAAGGCGCTGAACCTGGGCCGCGTGCATCTTCTTGGCCATTCCTGGGGTGGCTGGCTCTCGATCGAATACGCGGTGACGCACCCGGAGAATCTCAAGTCGCTCATTCTTGCCGACACCAATGCCGACATGCCGCATCTGGTTTCGGAACTGATGCGCCTGCGCGACGCGCTGGGCTCGGAGACGGTCGCCATGATGCAGCGGCACGAGGCGCAAGGGACGCTCAATCATCCTGAATACCAGGCGGCCGTCACCATCCTCAATTACCGCCATGTCTGCAGGCTTGAAGAATGGCCGGCGCCGGTCAAGCGCTCGCTCGACGATTGGAACATGGGGCCTTATGTCACCATGCAGGGGCCCAATGAATTTCTCTATACGGGCAATCTCAAGGATTGGAACCGCGTCCCCGATCTCCACAAGATTCCGTGCCCGACTCTCATCGTCACCGGCCAGCATGACGAGTTGACACCGGCCTGTTCGCTGCGCATGAAGCTCCATCTCAAGAACGCCGAACTTCACGTCTTCCCGAATTCCAGCCACATGCCTTTCTATGAAGAGCCGCACGCTTATTATCCGGTCCTGCTCAATTTCCTCGATCACCAGCGCGGCAAATGAACTTCCATCGCTATCGCTTCATCCTGGCGCGGCCGCTGCAGCTGTTGCCCGTGCTGCTCGGCATCAGCATCATCACCTTCGTGCTCGTCCGCCTCATCCCCGGCGATCCGGCGCGGGTGCTCTTGGGCGCCAAATCGACGCCGGAAGCGATTGCCCGTATCCGCGCCCAGTTCGGGTTGGATGAGCCGATCTGGCTGCAATATCTCTACTTCATCAAGAATCTGGTCTTGGGCGATATGGGGAAATCGATCCTCTATAAGATGCCCGTGCTGCAGCTCATCGCCGAACGTCTGGCACCGACTCTCCTTCTCATTTTGGGCAGCGTGCTTCTTGCGTTGGCGCTCGCCATTCCCCTGGCTTCCATTGCGGCGGTGAAACGCGGGCGCTTTGCCGATCATGCGATCCGCCTCTTCTCCACCGCCGGCCTCGGCTTCCCGCCCTTCTGGCTGGCGATCATGCTGATCATCCTCTTCAGCGTGAAGCTCGACCTCTTTCCCGTCGCGGGCTATGGCGATAGCTGGGGCGACCGGCTGCATCACATGGTGCTGCCCTGCTTCACCGTGGCGCTGGCGCTTTCCGCCGTCATCACGCGCAACCTGCGCGCCAGCATGATCGCCGAGCTGGCCTCCGATCATGCGACGGCAGCGCGGGCGCGGGGCCTCTCCGAGGCGCGCGTCTTCTGGCGCCATGTGCTGCCCAATGCCGTCATTCCGGCGATCAACCTGCTCGCGGTCAATATCGGCTGGCTGATCGGCGGGTCGGTGGTGATCGAAACAGTCTTTTCGATTCCCGGCATGGGCCAGTTGCTGGTGCGCGGCATCTTCACGCGCGATTACATGGTGGTGCAATCGGTCGCGATGGTCTTCGCCTGCGCCACCGTCATCGTCAATTTCCTCGCCGACATATTGACTGTCGCGATAGACCCCCGGGTGGAGCTATGAGCAGCGCCGTGGCTATTCGCCCAACCTGGCTGCCACGTTTCGGCCAGCATCCGCTGCCGCTCATCCTGGGTGCCGCCATCATCGGCACCATCGCGCTGCTGGCGATATTGGCGCCGATCGTCGCCCCCTTCGATCCGATCGCGCAGAATCTCGAGGTGAAGCTGCAGGGACCCAGCCTCGCGCACTGGTTCGGCACCGACAATTTCGGCCGTGATATCCTCTCGCGCATCATCTGGGGGGCGCGCATCGATCTGCAGATGGGGATCATCGGCGTCTTCTTCCCCTTCCTCATCGGCACCACGATCGGCGCCGTCGCCGGCTATGCGGGACGCGCCGTCGATGCGGTGGCGATGCGTGTCGTCGATATCGTGCTGGCCTTTCCGTTCCTCGTGCTGATGCTCGCCATCATCGCCATCCTCAAACCCGGCCTCACCTCCTTCTATATCGCGATGGCGCTGGTCGGCTGGGTCTCCTATGCGCGCCTCATCCGCGCCCAGGTGCTGGTGGCGAAGTCGGCCGATTATGTGATCGCGGCACGGAGCCTCGGCTACAGCCACCCCCGCATCCTCTTCCGCCACATCCTCCCCAACGTGCTCACCAACTCGATCGTCTTCTCGATGTCGGACGTGGTGCTGGTGGTGCTCTCGGGTGCTGCGATCTCCTATCTGGGCCTGGGCGTCCAGCCGCCGACCGCCGAATGGGGGATCATGATCGCCGAGGGGCAGAATTTCATCACCACCGCCTGGTGGATCACCGCCTTCCCGGGCTTCGCCATCGTCGTCATGGCGCTGGGTTTCAGCCTGCTCGCCGACGGGCTGGGCGAAAAATTGGGAATCCGCGAATGACCGCCCAGAACGGGCTATTACGGGTGGAAAACCTGGCCGTCGAGGCCCGTTCCGGCGGGCGCATATTCTACATTGTAGAACAAACGTCGTTTTCGGTGGGCCGGGGCGAGATCCTCAGCCTCGTCGGCGAGAGCGGGTCCGGGAAGTCGGTCACCTGCCGTGCCCTCCTCCGCCTCCTCCCCGGCGCGAACCTCAGGATCGCCGAGGGGCGGGTCGTCTTCGACGGGCGCGACTTCACCGCCATGTCGGAAAACGAGATCCGCGCCGAGCGGGGTTCGTCGATCGGCATGATCTTCCAGAACCCGGCAAGCCATCTCGACCCCGTCATGTCGATCGGCGACCAGGTGGCCGAGGCGATCACCCGCCACCGCGACGTCTCGAAAAAGGAAGCCTGGGACCAGGCGGTCGACCTCCTGCGCCAGGTCGGCATCCCCGACCCGACGCGCCGCGCCCGGCAATATGCGCATGAATTCTCGGGCGGCATGAAGCAGCGCGCGATGATCGCGGCGGCCCTCGCCTGCGATCCGAAACTCCTTATCGCTGACGAGCCGACGACGGCGCTCGATGTCACGGTGCAGGCGCAGATCCTGAAGCTGCTGATGGAACTTCGCGACAAGCGCGGGCTTTCGATCATCCTGGTGACGCATGATCTGGGTGTCGTGGCGCAAGTCTGTGATTCCATCGCCGTCATGTATGGCGGGCGCATCGTCGAGCGGGGACCGAAGCGCGACGTCTTGAAGGCGCCGTTCCATCCCTATACCGCGCGGCTCATCGCCTGTCAGCCGGCGCATGGAACGAGCGGCGAGCTGCTGCCGTCGATCCAAGGACAGCCGCCCAGTGCCGGCAACATGCCGGAAGGTTGCCGCTTTCACCCGCGCTGCGACCTCGCCATCGCTGCTTGCCGCGTGCATGTGCCGAGCCTGACGGAACGGGGACCTGCGCATCTCGCCGCCTGCCCGGTGACGGAGGTACGCGCATGAGCGAGGCGCTGCTCAATGTCGAGGATGCGGAGGTTCATTTCCGGGCGCCTAAGGGCAAGCTGGTGCGCGCGGTCAACGGCGTCACCTTCGCATTGAAAGCCGGCGAGACGCTGGGGCTGGTCGGTGAAAGCGGTTGCGGCAAGTCGACGCTCGGCCGCGCGATCCTGAAGCTCGGGCCCCTCACCGCCGGCCATGTCACGATCGACGGCCTCGATATCGCGAGCGGCGGCGCCGCCGACATCATGCAGATGCGCCGCGAGACGGCGATGATCTTCCAGGACCCCTATAACGCGCTCAATCCGCGGATGAGCATCGGCAGTGCCATCGCCGAAGTGCTGAAGGTCCACAAGAAGGTGCCGGTTGACCAGATCGAGGCGCGCGTCGCCGAGCTGATGCAGCTGGTGGGCCTGTCGCCACAATTGGCGAGCCGGCGCCCGAATGCCTTGAGCGGCGGGCAGTGCCAGCGCGCCGGCATCGCGCGGGCGCTTGCCATCGAGCCTAAGCTCATCATCGCCGACGAATGTGTCGCAGCCCTCGATGTCTCGATCCAGGCGCAGATCATCAACCTGCTGATCGAGCTCAAGGCCCGCATGAACCTGGCGCTCATCTTCATCGCCCATGACCTCGGCGTGGTGCGGCGTCTCTGCGACCGCGTCGCCGTCATGTATCTGGGGCGCATTGTCGAAGAAGGGGCGACCGAGGATGTGTTCGGCGCGCCGAAGCATCCCTATACCCAGGCGCTGATGCGCGCGATCCCGGAGATCGATCCGGATCGCGGCCTGCCCAAAGATCCGCTTGGCGGCGAACCGCCGAGCCCGCTCGATATCCCGCCGGGCTGTGCCTTCCATCCGCGCTGCCCGCACGCACTGCCCATCTGCCGCGAGCGTCTGCCGATCGAACGGCGCATCGGCACCGTGAAAGTGAATTGCCATCTTTACGACGAACCAAGCATCCACAGCGAACAGGAGAGGGAGACAATCCATGCCTAGCAAAAAGTTCTTGAGTATGTGTGCGGCCAGCGTGTTCGCGCTGCTGACCGTGGGAACAAGCATCGCCTCGGCCGACAGCGTGCTGACCATCGGCCGGCGCGAGGACGGCACCACCTTCGACCCGATCAAGACGACGCAGAACGTCGATTTCTGGGTCTTCTCAAACGTGTTCGACGTGCTGGTGCGCGTCGACAAGACCGGCACCAAGCTGGAACCAGGCATCGCCGAAAGCTGGGAAATCTCGCCCGACGGCCTGGTCTACACGTTCAAGATCCGCGACGAGAAATTCTCGGACGGCTCGCCCGTCACCGCCAAGGATGCGGCCTTCAGCCTGACGCGCATCCGCGACAATCCCGGCTCGCTCTGGGCCGACAGCTACAAGGTGATCAAGACGGCGGAAGCCAAGGACGATCGCACCCTGGTCGTGACCTTGAACCAGCCGGCGGCCCCCTTCCTCGCCTCGCTCGCCATGCCGGGCGCCTCGATCCTTTCGGAGAAGTGGGTCACCGAGAAGGGCGAGGACGCATTGACCGACCAGCCGCTGGGTTCGGGTGCCTTCGAACTCGTCGAGTGGAAGCGCGGCGAGAAGGTCGTCCTCAAGAAGAACCCGAACTTCTGGGAAGCCGACCGGGTGAAGCTCGACGGCGTCGAGTGGATCTCGGTCCCCGACGACAATACCCGCATGCTGAAAGTACAGGCGGGCGAGCTTGACGCCGCGATCTTCGTGCCCTTCTCGCGCATCGCCGAGTTGCAGAAGGATTCGAACCTCGAGGTGCATCTCGACCCCTCGACGCGCGAAGACCATCTCCTCATCAACCAGCGCAACGAGACGCTGGCGAAGATCCCGGTCCGCCAGGCGCTCGACATGGCGATCGACAAGAAGGCCATCGTCGACACCGCGACTTTCGGCTTCGGCGAGGTCGCAAATTCCTATGTGCCGAAGGGCGCCCTCTATCATAACGACAACAATCTGCAGCGACCCTATGATCCGGAAGGGGCGAAGAAGCTGCTGGCCGAGGCGGGCGTCTCCGACCTCGCGCTCAACTTCATCGTCGATACGGGCGACGAGGTGCAGGAGCAGACAGCGATCCTCATCCAAGAGCAGCTCGCCAAGGCCGGTGTTACCGTCAACATCAACAAGGTCGATCCGAGCTCGTCCTGGCAGATGGAAGTCGATGGCGAATACGATCTCGCCGTCAATTACTGGACCAATGACGTGATCGATCCCGACCAGAAGACGACCTTCGTCCTCGGCCATGACGCCAACAACAATTACATGACCCATTACAAGAACGACAAGGTCAAGGAGCTGGTGGCGGCGGCTCGCGTCGAGATGGACCCGAAGAAGCGCGAGGCCATGTATATCGAGATCCAGACCATCGCCAAGGAAGAGGCGCATTGGATCGATCTCTATTACAGCCCCTATCGCAACGTGACGCGGAAGAATGTCAGCGGCTTCTACCAGAACCCGCTCGGCCGCTTCTTCCTCGAGGACACGGTGAAGAACTAAGTCGCGTCGGCTTTGACGGAACGCGGCCGGGCAAGCGATTGCCCGGCCGTTTTCTTTGGAGGAGTGGCGCCTTGCCCATCGTCATGCCTGGACCCAGCAACCGTGGTTATGTGGTTGCCGTCCCGGTTGCGCTGCCCCCATGTCATCCCCGCGAAAGCGGGGATCCATTAAGCGAGGGACTGGCTGCATGGATTCCCGCTTTCGCGGGAATGACAAAGTAGGAGGTTCATCCCCTGACCACGCCCTTACGCATCATCCTCCGCGAGGGCGGAGAAGCCTGGGCTTGCGTTCTGTCATGCCGGCGGCGTTGAGGCGGAACTCGATTGTTCTCCCAGAGTGAACAATTAAGTTCCACGCCGCCCCATTGTTGACGACCTGTTCTCGCCCTATCTTCTGCCTCAACTTGTCAAACAAGGGCTGAGAACCATGACCATCCGTCAGACCGAACATATCATCACCGGCGAGGAGGCTTCCGACGGCGCTGGCGTGCGCATGAAGCGGGTCTTTCCCGTCCAGGGCATCGTGCAGGTCGATCCCTTCCTGCTGTTCGACGAGTTCGGCTCCGACGATCCCGATGCCTATATCGGCGGTTTCCCCGATCATCCGCATCGCGGCTTCGAGACGGTCACCTATATGCTGGCCGGGCGCATGCGCCATTTCGACAGCCGCGGCAATAGCGGGCTTTTGACCGCAGGTGCTGCGCAATGGATGACGGCGGGCAGCGGTCTCATCCATTCCGAAATGCCGGAACAGACCGACGGGCTGATGCGCGGTTTCCAGATCTGGATCAATCTGCCCGCCAAGGAAAAGATGATTCCGCCGCGCTATCAGGATTACGCGCCGGAGCAGATTCCGTCGAAGACACTCTCAAGCGGCGTGGTGCTGAAGGTGGTCGCGGGAAGCGCCGACGGCATCACCGGTCCGGTCAATGGCGTCTCGCGTCAGCCGCTGCTGGTCGATGTCACCTTGCCCGCCGGCACGAGCTGGCGCCATCGGATCGATGCGGAAGCGACCGTGCTTGCCCATGTGTTCGAAGGCAGCGCCGAGATCGGGGGCAAGAAGCTGGGCCTCACCCAGATGGCGGTCTTGGGTTCCGGCGACGAGATCGAGATCAAGGCAGGTGCCGAAGGTGCGCGGGTCCTCGTGCTTGCCGCGCGGCCGATCGGCGAACCGGTTGCGCGCTACGGTCCCTTCGTCATGAACACGCGGGCCGAGATCGAACAGGCGTTCGAGGATTACCGAACCGGCAAAATGGGATAAGCCAAGGTGCAGGTCCCGACCGTTCCGAGCCGGTATTTCGCGTCCAGACCAGCTGGTCTTAGATTTTAGGCCCGGCTTCCGGGTCCAGAAGGAGCTTCCTGTAGCCACGGATATAGAAAGTCTGCTCGACAACGTTGGCAACGCACAAGGCAAAGGCAAATCCGATACCGATCGGCGAAAGAAGCATCCGAAGAGGGTCGGCAGTAGGCGCGGCAATATTTGTCAGAGCAGAGTGGCTGGACAATCCGAAGCCAATGAACAGCATATAGGCTGTGGAGAGAGCGCCGATCGTTCCAATGGCACGGTGCCGCTCAAGATTGCCAATGCTGCGGCCTGGCACCCACTCCAGTTTCTCCAATGGGCGCCACGACCAGGTTGCCGCATAGCAAAGTAAAGCCATCACATCGGAAATGCTCGTCACTGTCAGCACCCGGGCATACTGCTGCGCTGCGTCGATACCAAATAGCTCAATGAGTCTATTCAGATTGGAATGCAGGTTCGGTATCCATTGGCCCATCGCCATCAATGCTTCCGCAATGGCGATGGCCGACGATTCTTGACGCTGGATTCCGGGCCCCAAAATGGCGATCTCGAAGCCCCAGTAGCCAAGAGCCAGAATTGCGAAAACGATCGAGGTCCGCACGAGAGGTCGTCGCAAAGTGCCAACCATGGTTCCGCTGTCTTCTCCTATCTGCGAACGGGCGTTAAATCCCAGAGCAGATGCGCATGGCCAAAAGGCGCTTCGGAGCCCTTCCCCGGGTCAAAATCGCTCCATCTTCAACCTAGGTATCCAATCCGTCAATCGCACACTTGACTCAGATCAATGCGGTGCGACCCTGTGGCAGATGACATATTGATGACAGTCTGCGCAGCGGAAGGGGATCCTTATGGCTCAAGAGGCGAAAACGACGGCGCTGAAATCGGTTCCGGCTCAGCAGGCGCTCGCCAGCGACCCGACCGCGAAGACGGCCAGTGCGGCAGCCAGTCCGGCAGCCGCCGCTGCCCCCAATACTGCGTCTGGTACGGCATCAGGTGCTGCATCCGGTGCTGCTTCGCAGAAGAAGGCGCCGACAACGCCCAAGGCCATCAATCGCGCCGTCGCCAAGCAGGCGGCGAAGGTCGTGGCCGCAGGTACCGCCGCCTTGCAGGATCTCCGCATCGGCGGCGAGGACGACACGCCGCGTCACCGCCCCAAGCCGCATGGCAAGCCCTGGGTGCGGGCCGGCCTTACCGAGGCGCAATCGCTCCCCGGCCTGGCCGCCATGCTGCAGGACGCGGCGAAACTCCGTGCCAATTTCCAGAGCGATTCCTACCCTTACGAATATGCGCTGAAGGCCTCGCATTACGAGGCGCAGAAGGCGCAGCTCCAGGTCGAGCTTCTCAAGGTCCAGGCCTGGGTCAAGGATACGGGCCAGCGCATCGTGGTGCTGTTCGAGGGGCGTGACGCCGCCGGCAAGGGCGGCACCATCAAGCGCTTCATGGAACATCTCAATCCGCGCGGCGCGCGCGTCGTGGCGCTGGAGAAGCCCACCGACAAGGAGCGCGGGCAATGGTATTTCCAGCGCTATATCGAGCAGCTGCCGACGGCAGGTGAAATCGTGCTCTTCGACCGCTCCTGGTACAACAGGGCCGGCGTCGAGCGGGTGATGAGCTTCTGCACCTCGAACGAATATCTGGAATTCATGCGCCAATGCCCGGAACTGGAGCGCATGCTGGTCAATTCCGGCACGCGTCTTTTCAAGTACTGGTTCTCGGTCGGGCGCGAGGAGCAGCGGCAGCGTTTCCGCGGCCGCAAGAACGATCCCCTGAAGCTGTGGAAGCTGAGCCCCATCGATCTGCAATCGATCGACAAATGGGACGATTATACCCAGGCCAAGGAAGCGATGTTCTTCTATACCGACACCGCCGACGCGCCGTGGACCATCATCAAGTCGAACGACAAGAAGCGCGCGCGGCTGAATTGCATGCTGCACTTCCTGTCGCAGCTGCCCTACCCCAACAAGGATCCGAAGGTCGCGGCCGTGCCCGATCCGCTCATCGTCGGTTCGACCACCCATGTGATCGACCGCGCCGGCACGCAGCCGAATCTGATGCTCTCGAAGCGCAATTGAGGTGCTGGGCGGGACGCACGCCGCCCGCCGCCCGCTGCCCGCCCTGGCCCGATTGCTTTTGAATAGGGCTTCGTGCATCAATCCACACCGGATTCCAGTTTCGAAGGTGTGGGGAAGTTCATGCGCGTTTTCATCAGCAGCGATATCGAAGGCACCGCCGGCATCACCCATTGGGACGAGGCGGAGAAGCCGCATTTCTCCTATCCCGAATTCCGCGAACTGATGACGGGCGAAGTGATGGCGGCGATCGAGGGCGCCATCGAAGCGGGCGCCACCGAGATCCTTCTCAAGGACGCACACGATTCCGGGCGCAACATCCTCACCGACAAGCTGCCTTCCGCCGTGAAGATCATCCGCGGCTGGAGCGGCCATCCATTGAGCATGGTGCAGGGGATCGACGAGGGCTTCGACGCGCTGATCTTCACCGGCTATCACAGCCGCGCCGGATCGGAGACCAATCCGCTGGCGCACACGATGAATCTGCGGGTCTCCGAGGTGCGGCTCAACGGCACGCCGGCGTCCGAGTTTCACCTGCACGCGACGGCCGCCGCCTATTACAAGGTGCCGGCGGTTTTTCTCTCGGGCGACCAGGGCATATGCGCCGATGCCGAGAAACTCAATCCCGGCATGGTGACCGTGCCGGTGATGGAAGGGATCGGCCGCTCCACCATCTCGATCGCCCCGGCGCTTGCCCGCGCCAACATCAAGTCCGGCGTCAAGAAGGCGCTGGGCCTGGACCGGACGAAGCTCTGTCTGCCGATCGCCGACGTCACCGTGCTGGAAGTCGTCTTCAACAATCCGACCGATGCCTATCGGGCCGCCTGGTATCCCGGCGCCAAGCATATCGGCCACCGCACGGTGCAGTTCGCGGCGCGCGACTTCTTCGAGATCATGCGCGCGCAGAAATTCATTCTGGGGATCTGATTTTTCGGCCAAGGGCGGGAGCGGGAGATGAGCGAGCAAAGACCGGTCACGATCTCGATCGCGCAGTTCAACGCGCAGGATGACGACAAGGCGGGCAATCTCGCCAAGGCGCAGCATTATCTCGACCTCGCCGGCGCGCGCGGCAGCAGCATCGCCGTGCTGCCGGAGCTTTTCACCGGCACCGGCTTTTCGAGCGGCGATACGCATAAGGCGCTCGCCGAACCCATCCCCGGCCCCACGTTCGAGATGATGGCGGCTGCCGCCCGCCGCCATGCCATGTATGTGACCGGCTCGTTCTATGAGAAGGGCGGCGACGGGCGCATCTACAACACAGCGCCGGTCATCGCCCCCGGCGGCGATTTTCTGGGCTGTTACCGGAAGACGCATCTCTTTGACGTGCCCAACCGCACCGATCTGCCGCCCGGCATCATGGAATCGAAGAAGGTCTCGCCAGGGACGGAACTGCAGGTCTACGACACCAACCTTTGCCGCTTCGGGATCGGCATCTGCGCCGATATCCGCTTCCCGGAAATGTTCCGCGCCTATGCGCGGGCCGGGGCCGAGCTCATCCTGCTGCCCACCGCCTTCCTTTCGCCGCGTTTCGATCATTGGGATTTCCTGCTGAAAGCGCGGGCGACGGATCATCAGATGTTCATCGCGGCCTCCGGCATGACGGGCAAGGAGAAGGTGACCGGGATCGGCTTCATCGGCCGCTCGACCGTGGTCGATCCCTGGGGCGTCATCCTGGCAGGCGCCCCGGACGAGGAAGCGATGCTCACCACCACCATCGATCTCGACCAGGTGCGGCGCGTGCGCAATTGGTGGCCTCTGAACGATCAGGTGCGGCCCGATCTCTATGGCCAGGTCGCGGTCAAGACCTCGCGCCCGTGAAAGCCCTCCTCGCCTGCCTCGCCTTGTTCGTGATGGCCGCCGGCAGCATCGCGGCGGCGCAGGAGAAAGTGACGCTCATCGCGGAGAATGACTGGTATCCCTATTCCGCCGCACGTGACGGCGCGCCGGAGGGGATGGCGGTCGATCTGGTGCGCGCCGCTTACCAGGCCGCGGGGGTGGAGCTGGAACTCATCAGTCAGCCCTATGCGCGTTGCCTGGAGGAGGTGGAAGCGGGGCGCCAGCTCGGCTGCTTCGACACGATTCGGGAACCCGCGACCGAAGCACGCTTCCTCTTTCACGATCAGCCGCTTTTCCGTAGTGCCATCGTCATCATCGCGCCCGCCGATTCAACCTTGAAAGACCTCACGGTCGCCGATCTCAAGGGCCAGCGCGTCGCCATCACCAACGGCTATACCTATGGCGATGCATTCCGCAGCGATGCCAGCATCCGCAAGGATGTGGTGAAGAACGACCTTGCCATTCTGCGCGTCGTCGCCAACAAGCGCGTCGCCTATGGAATCATCTATGACAAGGTCATGGCGCATCTTCTCGCCGAGCATGGCGGGGAGCTTGCCGGCAAGGTGAAGGTGGTGGGGCTGCTCATCGAGCCGGACCTCTATGTCTCCTTCTCGAAGAAGCGCGCCGACGCGAAGGCGGCGATCGAAGCGCTCGACAAGGGCCTCAGCCTCATCCGCGCCAACGGCATTTATCGCGAGATCGAGGAACGCTGGGCACACCGCTTCAGCGTTGCCGCGCCCTAACCCTTGCGGAGCGGCATCAGCAGCAGGCGGCGGAGGGTGAGCTTCTTCGGCTTGCGCGCGTCGGCAAGGCCCAGGATGACGCCCAATTGGCCGAGCGCCGGATCGCGGAAATAGGTGCCCCCCAGCCGGTCCCAGAACGAGAAGATGTTGCCGTAATTGGAATCGGTTTCATCCGTCCGCGTCGAATGGTGCCGCCGATGCATGTCCGGCGTGCAGAAAAGGCGGCGGAGGGTGCCGTCCCACCTCTCCGGCAAGGCCACATTGCTGTGGGTGAAGAGCGTGAAGGCGCTGAGCAGCGCTTCGTAGAGGAGGGCGATGCCGGGACCGGCACCGAGCAGGAAGACGATGCCGGCCTTCCACAAGGCCGACAGCAGGATCTCGACAGGATGAAAGCGCAAGGCCGTGCTGAGATCGACATCGAGATCGGTATGGTGCACGCGGTGGAGGCGCCACAGGAACGGCACCTTGTGGGTCGCGACATGCTGCGCGTAGAGCGCCGCGTCGAGGGCAAGGAGAGAGAGCAGCGCCTCGATGGGTGCCGGGAGACCGATCAGGTTGAAGAGACCCCAGCCGGTCTTTTGCGCGGCGAGCGCGGCGGCAAGGACGATGCCGCCCAGAATGAGGCGCTGCGCCAGGATGTTGATGGCGCCGAGGGCGAGGTTGATGCGCCAACGCTGCGCCTTGTCGCAGCTCAAGCGGCGGCGCGGGCGCCAAAGCTCGGTCAAGCCCAGGCCTGCGAAGACGATGAGAAAGAGACCGAGGCGGAAGAAGGCTTCGTTCATGAAGCCGATATGAGCTGCCTTCAGTTGGCGGCGGTCAATGAATATTCGCCGTCCACCACCTGGCGCGCCTCATAGCCCTGATCCAGCAGCACGGTGGTGAGCCAGGCGGAACCGGTGCCGGAGGCCGCAACCGGCGTGTCGCGATCGATTCCCTTGGCGGACAGAATGGCGGCGACCTGGTCCGCGGTCTTCAGCCGGCCGTCGGGGGTCAGCAGATCGGCGGAAAGGCTGCCTTCCACCATCTGGAACTTCGAGGATTTCACCTGAGCGGCATCGACCGACCAGGTCGCATCGTGCCGGATTTCGAAATTGCCGCGGCCGAACGGCGGCTGCACGGCGGGCAGGCCGGCGGCGACCAAAGCGGGCAGGCCGCCATCGACGCTGGCGACGCGTGTGTGGCCGAGATTGCGCAGCGCCATGACGATACCGGCATCATCGCCGAGCTCGCGGGCGGGATCGCCCAGCACCACGACGGGCGTGTCGCGGTTGAGACCAAGGGCCTGGAGCCGCTCGGTCACTGCTTCGTCGCTGCCGGTGAAATCGGTCAGGGTCAGGCGGGCGGCATTGCGGACCGGCGCCGTCTCGTTGAGCTCGTTGCGGCGGGCGTCGATGACCAGGGCGCCGGAGGCAATGAGGGCGCGGGCTTCGTCAACCGACAGCAGCCATTTCCGGTCGAAACCGATGACGTCGATCGACTGGCCTGGGCCCGAGGCGAGGCCGGTAAGCGCCGCCAGGGTCCCGACCGCGATCGGGGTCAGAGCCAGAAAGCCAGCTATAATCAATGTCTTACGTTGGAACATGGACCATCCCTCCATGGGGTCGCCCGGAACGGCGCGCTGAAGATTGGTCAGCGGAGCGGACCCAATGCCTCTCTTAAACACTATTAGTTCGATAGAGTAAAGAGAGAAAAATGCGAGATATCTGGTGGACGGGCGTCAGCCCGGCTGGATTCCGGCCTCCGCCAGGATCCAGTCACGGAAGGAACGCGCGGGGCGGGGCAATCGTTCCCCGGCCCGCTCGACCAGATAGAAGCCCTCCGAGCTCTTGATCTTGGTGGCGCAGGGAGCCACCAGACGGCCTTCGCTCACCAGATCGTCAATGAAGCAGCTGCGACCCAGCAGGAAGCCGCCGCCGGAAAGGGCGAGATCGACAGCGAGCGAGGCCGTGTCGAAGACGATCGCGCCACTGGCGCTCTTGGCCGGCGGCGCCCCGGCGGCGCGGAGCCAATCGGCCCAGCCCTCCGCGAAATTGGCGACATGGATGAGCCGCGCTTCGGTGAGGTGGCGGGGATCGAGCGGGCGGGCCATTCCTGCAACAAGTTGCGGTGCGCAAACCGGGAAGAGCCGGTCGCGGGTCAGAAGATAGGCGGACAATTGCGGCCAGGCGCCGATGCCGCAGCGGATCTCGAAATCCGCCTCGCGGTCGATCTCGATCGGCGTCCATAGCGTGGTGAGCAATCGCAGCCGCACATTGGGCTGGGCCGCGAGAAAGCGCTTGAGGCGCGGCATCAGCCAGAGATGCGCAAAACCCGCCGTCACGCGCACGGAGACGTCGCTGCCCGAGCGGCCGTGGAACAATTCCTCGGTCCCAGCCCCCAGCCGGTCGAAGGCGTCGCGCAGGATGGTGAGGTAGGAAAGCCCCGCTTCGGTGAGGGCGAGGCCCTGCGGCCGCCTGAGGAAGAGGGATTGGCCGAGATGATCTTCCAGCGCCTTCACCTGCTGGCTCACGGCGGCTGCGGTGACGCCCAGCTCGGCCCCGGCCCGCGCGAAGCTGATATGCCGTGCCGCCGCCTCGAAGGAACGGAGCATGCTCAAGGGCGGCAGCTTGCGGAAAGTCATCGTCCGGACCTAAAGGCTAAGTTCAGCTTAGCCTCTGACTCTACTATTTCTGATTTGTTTGGGCGAGCCTCTGGATAGAGACTTGGCCTTCGCCCAGAACTGGCCACAGGTGAGATCCCATGCCCCAGCGCAAGCCAAATTTCCTCATTTTCATGCTCGACCAGCTGGCGCCCCAATTCATGCCAAGCTACGGGCATAAGGTGGTGAAGACGCCGGCCCTGTCGGCCTTTGCGGAGAAGTCGGCGATCTTCGACGCCGCCTATTGCAATTATCCGCTCTGCGCGCCGGCCCGCTATTCCTTCATGTCGGGGCGTCTCCCCACCAAGATCGGCGCCTGGGACAATGCGGCGGAGTTCATGGCCGAGATCCCGACCTTCGCCCATCATCTCTCTTATATGGGCTATGACACGACCCTGTCGGGGAAGATGCATTTCTGCGGGCCGGACCAGCTCCATGGCTTCCACCGCCGCCTCACCACCGATGTCTACCCGTCCGACTTCGCCTGGGTTCCCAATTGGGATCATCCGGAGATGAAGCTCGACTGGTTCCACAATATGGACGTGGTCCACGATGCCGGCATTTGCACCCGATCGGCCTATCTCGATTTCGACGATGAAGTCGTCTTCATGGCCAAGCGCCATCTCTTCGACCTGGCGCGCAAAGGCGGCGACCAGCCCTTCTGCCTGGTCGTCTCGCTGATCAGCCCGCACGACCCTTATC
>CAZUAL010000004.1:1937-19702 GCA_964618305.1 uncultured Dongia sp. | reverse complement strand
CCCTTATCTCGCGCGGAAGGAACATTGGGACCTCTACCGGCATGACGATATCGACATGCCGACGCTCAAGGCCGGCTCCGTGCCGCTGGGGCCGCATGAGCAGCGCATCTCCAACGGCATCGGCATGCTCGACCCGGCGCCGACCGAGGACGCGATCCGCAATGCGCGCCATGCCTATTACGGCACGGTCTCCTATATCGACGAACGTTTCGCCGATCTGATGCAGGCGCTCAACGAAAGCGGCTTTGCCGACAATACCTACACGATCGTCACCGGCGATCATGGCGACATGCTGGGCGAACGCGGACTCTGGTTCAAGATGAACTGGTTCGAGAATTCGGCGCGCATTCCGATGATCATCAACGGCCCCGGCGTCAAGGCGGGCCGCGTGAAGTCCGCCGTCTCGCAGATCGATATCCTCCCCACCCTGCTCGATCTCGCCAGCGACGGCGCGCCGCTCCACGAGGAAGTCGTCACCGAAGGCCGCTCGCTCGTGCCCCACATGACGGGCGGTAAGGGCCATGACGAGGTGATCGGCGAATATATGGGCGAAGGCGCCAAGGCGCCGGGCGTCATGATCCGGCGCGGCCGCTACAAGTTCGTCCATTTCCAGTCGGACCCGGATCAGCTCTACGATCTCGAAACCGACCCCCTGGAAGTGAAGAACCTTGCCGTTGACCCGGCCCATGCGGATCGTGTCGCCGCTTTGCGCGCTGAAATCGCCAAGGGCTGGGACATGGAGGCGATCCGCCAGCAGGTGGTCGCCAGCCAGCGCCGCCGCCGGTACTTGAACGACATCATCCGCGCGCAGAATGTCGCCTGGGATTACCAGCCGGTCTTCGACGCCAAGGGGCAGTATATCCGCAACACCGTGCCGATCTTCGAACTGGAGATGCGCTCGCGCTTTCCGGCGGTGAAGAAGGCCGCGGAATAGGCGGGCTACCTCACGCCGCGCGGATCGTGCCGAGGAACCTGTTCACCTCGTTGCTGAGAGAATCGGCCTGCCGGCCGAGTTCGCGGGCGGCGCTCAGAACCTGAGTGGCGGCGCTGCCCGTCTCGCTGGCCGCCTGCGTCACCGAGCCGATGTTCGATGAGACCTCGCTGGTGCCGATGGCCGCCTGCTGAATGTTGCGGGCGATCTCCTGCGTGGCGGCACTCTGTTCCTCGACAGCGGCGGCGATGGCGCCGCTGATGCCGCTGATCGAGCGGATCGTCTCGCTGATCTCGGCAATGGCGCGCACCGAGCCGTTCGTCTCCGTCTGAATACTCGAAACCTGCTCGGTGATCTCCTCGGTCGCCTTGGCGGTCTGGCTGGCAAGGTTCTTCACCTCAGCAGCCACCACGGCAAAGCCGCGCCCGGCCTCGCCGGCACGCGCCGCCTCGATAGCGGCATTGAGGGCCAGCAGATTTGTCTGACCGGCGATCTCGCTGATGAGGCGCACGACATCGCCGATGCGCTGGGCAGCACCCGCCAGGGCCTCGACCTTGGCATTGGTGCGGTCGGCATCGGTTACGGCCGCCGCCGTCATGCCGTTCGACTGCGCCACTTGGCGCGAGATTTCCTGGACCGAGCTGGTCAGTTCCTCGGTCGCCGCCGCGACTGTCTGCACGTTGCTTGACGCCTCCTCGGACGCGGAAGCAACGACGGTCGATTGCTTGGCCGTGCGTTCGGCCGTGCCGTTCATCGCCTCGGCCGAGGCCTGCAGCTCGGTGACGGCGGAGGTCACGACACGGATGACGGAACCGACGGCGCTTTCGAACTCGTCCGCCATGCGCAGCATGGCCTCGCGCCGCTCGGCCGCCGCCCGCTCCTTGGCGCGTTCCTGCTCCACCTTCAGCCGCTCGCTCTCGACCATGTTCTGCTGGAAGAAGAGCACGGCCTTCGCCATGTCGCCGATTTCATCCGTGCGCTTAGCGCCGCCGATTTCGACACTGGTATCGCCACCGGCCAGCCGATTCATGACGCCGGTCAGATTCTTGACGGGCGAAACCACGGCACGGACAAGTCCGCCGGCAACGCCCAGGGCAATGAGCGACGCCAGCGCCGCGATGGCAACGCTGATCCACATGCCGCGCCGGCCCGTCGCGTCGAATTCAACGTCGCTTTCCTTAGATTCGCGATCGATCGAGGCGCGGATGGCATTGAGATTTTCCGCCATGCCGGCAGCCGCCGCGTCGAGACGGTCATCGACGGCCCGCATTGCCTCGTTGATGCCGGGATCCTTCTCGAGCAGCGGCAGCATGTCGCCCTCGAAGGCGCGGACGAGGGCGCCGTAAGATTCGGTTGCGACCTTGAGGTTTTCCTTCTCCTGATCCGTGTCGACAAGGTGGGCGATACCGGCGAGTTCGCTTTCGACCGTTTCCTTCTTTGCCGCCCAATCCTTTTGCGTCGCAGCAAGATCGCGATTGATCACGGCGTCGGCGATAATTTGATAGAGTTCCGCGCCAGCCCCGGTCGCGGCCGTGACGTCGATCGCATTCTGTGCCCGCTCGGCGCCGGCATCCTGCATGCCGAGCAGCTTGCTGGTTGAAAGATAGCCCAAGAGGGCCAACGCAATGACAAGACAGATGTTCACGCCCGACGCGAGGCCGAGCTTGCCGCCGATCTTCATGGATCGCTTCCCCCAAGTAGGATTTATTTGTCTTAAATGAGCCCCACCTGAAGCCTAGGTATATATTGTTACCCAGGGGTAAACGCGGCGCGGGAACTTGACAATCCATGTTACATTCATATATTCGAATATACGAATGCGCCGGAACCGTGTATATCCGGGACTGCAACAGCTTGGCGAACGTCTCCGATGCAGCAGATGGAAGCGGAAAAGTTACTTCTCAAGGCCGGCGAGGCGGCGGCGTTCCTGCGCGCGATCGCGCACGAGCACCGGCTGGCCATTCTGTGTTGTCTTGAATCCGGCGCGCTCAGCGTCGGCGACATCGCGGCGCAATTGGATATCAGCCAGCCAAAGGTTTCCCAGCATCTGATGCGTCTCAGGGCCGAGCATCTGGTCAAGAACCGGCGGGACGGCACCACCATCTATTACGAACTGGCCAGCAAGCCGGCACGGGCCATCGTCGGCACGCTGAAGGAAGCTTTCTGTCCGCCGGACGCCGCGCCGCGCCGCACGCGAAAGCGCTGACGGAACAACAAGAGGGACTCTCATCATGGACTGGAATGCCTTCAACCCATTCGGCGCCCTGGCCGGCGGCGCGCTTATCGGCCTCGCCTCGCTGCTGCTGTTGCTGCTGATCGGCCGCATCTCCGGCATCAGCGGCATCCTGGGCGGCACCCTGCAGCAGCCAAACAGCGACACGGGATGGCGCCTCGCTTTTCTCGTTGGCCTCGTTGCCGGCGCGGGCCTGATGGCGAAATATCTCGGCGGCTTTCAGCCGACCCAGGTGACGGGAACGCTGGGCCTTGCCATCGCCGGCCTGCTGGTCGGTTTCGGCACGCGGCTGGGTGCGGGCTGCACCAGCGGCCACGGCATCTGTGGCCTCGCACGTCTTTCACCCCGCTCGCTTGCGGCGGTGCTGATCTTCATGGCCAGCGCCATGATCACAATCTTCGTCTTGCGCCATCTGATCGGGTGACCATCATGCTGCGTCTTCTCTCAGCCCTCCTCGCGGGCCTCATCTTCGGCGGCGGCCTCGTCATGTCCGGCATGTCCGATCCCACCAAGGTCGCATCCTTTCTCGATCTCGGCGCCATCTCGACCGGCGGCTGGGACCCGAGCCTTGCCTTCGTCATGGGCGGCGGCCTGCTCGTCACCCTGCCCGGCTTCGCGCTGGCGCGGCGCCGGGCGAAGCCGGCCCTTGTCCCGGCCTTCGAATGGCCGACCCGCCGCGACATCGACGGGAAGCTGGTGCTGGGCAGTATCATCTTCGGGATCGGCTGGGGCATCGCCGGCATCTGCCCGGGGCCGGGCCTCACCCTCATCGCCCTCGACGTCAAGGCCGGCCTCGTCTTCGTGGCGGCGATGCTCGTCGGCATGATCGGCTTCAAATTCGTGACGCGGGCGTGAGCGGCGCATCATGTTCTACGAACCGCGCCTCAAGAATAGCGGCATGGCCATCGATCCCATCAAGGCGGTGATCGTGCCGCGGCCCATCGGCTGGATCTCGACCATCGATCTCGAGGGCCGCGTCAACCTCGCGCCCTTCAGCTTCTTCAACATGGTGGCGGATGAGCCGCCGATCCTGATGTTCGCAACGAGCGGCGCGAAGCCGGACGGCAGCCGCAAGGATTCGGTCAACAATGCCGAGGCGGTCGGTGCGTTCGTCGCCAATCTCGCGACCTACGACCTGAAGGCAGCGATGAACGCGACCTCCGCCTCACTGCCGGCGGGTGTGAGCGAAGCGGAAGCGGCGGGTCTTGAGATGGTAGCGTCGCGCATCGTGGCGGCACCCCGCGTCAAGGCGTCGCCCGTGGCGCTCGAATGCCGCTATCTCCAGACTGTGTCGCTGCCGACGCTCGACCCGAAGGAACCCAACGATGTGGTCTTCGGCGAGATTGTCGGTGTCGACATCGCCGACGACCTCATCGTCGAAGGCCGCGTCGACATCCTGCGCGCCAAGCCGATCGCGCGCATGGGTTACATGCTCTACACCATGGTCGACAGCGCCTTCCGGATGGATCGCCCGCGCTAGGCGGCAGCGCACCTACCAGCGCAGATAGGGCAGCGCGAAATCAGGCGCGTGGCCGCCGCTGGAGAGAGTCTTCAAGGTCACCTGGTCGACACCGTCTCCCTTGAGCAGGGCGGCGTGATGGATGCCGCCGGCGATGAGCAGCGACCTGGCGCCGATCCCGGCGGCACCGGCGACATCGGTGCGCAGCGCGTCACCGATGCCGATGAGGCGCTTCGGCGCGACGTGAAAATCGCCAAGCACGCGACGATAAACGCCGGCATGCGGCTTCCCCTCGATGAGGATTGTGCCATCCATCTCGAGATAGGCTTCGGCGATGGCGCCGGCGCAGATTTCCGCGACCGAACCGCGATGCACAATGAGATCAGGATTGGCGCAGACAAGCGGCAGGTTGCGCGCCTTGGCGGCCTTGAGGAGGTCCGTGAAATCCTCGACCTTCACGTCCGGGCCGCCGACGCCGAGGACCAGCAGGAAATCAGCGGCAGCGATATCGGTGACGGGATCGACATCGAGTCCTTCGCCGAAATTCCGATCGAGCGGGCCGGCGATGAAATAGGCCTTGCGCCCCAGCGCCTCATAGCCAGGCGCGTCACGCCGGGAGAGATGGTTCCAGATCTCCTCGCCCGACGTATAGAAACCGGCATAGAGATCGTCGGTGATGCCCATCTCGCGCAGGCGCGGGCGCACGATGCTGGTGCGGCGCGGCGCGTTGGAAACGAGGGCAACGGGCGTGCCGCGCGCCTTCAATTGGCGCAGCACCTCGACCGCCGCCGGATAGGCCTTGATGCCGTCATGCATGCAGCCCCAGAGGTCCATTACGACGAGATCGAACTGGTCGGCGATCGCGCCGAGGCCGGTGGGGAATTGGGTCATGGAAGCGGTGAATCTTCTTCAGTTGAGGGCG
The DNA here is from genome assembly GCA_964618305.1 of uncultured Dongia sp. GTDB lineage: Bacteria > Pseudomonadota > Alphaproteobacteria > Dongiales > Dongiaceae > Dongia. The sequence continues at coordinate 14,157 of CAZUAL010000004.1, read as the reverse complement.
GTCGTCTCGGCGCGGGCGATGCGCGGTTCGCCGAAGAGATAGCCTTGGCCGAAATCGAGGCTCATGTCGAGCAGTTCGAGCAGCATCGGCTCGGATTCGATATGATCGGCGACGAGGTCGATGGCGAAGGAATCGAGCATGCGCTTGAATTCGTGCGGATCGTCGCCAAGCGCGCCGGCGCGGGCGGCGGCGATGAGCCGCTCCGCCTCGATCTTCATGAAGCGGAAATGGTGGCTCGAGAGCTGCGCCGGGTTGATGTCGAAATGCGTCACCTGATCGAGGCTGAAGCGATAGCCGAGCTGCGCCAGGCGCTCGAGATCGCGGAGCAGCGCCTCGTCGGCGGATTCCATCGTGCGCTGCGAGAATTCGAAGATGATGGCCGGGGCCAGCTCGGCATTCTGCGCCATCAGGTTGATGAACTCGCGGAAGAAATCGCGGTCGGCCAGCGTATGGGCCGAGATGTTGAGGAAGAATCCGATCCCCGCATTCGATTTGCGGATGCGGCGCAGGATCTGGATGCAGCGGAAGAGCTGCATGTTGTCGATCGCGGTGACGAGTCCCTCGCGTTCGGCCAAATCCAGGTATTGTTCCGGCGTCAGCACGCGCCCGTCGCTGATGCGCACGCGGGAGAAGCATTCGAAGAAGCGGCGCTTCCTCTGCGGCAGGGTGACGATCGGCTGCAGGGCAAGCTCGACCCCGCTCTCGCGCAAGCCCTCGCGCAGGGCATCGAGAATCTCTTCCTCGGCAAGGTCGTAGGCGACCGGCGGCATGGGCAGGCTCGCACCCGCACCCGTGCTTGTTCCAGCACTGGCAGCGGCGCCAGCGCTTGGTGGGGCGGGCTGCGCCGCCGCGGCCGGCTGTTGCGGTGACGGCGTCGATGTCGGTCGCGGCGCCTGCGGTGCCGTGGCGACCGGCTTGGGTGCTGTTGGCTTTCCTGCCGCGGGCTTCGGCGCGGCGCCATCCTTGGAAGCGACGCTGCGCGCCGCGTAGAGCTGCTCGATGAGCTTTTGCAGCACCTTCACTTCGTTGACCACGTCGCCCACATCCTGCTGCGGCGTGCTGGCAAGATTGGCAAGGGTCGCGCGAAGCTGCAGGATGTCGTCTTCAAGCTTGCGCTGGTCCTTGAGCACGCTGCCGAGAAGCCGGTTGAGTTCGGCAAGCGACCGGTCCTGTGCCCGCCCGCGCGACGATCCCAAGGCCGCCTGATGCAGGAGGCCCCCCGCCATGACGACGAAGCCGCCGGCGATATAGGCGAGGATGCGCGAGACGTTGGGGAAGAATTCGGGCAGCCAGAAGGCGATCAGCACCGCGCCCAGGGCATAGAGCAGAAAGACGATGATATGCGCGCGCTGCGTCATGCTCCTAGCCCTAGCAAGTTGTTGGTTAAGACGCTGTTAAGATCGCGGCCATCCTAACGATGATCCGCGCCGACCGCATCGGCCAGTTGCGCAAAACCGTCGGCGCGCAGCAGGGCCGGCAGTTCCGCGACGATGCGGGCGGCAAGGCCCGGCCCCTCATAGACCAGGGCCGAATAGAGTTGGATGAGCGAGGCGCCGGCGCGGATCTTGGCATAGGCGTCGCGCGCGCTGGCGATGCCGCCGACGCCGATGAGCGGCAGCCTGCCTTCGGTCAGCCGATACATGCGTGAGAGCAGCGCGGTCGATGGCGCCAGTAGCGGCGCGCCGGAAAGCCCGCCCGTTTCCGCCGCCAGCGCCGCGCATTTGAGCGGCGGCCGGGCGATGGTCGTGTTGCTGATGATGAGCCCGTCGAGGCCTTCCTCACGCGCGACAAGGGCGATGTCGCGCTGATCGTCCTCGGTGAGGTCCGGGGCGATCTTCAGCAGAAGCGGCGGGGCACCTGTGAGCCGGTCACGCGCGGCGCGCGTGCGGCGAATGAGGTCGGCGAGCGGCTCCTTCCCCTGGAGCGCGCGCAGGCCCGGCGTGTTGGGCGATGAGACATTGATGACGAGATAATCGGCCAAGGGGCCGAGCTTCTCGACACCGAGTGCGTAATCGGCCGCTGCGTCGGCGGTTTCCTTGTTCTTGCCGAGATTGACGCCGACAATGCCGTCGCTCCGGCGCCGCTGCGAAAGCCGCGCCGCCACGGCCTCCATGCCGTCATTTTAGAAGCCCAGGCGGTTGATGACGTCGCGGTCTTCGACCAGGCGAAAGAGGCGGGGGCGCGAATTGCCGGCCTGCGGGCGCGGTGTGACGCTGCCGATCTCGACAAAGCCGAAGCCCAATCCCAGCGCACCCAGATAACATTCGGCATTCTTGTCGAAGCCGGCGGCAAGCCCCACGGGATTGGGAAAGTCGAGCGACCATAATCTCTGCGCCAGGATCGGATCGGCAGGAGACATTGCTGCAGCTCCGCGCTCCGCCATTGCACGCACGGCCAGGCGATGCGCGCGTTCGGCATCGAGCCGGAACAGCAGCGGGCGCAGAAGCGGATAAAGGGTGGCGATAAGGCTCATGTCGAACGGGGACCTAGCGGATTGGAAGAGCGCCAGCAAGGCGCGACGATTTTCGGGGGCTATTTATTCCATCGTGCAGGTGCTTTTTCGCTCATTCCGCAAGACCAGGTAAAATCCTAAGCAAATACAGTGCTTTCTGTGTATCTGAGAGATCAGAAGCGATTTACTGCGGCTTTCATTCTTATACGAAAGTATAGAGCTCGATAATCCAATTATTTACCAATGAACAGTTCTTCCTAGGGACGACCTACGCTAATATGACAACCATCATGACTGGCGGTGCAAATGCCTTCGGGGGGAGGAAGCGCCGACTGTCGGGGGTCCCGGGCAGCGAATGCATGCCTAGGATCGGTTGATGAAAGGAGACGCTTCGTCCTGGGCTGCGGCAAGCGCGTCGTCATGGCTTGATAAAGTAGGAGAAGCGATCGTGTCAGTTCCCATGTTGCAGCATGCTGATGTTTGGCGCGGTATCGACCGGCTGGCAGCGAAGCACGGCCTTTCGGCTTCGGGTCTTGCGCGGCGCGCCGGTCTTGACCCGACGGCGTTCAATCCATCCAAGCGCATCACCCGCGAGGGTCGCCCGCGCTGGCCGAGCACCGAATCCCTTTCCAAGATCCTCACGGTGACGGGCGAGCCGTTCATCGATTTCGTCATCCTGACCGGCGCCAACTCCGCCGATACCAATGGCAACGGCGCGGCCGGTTTCGACCAGGCCATTGCCGGCGGCCGCGTCATTCACCGCAATACGGTGCGCACCATTCCGGTGATCACGCTTGACCGGCTCGCCGCCGGTGATTGCTTCGATGCCAGCGGCATGCCGATCGGCAACGAGTGGGGTCATCTGGAATTCTCCGGCGCCAACAAGGAAAGCTTCGGTGTCGAAGTGACCGGCACCGATTTCGACCCGATCTACCGCGACGGCGACACGCTGATCGCAACGCGCGGGACTGAGATCCGCCGTGGCGACCGCATCATCGTCGGCACAGCCGCGGGCACAGTGCTGGTGCGCAAGGTCGTCCGGCATGACGCCGACGGTTATTACCTCGAGGCGATCCGCCAGGGCGGGCAACCGCAATTCGTGCCCCAGGACCAGGTGCGCTTCACCGCCCGGATCCAGTGGGTCAGCCAATAAGTTCTGTCGGGCAGTAAGTTCTGTCGGGCAGTAATTTCCTAAAGCCACCGACCTGATCTCCTGAGCCGCCGGCAGGGTCCATTCCTACCGGCGGCTTGACTTATCCACAATGTTCATGATATGTTCCAATCCTAGATAGGATGGAATGAACGATGGCTCAATCCCTGAAGTTGGCTCACCCGATCAAAGGCGCCCCGATGAAGAACACCGGCATCGCCGACGAGGCGATGGTGCAGGCCAGTTTCGACTTCCTGCCGCAGGAAATGCGCCTGCAGCGCCGCTATGGCTCGGCAAGCGGCATTGAGGCGGCGAGGCGGCGCGCGCAGCTGCGCCTCATCGACCGGCAGGCGGCGGGACTGGGATCGCGCATCGTCGCCGCCCGCCTGCGCGAAATTCTGAAGCCCAGCGCCGCGCCGGGGGAGGTTTCCGCCGACGCCCTGGTCGCCGCCCGGGCCGAATTGCGCGAAATCGGCAATGCCGTCTTCTATTTCTCTGCCGAGAGCGCGGAAGAATCGGCGCCGGCGGACCAGCAGCCGCTGCACCCAAGACCGCTGCCCGCGCGCTATTTCGGCGCCTGAGGAACCCTCGCCCGACGCTTCCTGCCGGTCCTCCCCAGAACCCCTCGTCAGCCATCGGTGCTTGACGTCACCTGAAGCGGCGTCTTAGCGTTTCAGCCTGATATCCGCCGATCCGGCGCCGATCGCGTCCGATCGCTGCGCCCGGCTTTCGTGAACGAGGCCCGCCATGGACCAATGGCACTTTCTTGACGGCAAATGGGTTACCGGCAATCCGCCGCTGATGCGCGCGTTCGATCATGCGACCTGGCTGATGGGCGGCATCTTCGACGGCGCGCGCGCCTTCGATGGCGTCATGCCGGATCTTGATCTCCATTGCCGCCGCGCCGTGCGGTCGGCCAGCAATGTCGGCCTGCGCTCGCCGCTCTCGGCAGGCGAGATCGAGGAAATCTGCCGCGAAGGCGTCACGCGCTTTCCGCGCGGCAGCCATCTCTATATCCGACCCTTCATGTGGTCGGAGGATGGCTGGATGGCGCCCAACCCGGCATCGACCCGCATCTGCATCTCGGTCGTGCTGACGCCGATGCCGGAGCCGAAGGGGGCGAGCGCCATGATCTCGCGCTGGCGGCGACCCTCGCCGGAAACGGCGCCGACCGACGCCAAAGCCGTCTGCCTCTATGCGCAGGCGGGCCGCGCCTCGGGCGAAGCGCGCGCCAAGGGCTTTGAAGAAGCGGTGATGCTCGATCCGCTCGGCAATGTCGCGGAGTTTTCCTCGGCCAACCTCTGGATTGTGAAGGAAGGCGCCGCCATCACGCCGGCGCCTTCCGGCTGCTTCCTCAACGGAATCACGCGCCAGCGGCTCATCAGCCTCTTCACCGCGGCGAAGATGCCGGTCTATGAGCGCACACTCACGGCGCAGGATATCCTGGAAGCGGACGAGCTCTTCTCGACCGGCAATTTCGGCAAGGTCATGCCCTTCACGCAGATCGAGGAGCGCAAGCTCGAGATCGGTCCCGTCTTCCGCCGCGCGCGCGAGCTCTATATGGACTTCGCCCATGGCGGGCTGCGCTCGGCGGCATAAGCCCTAAAACAGTTCGGGCCCGCGTCTGGCGCGGGCCCGATTCCTGGTAAGCTTGTTCGGTCAGATCGTCAGATGGCGGGCGCGGGCGCCGCGCTCGATCGCGGCGGCAACCAGCTTGCCGATCTTGAGTTCGAAGCGGATGAGGTCGAGGAGGCGCGATTCCTCCTGCGTCACCACGCTGTCCGCCGCTGCCACGTCACAGGCCAGGGCATAGGCCGTCTCGCGCAGCTTCTCCGGCAGCGTGTCGCTGATCTTCTTGAGGACGGCGTCGAGCCCGTCCTTGCCGTTGAGGATGTCGATGCAGGAAGCCGCCGTCTTGGCGATCTTGGCCCGGTCGAAATCGCGGAACACCGGCAGATGGCCGACCATGTCGCCGATCGAGTTCATCTCGGCATCCGACATGTCCCGGTCCGCCGCGGCCATCAGCACCATGGTGTAGATGAGGGCGGAATGATGAGAGTGCACGGCCATTTTGTTCAATCCTTGGAACCTGTGGCAAAAACCGGCGGAACAATAGCGGCGGGGCGCCTCCGGCTCAACCCCCCGAACCTGAACGGTCCCGAACCTGATTTGCGGGGCCGGTTCCGTTAACGTTTGGCACCGAGGAAGCCGGCGGTGAGTTCCAGGGCCGCCTTGAGCCCGATCCGCTCCACCGCCACATCGGCCGGGAAGGCGGAGAGAAGGCGTGACGGCATGGCCTTGTCGAGCAGCACGAAGACGCCCCGGTCGTCGGCACGGCGGATCAGCCGGCCGAAGGCCTGTTTCAGCTTCAGCCGCGTCAGCTGGTCCTCGTAGGCGGTGCCACCAAAGGCCGCCTTGCGCGCCCGGTGCAGAAGATCCGGACGCGGCCAGGGCACGCGGTCGAAGACGATGAGGCGCAGCGCGTTCCCCGGCACGTCGACCCCGTCGCGCACAGCATCGGTGCCAAGAAGGCAGGCATCCTCGTCGCCCCGGAAGATGTCGACGAGGGTCGCATTGTCCATCGCGTCGACATGCTGGGCGAGGAGTGACAAGCCCTGCTCCTCCAGCGCCGGGGCGATGCGCCGATGCACTTCCCGCAAACGCTGGATCGCGGTGAAAAGGCCAAGCGCGCCGCCGCCGGACGCCAGGAACAGGCTGCGATAGGCGGCCGCCACCTGCGCCATGTCGTCCTTGTCGAGATCGGTCACGATGACGACGCGCGTCTGCTGCGCATAGTCGAAGGGCGAGGGCACGCGCAGGCGATAGGCGGGGAGCGCCATGTGATTGGTGCCGGCGCGCGCCTCCGCCCCGATCCAGGCCTGGTCGGATCCGCTGCCGTCGGTGAGCGTCGCCGACGTGATGACGATGCCATGCGCCTTCTTCATCACGACTTCCGCGAATGGCCGCGTCGGGTCGAGGAAATGGCGGTACATGCCGATATCGGCTTCGCGCCCGTCGCTGCGCTCGATCCCGAACCAGTCGACATAAAGGGGTGCGTCTTCCAGCGGATCGGGCACGTTGGCGTTGGCGAGCGCCTTCAGCATCGCGCGCCAGGCACCCACTTCCAATTCGCCCCGCCGCTGCAACCCTCGCGCCATCGCGTCAATGCGCTGGCGCTCAGCGCTTTCCAGATTCGCCGCTTCGTCATCAAGCCGCCGCAGCAGCTTCGCGGCAAGTGCCATCATCGGTTCCATCAAGGCGCCGAGCGCGCGATCGAGCGCCACGCTGGCGATCGCCAGCTCCGTCTCGAGCGGTGCGCAGGCGCATTCAAGGCTGTAGCCGCTCTTGGGTGCCGATGCGCGCGCCAGCACCTGATGGCGCAGGGCGTGCAGGAACTTCTCGGCAGCCCCCAATGGCTGATTGTCGATCAAGCGCTGCTGCCAGCCATCACTGGTGAGCACCCGCGCCGCTTGCAGGACGGCATCGAGCAAGGCCGGCATCTCGGCATCGTCGAGGACGAGATCGTCGAGCCGGCGCTTCAATCCCCGCGCGCGGCTGGAGCGGCCGCCTTCGGCGCCGAGCAGCCAGCGCCGCAGATCGGCCATCTCCTGCCCCGTCAAATGGGCGGCGAAGGCGCTGTCGGTGGCGCTGAAAAGATGATGGCCTTCGTCGAACACATAGCGGGTGGGGAGGCGCTGCTCCTCATTGTTGCCGCCCATCGCCGCCTGGATCATGACCAGCGCGTGATTGGCGATGACGATCTCGGCCTTCTTGGCGCGCCGGGCGGAACGTTCGATGAAGCAGCGCGTATAATGCGGGCAGGCGGCAAAGATGCATTCGCCCCGCCGGTCGGCGAGCGCGAAGGCGCGGCCCTGGCCGATGAGATCGGGGAGCCAACCCGGAAAATCGCCGCCCACCATGTCGCCGTCGCGGGTCTGCATCGCCCAGCGCGCGACAAGGCCGAAGCCCACCGCATCCGCCGGGCGCGACGAAAGCTGGCCACCCATTTCGGCAAGATTGAGGATGCAGAGATAATTCTCGCGCCCCTTCCGGATGACGACCTTCTGTGCCTTCTGGGCCGGATTGGGAAAGAGCCGGTCGAGTTCGTGATCGATCTGGTGCTGCAGATGCCTGGTATAGGTGCTGATCCAGACCGGACCGTGATTGCGTTCCGCCCAGAGGCTTGCCGGCGCAATATAGCCCAGCGTCTTGCCGACACCGGTCCCGGCTTCGGCCAGCACGACATTGGGTGCCTCTTCCTCGGGCCGTGGGCAGAAGGCGGGGGTGAGGCCGGCCGAAAAATCCGCCTGGGCCGCGCGCTGCTCGGCCTTGTCGCCGATGAGGTCGGCCAATCGCCGCCGCGTCTCCTCGGCGCCGACCGGCAAGTGATCGGGCTCGGGCGGCGGTGCGCCGTCGCTCCATTCGGGGAGTTCGTCCCAGACGCCGATGCCAGGTGCGGCAACGCCACCCTCGCTCTGGAAATCGAGCGCGCGCAGCACGAAAGGCCCCCAGCTCCACCCGGCGCGCGCCATCGCGAAGGCGATGCCCATCGTGCGGCGGCGCTGGCGCGAGAGCGTCATGAGTTCGGTCAGCAGCAGACGTGCGCATTCATGCAGGGCCCCCGCCTCCACCTGCGGATCGTGGTGCGGCGGGACGGCGAGACCCAGCGCCTCGGCCAGGCCCTTGGGTGTCGGCAGGACGAAGCTTGCCGGCCGCACGAAGGCGTAAAGCTCTAGAAGATCGTAGGCCGGAAAACGCTCGGCCTTGAGGCGGCGCGCGGTGGCCGGCGCATGGACCAGCAGGGGTGCGGCCGCCCGCGCCGAAAGGGCGGCGGTCGCATGGCTGACGCGCTGCGGGCCGCCTTCCTGGCGCTCAAGCCAGATGGCCCCGCCGTGAAAGGCGACCAGGGCTGGGATCTCGGCGAGCTTGATGGCGCGCTGGGCTATCGTACCGGTTTCGTTCATCACGCCGCTTTATGGACCAGCGGCAAGACGGGATCAACGGTCGGGGATGAGAAGGATGAGGGGGAGAGAAAGATGGGGATGGCCTTCAGGCCGACATGATGCGCTCGCCGATCGCCCAGGGGCGGTCGAATTGTGGCCTGCCGTAATAATAACCCTGCAGGTACTGGACCCCGGCATTGATGAGCACGCGGGCGTCGGCTTCGTTCTCGACGAATTCGGCGACCGTCTCCAGGCCGAACGTGCCGGCAAGGCCCATCAGGTTGCGGATGAAGAGCTGCTGGTCAACATTGTTGGCAAGGTTGCGCACGAAGGAACCGTCGATCTTGACGAGGTCGACGGTCAGCGCCTTGAGGTGGCGGAAGCTGGTGAAGCCGGCACCGAAATCGTCAATCGCGACACGGCAGCCGACATCGCGCACGACGTTCACGAAGCGGGCCGATTCCTCGATATCGTGCAGGGCCGCCGTCTCGGTGATTTCGACGATGAGGCGCGGCGCGATCGCGGGCGTCGACTTGACCGCCGCGATGAGGGCGCGCAGCCAGGATTGGTCGGTCGCGGTCAGGCCGGAGATGTTGAGCGACAGCACGGTTTCGGAATCGCGCCGCAACTCGTCGACCGTCATGTCGAGCACATAGCGGTCGAGGAAGCGCGTCATGCCGAGCTGTTCGACCACCGGGATGAAAGCGCCGGCGGGCAGCATCTCGCCCTTCGGGTCTTTCATGCGCAGCAGGCACTCATACTTCGAAACGGTAAGGGACTGGGCGTGGACGATCGGCTGATAGGTGAAGATCAGGCGATGTTCGCGCATCGCCTGCTGCACCTGGGTCCCGATATCCATCGCGCGGCGGTGGAGCAGCGTCTGCTGCTCGGACGGGCGGTAGATGTTGTGGCAGCAGCGCCCGGCCTTCTTGGCGTAGGAGAGCGCCGATTCCGCCTTGGTGATGACTTCGTAAGCCGTGTTGACGAGGCCGGGGAAAAGCACGCAGCCCACGGAAACGGTGATGGGGATCGACTGCCCGTCGATCTCGATCGCCTGTTCGCGCATCGTCTGGATGATGCGGTCCATGCAGGTCGTGACGCAATCATCCGGGCAATTGGTGAGCAGCACGCCGAAACGGTCGCCGCCCAGGCGCCCGATGACGTCGGAAGCGCGTAAGGTGCGGTCGAGCCGCTGCCCGATCGCCACCAGCACGGCGTCGCCGATTTCGTAGCCATAGGCATTGTTGACGAGCGCCAGCTTGTCGACGCCGATCACCAGGAAAGCGCCGTCGACCCGGAAGCGGCGCGCGAAGGACAGGGCATGTTCCAACTCGTCTCGCAGGCGCGCGCGGTTGAAATGGCCGGTGAGCTCGTCGTAATTGGCAATGCGCTCGAGCCGCGCCTCGTTCTGCTTCCGCTGCGTGATGATGCGCATGACGCCGCACATCGCGACCGGCATGCCGTTCTGGTCGATCTCGACATGGCCGCGGTCATGGACCCAGATGACGACGCCCTGGCCGTTGCGCACGCGGTATTCGCAATCGTAGGCATCGCCCTGGCTGAAATGGTCGGAGAGCGCCTTCAGGCGGCGCGGCAGGTCTTCGGGGTGGATGCGGTTATTGAAGCCATGGCCGCTGGCGATGGCATTCTCGCCCTCGCCCAGAACTTCCTCGATCTCGCCCGCCCAGGAAAGACGGTCGGAGATGATGTCCCATTTGTAGAGAATGTCGCCGGAGGCGACGATGGCGGTCTGCAGCCATTCGGGCGGCTGTGCCGGCGATCCGCTTGCACCCGGTTCAGCATGGCCAAACGCTTCGCCCAGCTCGGACGTCAGGGAACTCAATTCCTGCTCGCTCCTCAATGCTGTCACGAGCGCTCCTCTGCCGCCGCAATCTTAACACCGTCTTCGGACCTTAACGGCAGAGTCTAAATAAAGTCCTAAAACCTGACTGATCGGCCATCTTTCAGTCACTTCCGGGGGTGCCGATACAGGGCCTAGGCCGAGCTGGCCGCGCCGTTTCCGGCCAGTCAGCGGGCCCGCAGCTTTCCTCGATCTCTATGGTAAATAATTGGTTAAATTGGCAAAAACCACGCCGAGTCCCACGATGATGTGACCAGAATCTTGGGCTCCCGCCTTGACGGCGCTTGCCCCTCACTCCAATTTATCTAAAATTCTATCTAATTCTGGCTTCCCCGATAATGCCCCTTCCGCCCGCCCGCCAAGGGCGCGGCGCCTGACCGAGGAAGAGCAAGACCCGCATGGCCGAGATCGGTCCGCTTCTGCTGCCACCGCCCGCCGCATTCAGCGGCCGAAGCGCCTCGCCCACGCAGCGGAGCGCCGGCAAGGGCGGCACGGAAGAGGATCCACGCGGCCTCACTCAGGTCGATGCCGCCGCCGATTCCACCAGCGGGCCCAAGGCCAAGCAATTCCGCTTTCGCGTCCTCGATGGCGGCAGGGGGGCGACCCTCGGCAATGCCGAGGTTCCGGCCCAGACCAATCGCGAAGCCGATGCCGATGCGTCGGCGTCGACCCGCACCGCTCAAGGAACATTGGGCAGCGGCACCGGCAGCCGGGCCGGCAGCAGCGATATTCCGGCGGGCACGCCGGTTGCGACCTTCCTCGCCCAGCTCATCGCGCAGGAACAGCTGGCGCCCGGCCTTTACGATCCGCCGGTCAAGGCCGCCGACCGCGCCTATCGCCAGGCCGGGGCTGAGCCGCCCTTGAATGACGGCGCTTCCGCCACCGCCCATTTCAAGATCGCGGTCTAAAGCTTGCAGGGGCGTTGCCGCCGCCACTAATCTTCCGTCCGACATGACACCGTTCGGACAGAGATTGCGCGAGTTGCGGCAGGCCCATGGCCGGCAACTCAAGGATATGGCGAAGGCGCTGAAGGTGAGTTCCGCCTATCTCTCCGCCCTCGAACACGGGCACCGGGCCCGGCCCAAGGCCGGTTTCGTGCAGCAGGTCGCCGCCTATTTCAACCTCGCCTGGGACGAAGTCGACGATTTGAAGGCGCTTGCCGATCTCTCCGACCCCAAGGTCAGCATCGACACGGGCGGCCTCTCGCCTCTCGCGACCGAGCTTGCCAACCGTCTTGCGCGCCGCATCGGCGATCTCGACGAAGCCGAACTCGCCCGCCTCAACGAGCAATTGAAGGCCAATTAGACTTCCGTCAGCATGCGGCCCTGAAGGCGCTTCGAGTCGGGGCGCCGCATTACCAAGGTCAGATGATGAGCGTCGAGCGGCAGGCAAGTTGGGGCGAGGCCATATCGGTCTATTTCACGCGGCGCCAGCTCATCATCTTCGTCATGGGCTTTGCGAGCGGCATGCCGCTCCTCTTGACGCTGTCGACGCTTTCCTACTGGCTCTCGACCGTCGGCGTAGACAAGACAACGATCGGCCTCTTCACGCTGGTAGGCGTGCCTTATACCTTCAAGTTCGCCTGGTCGCCGGTGATCGATCAGCTGCACCTGCCGCTGCTGGGGCGCATGGGACGCCGCAAGAGCTGGCTGCTATTGATCCAGATCCTGCTCGCCGGTGCGATCTTCGCCATGGGTGCCACCGACCCGGTAGCAACGCCGGCCTTGACGGCGCTTCTTGCCATCGTCGTGGCCTTCTTCTCGGCAAGCCAGGACATCGTCATCGACGCCTACCGCATCGAAATCCTCACGGCT
>CAZUAL010000004.1:0-1927 GCA_964618305.1 uncultured Dongia sp. | reverse complement strand
CGCGCGGGGTGCGGGCGCCGGCACGACCCAGGTCGGCTATCGCATCGGTTTGCTGCTGGCCGGTGCCGGTGCAACGGCTCTCTCAGATTACATCGGCTGGCCGGTGATCTTCGGCATCCTTGCCGGCGCCATGCTGCTGTGCGCGCTGTTCACCCTGTTCGTGCCGGAACCAAAAGGATCAGCCGGGCCAAGCAGACGCAAGACCTACGAGGAAGTGCTCAACGACGCCGTGATCAGGCCTTTTGCGGATTTCATCGGCCGCAGGGGCTGGGCAATCATCCTGCTCTTCATCCTCTTCTACAAATATGGCGATGCGTTCGGCGGCGCCATGGCCAATCCGTTCTATCATGAGCTCGGCTTCACGGGCACCGAGATCGCGGCCATTTCCAAGGTGTTCGGCGTCATCGCTTCGCTGGTGGGCGGTGTCATCGGCGGCCTCATCGTCGCACGCTTCGGCCTCTTCAAGACGCTGCTGGTGGGCGGTATCCTGCAGGCCATCACCAACCTTCTGTTCAGCGTGCTGGCAATGAAGGGCAATGATCTCGTCTGGCTCGGTATTGCCATCAGTGCCGACAATGTTGCCGGCGGCATCGCCTCCGCGGCGCTGGTCGCCTATCTGTCGGGGCTTTGCAATGTCGCCTTCACGGCGACGCAATACGCGCTCTTCTCATCCTTCATGGCGCAAGGCCGCACGCTCCTGTCGGCCGGCAGCGGTTGGATGGCAGACCATAGCGATTGGGCGGAATTCTGGGCGCTCACCACCATCATGGCTGTGCCAGGTCTCCTCCTGCTCCTCTGGATCATGCGTCTCTATCCGCAGGGCCTGCTGGCGAAAGAGAAATGACCAAGCCCATCGTCACCGTCACCTATTGCACGCAATGCCGCTGGCTGATGCGCGCAGGTTGGACGGCGCAGGAACTGCTCGTCACCTTCGAGGACGAGATCGGCGGTGTGACACTCGTTCCCGGCACGGGCGGCATCTTCGACGTGAGCGTTGACGGCGAGATCGTTTGGTCGCGCAAGGATGAGGGACGCTTTCCCGACCTCAAGGAACTGAAGCAGCGCATCCGCGATATCGTCTCGCCGGAGCGGGATCTCGGCCATTCGGAACGCAAGCCCTCGTGATCTTTCGGTGACCTGACCGCCTGCTGACGCGATCGTGAGCAAGGTTCGTCCAATTTTCATGAGGATGCCCCATTTCCGCCCCGATTGCGCGGGACTCTCCCGACGCGCCGCGAATCGCGCGGCGCCGCGAGTGAAAACGGAAAGGGGAATCCCATGCAGCTTCTCCGTCAGACATTCTTCTTCCTCCGCCATGGCGAAACGGATTGGAACCGGATCGGCCTGGTGCAGGGCCAGGTCAATATGCCCTTGAACGGGACGGGCGTTGCCCAGGCTTTGGCCGCGCGCGAAACGTTGCGTGACCAGAAGATCGGCACGATCTGCACCAGCCCCCTGGACCGCGCCTCGCTCACCGCCGACATCGTCGCCGCCGGGCTCCATGTGCCGGTCAAGGAGATCGCTGGCCTGAAGGAATGCCGCTTCGGCGAGCGCGAGGGCCATCCCAAGGGCGAATGGTACGAAGCCTGGCGGAATGGCGACACGCCGCGCGGGGCGGAACGCTTCAGCCATTTCATGGAGCGCGCGCTCGACGCCATCAACGAGGCCCTGGAAAGCCCCGGCCCGGTCCTCATCGTTGCCCATGGCGGCATCTACTGGGCGATCGAGCGCTTTGCCGGCCTGGCCCGCCGCGAGCGGATCCCCAACGGGGTGCCGCTGTTCCATTGCCCGCCGCCCAAGCCGCTGCTCCCCTGGCACCGGGCGCGGATAGACGGCTACGCGGCTGCTTAAGTTAGTTATTACAATAAGTTAAGCCGAAACCGAAAACCCTCTCCCCTCGCGGGAGAGGGTAGGGTGAGGGGGTCTA
>CAZUAL010000003.1:0-39954 GCA_964618305.1 uncultured Dongia sp. | reverse complement strand
GCCCCGAGGGGATATTTTTGGGGAACTTTTCCGATTGAAGTCTTGGAGAGCATCTAAGACTCAGACAAACCACACACAAAGGCCCCAGAAAAGACCTCTCTAATGACCGCTGTTACTCAGCAGATGCAGCCCGTCACCCAGGCGGCTGTCGATCCAAGCATTCATGTCCAGCCCGTTGCCTTCTTCGATTCCCGAGGCAACCCGATTACTATCGATGCGACTGACGACGTCCTTACGGGCTACGTCATTGGCGACCCCGATCCGGTTGCTGCCACCGACACGGTCATCGAGGCCATCGCAAAGGTCGAGGGCCAGGTTGATGCGGTCAATGATCTCGCTGGCGCACCCGGCGATCAGGCCGGCACGGGCTATGTCATCGACGGAACTGGTGGTGCTCTTGCTGCTACCGACACCCTCCTCGAGATGATTGCCAAGCTCGAGAAGCGTATCGCCGATCTCGAAGCTGCCCCCTGATCCATGAACCCCTGAGTTGAAAGGAGCACGCCGTGCCTCAGCCAAGTAGCGTACTTGACGTTGTCCGAGGCGACACGATCTCTCTGGTCGTGGCACTCACACTGGATGACAATCCCTTCCCGTGGGATGATTGGGACGCTGTCGCTCAGGTTCGGCGTGCTCCCAACTCAGCCGATATTCTTGGAACCTTTGAAATCAGCACGACCGGCCTCCCCGCTGGAAGTGCACGATTCACTCTCGACGGTCTCAATGAGACTGGTTACTGGGATGTGCAGTTCACCAATCAAGATACTTCGCAGACAGTGACTTGGCCTGGTCCTCTCGCCAATCGACACCTGATCAACATTACGCCCGATGTTACGAGGGCGGTGCCCGATGAGTGAACCAGTCATCACAGGATCTATCTCGTCTGAAGGCATTGTATTTGATGTCGACCCCGGCATCGCCAAGCTTGGCCCCGTTGGTCCTCCTGGTCCAGCCGGTGCTGATGGTCCAGAAGGTCCTCAGGGTCCAGAAGGTCCCGCCGGTCCAGAAGGTCCCGCCGGTCCAGAAGGTCCCGCCGGTCCAGCCGGTCCAGAAGGCCCACAGGGTCCAGCCGGTCTTGATGGTGCCGATGGTCCTCAGGGTCCAGAAGGTCCTCAGGGTCCAGAAGGTCCTCAGGGTCCAGAAGGTCCTCAGGGTCCAGCCGGTCTTGATGGTGCTGATGGTCCAGAAGGTCCGCAGGGCCCAGCCGGCCCCGAAGGCCCTCAGGGTCCAGCCGGTTCAGATGCGCCAAACACGCACTCAGGTCTTTCTGGTCGATCAGATGCTTCCAGTCATCCGGCCAGCGCAATTTCTGTTGAGGCAGCCGGTTTCAACGGCAACCTCGCAGATACTGACACTGACGTTCAGGCTATAGCTCAGAAGCTTGATGATCTCTCCGTCGTGCCGACGACCCGAACAGTGAACGGTCAGGCCCTCTCAGGCAACGTATCCATTCCAGGTGGTGCCATGTTTGGCACGGGAGCTGATGGCGCAGCGACGATCTCTGTCGATACCACAGTTACCTCCAACGGCACGAACGGCTTCAAGCACTACACGAACCTCACCGTTGATGCTGGAGTCGTGATGACCTGTGCGGGCATCATCTACGTGTCGGGCACGCTGACGCTGAACGGTACGATCTCTGCCGACGGACTTCCTGGTGTGTCAAACACGGGTGGCGCTCCTGGTGGCGGGCCGTACTTCGTGGTCGGGCAAGGTCAGGGCGGGAGCGGTGGCACCGCTGCTGGTTCTGCTGGCGGCCCAACAACGAACCCGTCGAATGGTGTGACATTCCTCTTCGGTGGAGCAGCTGGTACTGGCGGAACTGGCTCTGGCGGCGCTGGGGGTGCGGGTGGTGTTGTCTATGCTCCAACCTCGGGCCTACTCGAAGCGGGGGCCATCACACTCCCATGGCTCTGGATGAATGGGGTTATTCCTGCCAGAAACGCATCGAACTTCTTGGCCTATGGGGCTGGGCGTTCAGGTGGTGGCGGCGGTGGTGATGGTGCTATCGGTGGTGGCGGAGGTGGTGGCGGTGGGGGCTACCTCATTGTCATTGCTCGTCATGTCGCTGGCACTGGAACCATTAGGGCTCGTGGTGGAAACGGCGGGTCTAGAGGTACTAGCAACACCGGTGGCGGAGGTGGTGGAGGTGGTGGGTTTATCGGACTCATCACGTCTGATTCATCGCATAGTTTCACTTTCGATGTCTCTGGTGGCACCGGAGGTAACGGGACAGGCACAGGAACTGTCGGGGCAAATGGTGCTGCTGGCAACACTCGTGTTATGCTTGGCGCTACCTAAACAACATAGTAACCATTCGATTCAGGAAAGGACCAACGGTGCCTACGCAACTATTTGTAACTGCCGACGGCAACAGTGAAGTTATTCAAGTTGGTCCTGTTGGTCCTCCGGGCCCTCCTGGTCCTCCTGGTCCAGAGGGCCCTCCAAAAATGCCCCGAGGGGATATTTGGGGAAACTTTTCCGATTGAAGTCTTGAGTCTGTCCTACACAGACTCGGGGATCTGTTCCGAGACCCTGAACTTTCTCCAAGTTCTGGGTAAAACCCATCCAGAAGTCTTGGAAAGTCTCCAAGAACTCTCCGAAACCATGGACTTTGTCCAGGAAAGGACACACAATGGGAACCACTGTTGTTCAGCAGGTTCAGCCCGTCTCTCAGGCGGCTATCGACCCGACCATCCACGTCCAGCCCGTCGCCTTCTTCGACTCGACTGGCGCCCCGATCACGCTCACCGGAACCGACGATGTCCTCACAGGCTACGCCGTTGTGGTTGGTCGCACGAACGTTGCGGCAACCGACACGGTCAAGCAGGCCATCCAGAAGGTCGAGGGTAAGGCCAATACTCCTGGTGACGCTGTTGGTGCGGGCTACGAGATCGATGCGACCGGCGGTGCTCTTGCCGACACAGACACTCTGCTCGAGATGATCGCAAAGCTCGAGAAGCGTGTCGCCGATCTCGAAGGTCCCTGACCCAACTAACCACAATCGAAAGGAAGGCTGATGCCTCAGCAGATCATTGTGACCGAGAACGGTCGCACTACGATCATTCCAACTGGGCCCGTTGGCCCTCCTGGACCGCAGGGGCCTAGAGGTATCCAGGGAGTTCAGGGTAACGGACTTACTGGACCTCCAGAGCTCTTGCCTCTTCCGATTAGCCGAATGGTTCCTTGGACCGCATGGACTCAGTTCTACGGTATCCCGCTTGGTTCGTTCCAGATTGGGAGTCTCGCCGTTACTTTGGCGTTTCCGTCTGCTCCACTTCAGGCAGCTGTGTTGGGGATTGCTGGCAACCTGCCAATTCTGTCCCCGGATGGCGGGCCACTCAATCTTCGAGTGTCTGCCTGCATTAGTTCGTTGTCCCACGACTATGACGAAGACGGCGAGCTCTATCTCAAGGTGTCTGGCACGTGGGTCAACACGAACACATACCAGCTCAGTGAGGGTGTCTTCGGGGAGTTCCCTCTTCTCTATAACCACCAGATCGGGATACCAACCATATCAACTATTGGTGAGATCTTGGCGGAGAGTACGTCGGTCGTCGAGTTCGACACCACCGAGGAGACCCTCCTTCTAAATCTCCAGATTGAAGTGCTCAAGGTCTCAAACGACCTCCCACCAACCCTAGCTCCTGAGGTTGCGTTGTTTCTAAACAACGTCTCAATGTACTCGGGGTCTACCGAGGAAGAGGCATGTATCGACGCCAACGCATACCAGACGCATTTGGGTATGAGTTACCCAACGCTTGTCGGGGCTCGATTCATGAGGTTCGAGAATCCTTGGACTACGAGTGTTCATGCTCGTGGCATCGACTTTGATCACCGGTTGAACAACCCAGATGGGTCTATTGAGTTGGATACGTCCATCACGTTTCGTGCTGAGATGGATGAGGATCTTGATCGCCCATATCTCGAGACGACTTCACTTCGTGTTCAGTTCCCGGCTGAGGTTGACAACGACGTTGTTCGTAAGGCTGATCTCGACACGGCGATTATCGGTGTTTCAAATTCGCCGACGTCGTTCAAGCTTCCGGCAACACCGGGTGATCGTTGGTCTGTTGGTGGTCCGGGAACAGACATGTCCCTAAGTAACTTCACCATGAACAACTCGAGGATGACGCTAGCGCCTACATATCTCCCAGCAGGAACTGGGGTAAAACTTGAGGTGTTTCCGTTGGCGGATAACGTCGGTGGAGGAATCTGGAAACTTCTTGCATACCCGGCTGATCCGATCACCGGTCTTCCGTTTGGACAGAACCGAATCGGGGATCTAAGTCTCATCGATCTTTACGGACAGACCGATCGGGTGTCAACGGTAGAAACTATTGGCATTCCCGTAAGTGGGCTCTACTACCTTGGCGTGTGGGTGTCTGACTCCGACGTCTATGGTTGGCCGAAGCTTGTCTGTAACGTCTATGGTGGGACTACTCGTCTCCCGATCGAGACCCCACAGAACTCGACGTCTGCTGGGCGTGAGTGTGTTGGTCTCTTCTTTCAGAATGCGACGCCTCTTGAAGCTGACACAGACGTTTGCCCCTCTAGCGGTATTTGGATTGACGGCCCGATGCCACGAGTCTACGCTAAATACCCAGACGCTTAGAGATAGGAGGAAACCATGGCTCAAATCATGGTTCACCGCAATAGGACGAATGTCAATCTGGTAAGTCTCGGAATGAACGTCGCTGGCCAAGTCTTTCGCAGCGAGATCCGTGAGGGTCGATCGCCAGAGTCAGAGTTGATCGCCACGTGGAACATCGAGGTTGTCGGTGATGGTAGTACGGGGACGCTTAGGCTGTCTCTTGATGACTCCATCACTAGACAGATCACGCATAACGTTGGGTACATGGATATTCTCCGTGAAGAGGGCGGAGAGCCATACTCGGTTCTCGATGGCCCGCTTCAAGTTTGTTTCGTTGATTTCCCAACGGAACCCAGCGAAGCGCCTCCGATGTAGAAAGGACCTCTAATGATTAGCGATGAGGTAGTCGTTGCTCTCATTGGTGGAGCTGTGACCATTAGTGGCGCATATCTTGCTATTATCCCTCAGTTGAAGAGGGCTGCTGCTCAGACTCGGACCGAGGTGAGTAATAGTGAAGCACGAGTTACCGAGCAAGTGCAAACGGTAGACAAGACGCTCCAGAACGGTCTCCACGATGCGATGATTCGCATGGAGTCGATAGTCGCCGATGTGCATGCAACTCAGACGGTGTCCGCACAGCTGGATGACCGACCCATTTTTCGGACTACCCCACATGGTGGTCTAGTTTGGGCTAATGAGGCGGCGCAGATACTGCTTGGTATGACTCTATCCGAGATGCAAGAAGATGGTTGGGCTAAAGCCGTTCATCCGGACGATGCCCCCCGAGTCTTTAGTCACTGGAAAGAGTCAGTAGAAGCCAGAAAGCCCTACGGCCCAGAGACCTATCGTTATTTGCACCCAGTTACGGGTGCCGTGACGTGGGTTAAAGCTGTGGCTCAACCGATCGTCAACCACAACCTCGACCTACTCGAAGGGTGGGTCGCAACAGTTGTTGTGATCGATGGTCCAACCACGAAGGAGTAGTCAGATGCCTGAAGAAGAGACCGCCGCCGAAGAGATGGACCCCCACGTTCCGTCCGATCTTCTGGATCTCTTCGTCCAGCTTGACGAAGAGGGCCTGTCGCCCGAGGAATTCAAGGAGGCCATGTCGTGAAGTTCGTAACTAGAGCTCAAGCTGGTCTTCGTCCGCCTAAGAAGGTCTACCCTGGCGATCTCTACCGGCCGTCTACCGGCCATTGGAATGGCCCAACGGTAACCGTTCGAGGAAGCTCGACGTTCAATCATGCTTCCTGCGCTGCTCTGTGGCGTGGCATCCAGGCGTTCCACATGGATAGTCGTGGATGGAATGATATTGCTTACAACTTCGGGATCTGCCAGCACGGCTACGTCTTCGAGGGTCGTGGGCTTAACATCCGCAATGGAGCTAACGGCACCAACGAGGGGAACAAGACTAGCCATTGCATCATGATGATGGCTGGTCCTGGGAACCCCTTCGGTGTCGAAGAGAAGGCTGCGTTCCGGGACTGCGTGAAGTATGTCTCTGAACACACCAGTGCTCCATATTCTGCAATTGGTCACCGTGACTGGCACTCCACGGAGTGTCCTGGTGATGCTCGCTACGAGTGGATTCGTGGCGGAATGAAGCTGTCGGGAGGCACTCCGCCTATCCCCCAACCCACGAAGGGAGCCCTCATGGCGCTCAGTGACAAGGAACAGGACGAGCTTCTTACGAAGACTCGTGAGAACCGTCTGCTTCTCGAGCAGATCCAGCAGATCCTTCTCGGGGACGACCCCGATGGGAAGGGCGACACCCAGGAGCGCCAGCTCGCTTCGCTCACTCGGATCGAACGAGAGCTCACGGACGACGACAACGCAGAGTAGGAGGTGAAGGGAGATGGCTAGACAAGCTCGCCGCCCACAGCGGCCCGCAGCAACGCCACAAGAGCGTGAATCTCAGCTGACCTCCCTGGCCTACGATCTGGTCGAGCGGCGTCTTACCGATGGTACGGCGACCGCTCAAGAAACCATCTTCTTTCTGAAAGCTGGATCTCAGCGAGAAGCTCTAGAGCAGCAGAAGATCATGCAAGAGAACATGCTTCTGGCTACGAGGGCAGAGAAGATGGCGCAAGACACCCGTATGGAGCAGCTGTTGGCTGATGCGCTCAGTGCGTTTCGTGCTTACAGCGGCAACGATGACGGGTACGATGTCTTGGAGGAGGAACACGGTGGCTATCCGGACTTATAGCGAACTGATCCGGGTGGATTCGTTCCAGGATAGGTTCGACTACTTGAAACTAGACGGCGATGTTGGTCGTGTAACGTTTGGTTTCGATCGCCACCTAAACCAACAGTTCTATGCGTCTCCGCAATGGAAGAGTTTGCGGTCGTACGTCATATCTCGGGATTGTGGCTGTGACCTGGGCGTTCCTGGGTATGAGATTGCCCACGGGCTTCTCATTCACCACATCAACCCGATGACTCCTCATGACATCGTGCATGGTGAAGAGTGGATTCTCGACCCTGAGTACCTCATCACCACCACAAAGCAAACACACAACGCCATTCACTTTGGCGCTGATATTAGCCCGGCAGGAGTCGTTGAACGAGCTCCTGGAGACACCAAACTCTGGTAAAGGAGGTTACCCATGGAAGCCAGCATCCTAATCGCCACCAAGGAGATCTTGGGGCTGGAAGCCGATGACGATGCGTTTGATCTCGATATTCTGACGCATCTTAACACGGCCTTCTCGGTTCTTTATCAGATGGGTGTTGTGTCTGACCCGGTTACTGTTGAAGGCATTCAGGACACGTGGGAGGATCTCGAACGCCCAAGTGAGATGCTCAACATGATCCGGTCTTACGTCTTCCTTAAGACCCAGTACCTCTGGGACACGCCGACGACCTCGTTCCTCATCAAAGCTCGAGAGGACCAGATCGCCGAACTTGAGTACCGGTTGACTGTTTATGGAGAAGGACTACCATCATGACTGGCGTAGCAATCGTAGCTGTTCCTAACAATAGCGACATGGTATGGGATGTATCTAGCGAGAAGATCCCACACATGACGCTTTTGTTTCTTGGCGACGCTCTAGCTAAAGAAGATTACAAGCACGTCCAAGAGTTCATCACCCATGTGGCTGACACTATGCTCAGGCGATTCGGAATGAGTGTAGACAAGCGTGGCTCTCTTGGTGACGCTAACGCCGATGTGTTGTTCTTCAAAAACTCTGACGGCTCCAAGATCAGTCTGTTCCGTAAGTATCTTCTTCAGGATACTAAGATTCGAGAAGCATACGAGTCTGTAGATCAGTTTGATGGGTGGACTCCGCATTTGACTCTTGGGTATCCAGACACCCCAGCCAAGAAACTCACTCGTGAGAACGACGAGTTCTATTGGGTTAATTTCAATAGACTCATGCTCTGGACTGGAGATTACGAAGGTCCAGAGATCGAACTCAAAGATGAAGACTTGGAGGTAGTTATGAGTGATCAGGCGGTTGAGTTCCTCGCACACCACGGTGTGAAGGGAATGCGCTGGGGTGTCCGTAAGTCGGCCGAAGAGCGTCGAGCAGAACGCACTCTTCGCGTTCAGGAGAAGGCCGTCAAGAAGATCAAGAAGCAGGAAGAGTTTACCGCCCGGGCAAACGCTAGGGAAGCTGCTGCTAAGGCTAAGACCGAGGCGCAAGACGCACGGGCTGCTGCGGCTACTGCTAAACTCGAATCTAAGCTCGCTCGAGATCAGGCTCGCTTTGCAAAGAAGGAGGCCCGATCTGGTCGTGATGATCCAATCAACGAGATCGTCACTGACAAGAAGGGCAACCCTCGTGACATGGAGGGGCTCGTCGGCAAGACCGATCGAGATGCCTCTAAACAGCGAATTAACGCAATGAAAGACGTCAGAACTCTTGATGATGATACGCTCAGGGCGTACACACAGAGGCTCGACACGGAGAAGAAGCTCAAGAATGCTATCAACGAGGATCTGAAGCCGGGGCGTACGGCAGCAAAGAAGTTGATCGGCGATTCCGGAAAGGAAGTCGCTAAGAAAGCGCTTGTCGGTGTTGGTAGTATGGCGGTTTTCTACGGGTTGTCTCGGATGAGCAAGACCCATGATTTCAAACCGAATCCGGAAGGTATTGGTAATCTCTTGTCCGGCGCAAAGGGATCTAGTGCCGCTGGGGCTTTTAATAAAACCGATAAGATGGCCAAACTCGCTGGCGGGCTCGAGATTCCAATGAGTGAGGTCGCTAAGTGGAAGAAGCCAGCCTCAATGGGGCCTAGGGCTACTCCGTTCTAAGGAGGTGATCGATGGGTTTGATCCTAGACAACCAAGCGACCCCTAAGTACTACGGGGAGTTTCGCCAAAAGGTTCTCAGCGGGGAGATTCCGGTAAACCGGGAGATCTCTTTGGAGATGAACCGAATCGACGCCCTCATCGAAAACCCGGCGTACTACTATGACGAAAAAGCCGTCGAAGGATTCATCAAGTATTGTGAGATGGAGCTAACGCTTACCGACGGGAGCGATCTCTATCTCCTCGACACGTTCAAGCTCTGGGCGGAGCAAATCTTCTGCTGGTACTACTACCTTGAGCGTGACGTCTATGTGCCAGGAGCCCATGGGGAGCCTGCTAGATACGTGAAGAAGACGATCAAGAAGCGTCTTACCACTAAACAATACCTAATCGTGGCTCGAGGAGCCGCTAAGTCGATGTACGCCTTCTGCATCCAAGCGTACTTCCTCAATGTTGACACCTCGACAACTCACGGCGTTCAAACTGCCCCGACCATGAAGTTGGCCGACGAGGTGATGGCGCCCTTCCGCACCTCCATCATTCGAGCTAGGGGCCCACTATTCAAATTCCTCACCGAGGGATCTATTCACGCAACTAGTAGCCCAAGCCAGCGGCAGAAGTTGGCATCTACGAAGAAGGGCATTGAGAACCTACTAACTGGTTCATACCTTGAAGTAAGGCCAATGGCGATCAACAAGCTGCAAGGTCTCAGAAGTAAGATCAACACCATTGACGAATGGTTGTCTGGTGATCTGAGAGAAGACGTTGTTGGCGCAATTGAACAGGGTGCATCTAAACTGAACGACTATTTGATTGTAGCGATCAGTTCAGAAGGGACTGTTAGAAACGGTTCCGGCGACACAATCAAAATGGAACTCGCTGACATCCTAAAGGGCGAGTACTATGCGCCTCACGTTTCGATCTGGCACTACAAACTCGATGACATCGAGGAAGTAGGCCAACCAGAGATGTGGCTTAAGGCTAACCCCAACCTTGGTAAGACCGTAACTTACGACGTTTACCATCTGGATGTGGAAAGAGCGGAGAAAGCGCCGGCGGCAAGGAATGACATCCTGGCTAAGCGCTTCGGTATCCCGATGGAGGGGTACACTTACTACTTCACGTATGAGGAAACGCTTCCCCATACAAGGAGAGACTTTCAGCAGATGTCATGTGCGCTTGGCGCCGACCTCTCACAGGGTGACGACTTCTGCGCATTCACGTTTCTCTTTCCTCTTTCA
Source organism: uncultured Dongia sp. (assembly GCA_964618305.1). Classification (GTDB taxonomy): domain Bacteria; phylum Pseudomonadota; class Alphaproteobacteria; order Dongiales; family Dongiaceae; genus Dongia. The sequence continues at coordinate 29,864 of CAZUAL010000003.1, read as the reverse complement.
AATGGTTCGTTCGGAATCAAGACCCGAAGTTACATCACACACCTGACATTCACGAAACTTCCGGCGGCTCTTCGAATCAAGTACGAAGAGTTCATCCGTGAAGGAAGCCTCCAGATCATGGATGGCAACGTGTTGGACATGATGGTCGTCTACGAAGACCTTGACGCACACATCATCCAGTCAAAGTACGACGTGAGTGCTTTTGGGTATGACCCGTACAACGCCACTGAGTTCGTCTCTCGGTGGGAAGCTGAGAACGGACCGTTCGGGGTCGTAATGGTTCGCCAGGGGTCTAGGACTGAGTCCGTGCCTCTTGGTGAACTCAAGATCCTGGCCGAGCAGCGACAGTTGATCTTCGACCAAGGCCTGATGTCGTTCACGATGGGCAACGCCATCACGATGCAGGACACAAACGGAAACCGAAAGCTCTTGAAGAAGAGGGCTGAGGAGAAGATCGATAACGTGGCTGCTCTCTTGGACGCCTATGTTGCATACAAACTCAACAAGGAGGCGTTCGAGTGATGATCGAGTCAATGGCTACCAGATCGAAAGGAGGTACCGTGCGTTGGGGATCAGAGACCGACTGAGTCAAGCGTGGAACGCTTTCACCAACAAAGAACAGGTAGAAGCTACGCTGACGTTCCCGTACATGGGAAACAGCTCGAGCTATCAACCTCATCGGCAACGAGCGACTTACTCAACCGAGAGGTCCATCCTCGCTTCGATCTACAATAGGATCGGAACCGATGTGGCTGCTATTGATCTTCGACACGTGGAGATCGATGAACTAGATCGTTACGTCTCAGACATGAAGAGCAAACTTCAGAATGCTCTTCAGATTGAGCCGAATCTCGACCAGGGCCCACGAGCATTTCGTCAAGACATCGTCCAGACGATGTTTGATCATGGCGTAGCTGCTATTGTCCCAGTTGATACGACGCTCGATCCAAGTACTAACGAGTTCTTCGATATTTTCACCATGCGAGTCGGTCGGGTTGTACAATGGTACCCGGACAAGGTTCGTGTCGAGGTGTACAACGATAAGAAGGGCATTCGAGAAGAGCTCACCCTCTCTAAGAGGTATGTTGCTCTTGTCGAGAACCCGTTCTTCCAGGTGATGAACGAGCCAAACTCCACCCTTAGTAGGCTTCGAACGAAGCTGAACTTGCTGGATCTTGTGGATGATCGAAACAGTTCAGGCAAGCTGGACATCATCATCCAAATGCCGTTCGTTGTTAAGACCGAACTACAGGAGAACCGAGCTGAAAAGCGTCGAGCTGCGATTGAGGAACAACTCAAGGGTAGTCAGTTTGGGATCGCCTACACCGACTCCACCGAAAAGATCACCCAGCTCAACCGTCCTATTGAGAACAACCTTCTCAAACAGGTCGAGTACCTGACGAACCAGTTGTACACACAGCTTGGTGTAACGCCAGCTGTCATGGATGGCACCGCCGACGAAAAGGCGATGATCAACTACTACAACAGGACGGTAGAGCCGATTCTTGAGGCCATCGCAGAAGCGATGAATCGTACATTCCTCGGCCCAACCGGGATTCGTAAGAAGGAGCGCATTCGATATTTCCGAGATCCATTCAAGCTTGTGTCCGTTTCGGACATGGCAGAGATCGGAGACAAGTTCATCCGTAACGAGATTCTCACAAAGAATGAGCTTCGTGCTTTCATGGGGATCATGCCTTCTAGTGACCCTAAGGCCGATGAGTTGCGGAATCCGAACATGCCCCTTCCTACTGATGGTAGTGCTCCGGCAACTACGCCCACGCCAGCAGCTACAGATACTGTAGACGTCAACGCAGTCCTCGACGAAATCGATGCCGAGGTTACGAGGACGTTTGAGAGTTTTGGTGGTGAGTCAAATGCAGCGACGGGATGAAGCGCAAACGCTAATTACCAGACTGATATTTGACGACGAACTAGTACACGCCACCGACTATGACCCGGTCAAGCGTCGGGAATACTACCTTAAGATGCGAGAACTTAAAGGTCGGGACAAAGCTGCCACACCAGCTACAGGTGGTGGCGATCGTCCTAAGTTTAAGTTCTCAGCGCCTGTTCATAATCGTGGGGTTGTTGTAAAGAACGACGCCCACGCTCGTCAACAGGCAATCAGCGTCAAGGTAGGTCAGCTGAAAGAGCGTCTCGGAAAGCTCAAAGAGAAGCTCGAATCACTCAGAGAAAAGGCCAAAAAGAAGGACGAAGAAAAGGCCTCTGGGGGCAAAAAGACCTCCTCTACCGACTCCAAAGACCAAAAGCCTTTGGCCGCTGCTGAAAAGCGAAAGAAGGCTGCGGACGAAAGGAAGCGTTACGAGAAGGAGAAGAAGCCAGCTGACAAACTCCCAGAAACCGAAGCAGAACTCCTCGCCGAGATTCGGAAAGTCGAATCAAGGATCAGAGCGATCATCGCCGAGGCCCGCAAACAATCGAATCAAACCGACTCCTGAAAGGACGGACACCTATGGAAGCGGACTTCCAGGGTTGGGCTACTAAGCCCGACCTCAAGTGCTCCGACGGCCGGACCATCGCTCATGATGCCTTCTCTCGGCAGGATGGGGCGCAGGTCCCGCTCGTCTGGCAGCACAACCACAAAGATCCCGAGAATGTTCTCGGGCACGTAAAGCTGGAGGCTCGTGATGGCGGGCTGTATGCCCATGGCTTTCTCAACGATACGCCAAAGGGACAGCACGCCCGCAAGCTCCTCGAGCACAAGGACATCAACCAGCTTTCGATCTGGGCGAACGACCTGATCGAGCGTTCTGGAGTCGTTCTTCACGGAAAGGTTCGTGAGGTTTCGCTGGTTCTCTCCGGGGCTAATCCTGGGGCGACCATCGAGCACGTGGTTCTTCGCCATGATGATGGAGAAGAGTTCGAACTCGAAGACCAGGCGATCATCAAGCCCGGTGATGCGGGCGAGTTTGAGCTTCTTCATGCTCAGGCGTCAGGATCAGACACCAAGAAGTCGGATGGCGAAGAGACGATCACTCTCGAGGAGGCTCTGGCCAACGACGAGCGGACGATCGAAGAGATCTTCGACTCCATGGATGTTTCGCAGCAGGCTGCGACGGCTTACCTGGTCAGTGAGGCTCTCGCCTCTAAGGGTGATATTCAGCAGAGTGGTCTTGACTCTGATTCGTCTGATGACTCCGAGGAGCAGGACGATTCTGAGGAGCAGGACGATTCTGAGGAGCAGGACGATTCTGGCGACAACGCCGACGATCACGCACAACACGACAACCTCGGGGAATCCGAGAAGGAAGGTGACAACACCATGGGCACTGAGACCCGCAACCTGTTCGACCGCACTGAGCAGCAGGACGCCCCCCGTCGGGCTCACCTGGCCCATGGCGATGTCGAGAAGATCTTTGAGACCGCTCAGAAGAACGGCTCGCTGATGGACGCCATGCAGGGGTACGCCCTCGAGCATAGCATCAACAACGTGGAACTGCTCTTCCCCGACGCCGAGGCCCTCAACGGTGGTGTCCCGGAGTGGGTGAAGCGTGACGACGGTTGGGTCCAGCCCTTCCTCGGCGCTTGCACCAAGAGCCCCTTTGGCCGGATCAAGACCCGTTCCGCCGACATCACCTTCGAGGCTGCCCGTGCCAAGGGCTACGTCAAGGGTGAGCTCAAGAAGGAGCAGTTCTTCGACATCAAGGACCGGACCACCACGCCGGCTACCATCTACAAGAAGCAGGCGCTCGACCGTGATGACATCATCGACATCACGGATTTCGACGTCGTGGCGTGGATGCGTCAGGAGATGCGTCAGATGCTCGATGAGGAGATCGCCCGTGCGATCCTCGTCGGCGACGGCCGGGCTGTTGATCACCCCGACAAGATCAAGACCGCCAACATCCGTCCCATCGCTGCCGATGATGACCTGTACGCCACCCAGGTGAGCGTCAACATCAGCGACAACTCCAGCTCCTTCCAGGAGTTCATCGATGCTGCCCACCGGAACCGTCGGTTCTACCGTGGCACCGGCAACCCGAACTTCTACACCACCGAGCTGTGGATCGCCCAGGCGATGACGCTCAAGGACGGCGTCGGTCGTCGTCAGTACCGGAACCTCGAGGAGCTCGCCAGCGAGCTTCGGGTCAACGCCATCATCCCGGTCGAGGTGCTCGAGGAGTACCCGTCCATCATCGGGATCATGGTCAACCCCGTGGACTACACCATTGGTGCGGTCCGTGGCGGCCAGGTCACGATGTACGACGACTTCGACATCGACTACAACAAGGAGAAGTACCTGATCGAGACTCGTCTCTGTGGTGCTCTCACCAAGCTGAAGGCCGCCCTGGTCTTCAACTCGGTTCTGTCGAACCTGACGAAGGTGACCCCCGTGGCCCCGGACTTCGATCCGGAGACCGGTGAGTACACCATCAACGACACGACCGGTGTTGTCTACAAGAACAGCGCCGACGAGGTCGTGGTCCACTCGGGTTCGCCGTACACCATCGGCTCGGGTGAGTCGGACACCATCTTCGCCACCCCGGCGGCCGGCTACTTCTTCGAGGAGAACCAGTCGGACCAGTGGACGTTCACGACCGACTGATCTAGAGGAGGATAGATGGCACGCTTCCATGGAGTCGTTGGGTTTGGTAGCTCTATCGAGACCAGCGAACACTCCGGGGTGTGGGAGGATGTCATCATCGAGTTGCCTTACCGTGGTGATATTGTCAAGAACAATAGGAAGCTCGAAGGAGCTAACGGTGTAAATGACAACATCACGGTAGGGAACTCGATTAGCATCGTCGCAGATAGCTACGCCATCGAGCACTTCCTCGACATCAAGTACGTGAGGTGGAACGGGAACCTCTGGATCGTGTCAACTGTCACGGTTCAGAGGCCCCGCCTCCTCTTGGACCTGGGGAGTGTGTACAATGGCCCCACGCCTTGAGCTTCAAGCTCTGCTGCGTTCGATCCTAGGGTCGGACAATGTCTACTTTCAGCCGCCTCCGAGTTTGAAGATGGAATACCCGTGCATCATCTACTCCAGAGATGACCGGGACACTCGGCACGCTGACAACAAGCCGTACACGCATCGTGTTGCCTATCAGGTAACGGTCGTTGACCGAGATCCAGACAGTGCGATCCCAGACAAGGTTGCGAATCTTCGCTTTTGCGAGTTCCAACGCACGTACACGGCTGACAATCTCAACCACGACGTCTACAAGTTGTTCTTCTAGGAGGAAGATCCATGGCCCAACTCATGTGGGACAAGGTCGGTGAGCGGTTCTTCGAAACCGGCGTCGACCAGGGTGTCCTGTACATCCCCGACAACAACGGTGCTTACACGAATGGCGTGGCCTGGAACGGCCTCACCAACGTCACTGAGTCGCCGTCTGGCGCTGAGCCCAACGCTCAGTACGCTGACAACATCAAGTATCTGAACCTGTTCTCGGCTGAGGACTTCTCTGCGACTCTCGAGGCGTTCACGTTCCCCGATGAGTTCCAGCAGTTCGATGGTCTGGCTGTGCCCACTCCGGGCGTCGCCGTTGGCCAGCAGCCTCGTAAGGTGTTCGGGCTTTCGTATCGCACCAAGATCGGCAACGATCTCGAGGGTGACGACTACGCCTACAAGCGGCACCTCGTCTACGGCTGCCAGGCCTCTCCGTCGGAGAAGGCTTACGGCACGACCAACGACTCCCCGGAGCCGATCACGTTCAGCTGGTCGCTGACCACCAACCCGGTGCCCGTGGGCAACCTGAAGCCGACCTCGATCATCACGATCGACTCCCGGCATGTCGGTGCCCAGGAGCTTGCTGCTCTCGAGCAGCTCCTCCACGGCGATACTGGCGTGGACCCGTTCCTGCCTCTCCCCGACACCGTGATCAGCATGTTCAGTGGTGGTGTCACCATTGTTACCCCGACTGAGCCGACGGTTGCTACCAGCGGCCCGAACAAGAACAAGATCACCATCCCGACCGTGACTGGTGTCTCCTACTACATCGGCGACACCCTGGCGGCCTCCGGGCTTCAGGACGACGCTATCACCGTGGCTACGGTTGTCACGGCTCGGCCCAACGCCGGTTACGTCTTCGCCCAGGGCGTTGACGACGACTGGCTGCTGCCGTACACCGCTTGATAAGCGGCTTCAGTACACCTAACTGACAGGAAGGAGGCCGGAGAATGCTCACCATCGAAACCAAAACGACCCTTTGGGACGAAGAGAAAGAAGAGTTCCAAGAACTCACGATCTCTACTCTCGAGTTTGAGCATTCTCTGGCCTCTCTGTCAAAATGGGAGTCCAAATGGGAGACTCCATTCCTCGCAAAAGAGGAAAAGACGCCTGAGCAAGTCTATGACTATCTCATGTGCATGTGTCTCACTCCTGATGTTACTCGATCGCAGATTCTGGCTTTGACCACGGAGCAGTTTGACCAGATTAACGCTTACATCGAGTCGCAACAGACCGCAACAACGTTTGCGGAGCTACCAAATCGCCGAGGATCTGGCGAAAGAGTTACAGCAGAGCTGATTTACTACTGGATGGTGGCATTTCAGATTCCTTGGGAGGCTCAATACTGGCATCTCAATAGGCTCTTAGCTCTTGTTCGTGTCTGTAACTCTAAGCAGAACGGCAAGCAGCGTAAGATGTCTCGACATGAGCTTGCTCAGCGAAACAGAGACCTCAACGAACAGCGCCGTCAGCAGTACGGGACTAGTGGTTAGGAAGGAGGACCATGGGACGACTCGTCTGGGATCGAATTGAAGATCGGTCATACGAGATCGGGGCAGATCATGCCGTCTTGTATGTTCCTGATGAGAACAACGTCTTCAAAGGCGTGGTCTGGAACGGCCTAACCAAGGTCACGAAGGAGTCCACTAGAGACACCGAAACCACGTACTTTGATGGGATGAAGATCCATAACTACGTCAAACAGACTGAGTTCAAAGGCTCGTTGGATGCGATCACCTATCCCGATGAGTTCGAACAGCTAGAGGGCTCATACCAGATGAAGTGCGGCGTCTTCGTTGGCGAACAACCTCCTGGGATCTTTGGGTTGTCGTACAGGTCGAAGGTCGGCAACGTCTCGGGTAGTGATGTTGGATACAAGCTTCATGTGCTCTACAATCTTCTCGCTACTCCGTCAAGCAAGGAGTACGAGACGATGGGTGATTCGCCTAAGTTGATGGAGTTCTCTTGGGATCTGGAATCCATGCCAGAGCCAGTTCTTGGGTTCCGCCCGACTGCCGAGATCACCATTGACTCCCGAAAAGCCGACCCGTTGCTTCTCATTCAGCTTGAGGAGATTCTCTACGGAAACGACATCGATGATGCATATTTGCCCTCGATGGACGATCTTGTGGCGCTGATTGACGGTTGGTTCCGGCTTTTGGTCACTGTCGATAACAACGGGAAGTTCACGGTTGAGGAGAAGTTCGATGGTACTCACATCGTCGATCACGGCGATGGTACTTGGACTCTCGTCGACGCTGATGTTATATTTGTCGATGCTGACAGGTATGCACTCAGTACTCGCTTCTGCCTCCCTCCGACCACACCTGCTGTAATCGAGATCACCGATCCCGAGAACGGAACCTGGACTGCGGCTACCGACTATGACAGCTTGATTGTTGTTGATGAGGATGAGAACAGCCCCACATACGGGATGTTTACGATCTACAACGCAACGGTTGTCACGCAGAACGCCGAGTTGTACCGAATCACAGACACGCTTCCTGACTAAAGGAGAGCCATCATGGCTACTGTTACCGGCTATAAAGCCGAACGAATCGATGAGCTCATGGACGAGCAGATCACCGAAGCTGAGTACAACTCGGGCACTGGAAAGCTGAAGCTTACGACTCGTGGTGGGGCTGTCGCCCTCGATGAGGTCGTTCGTGGTGCTCAGGGAATCCAAGGGCTTAAGGGCGACCCCGGCGATGTCACCGCTGGTGTTGGTTGGACTGGCGCAGAGACTCTTGTTGAGTGTCTCGATCAGGCCAAGGACTACGCCAAGGACAAGTCAGGCCTTGGGCTTGTGGCAATTGAGGAGTACGCAGCTACTGACATCACCAAGACCGGTGGCGACGACAGCTTCCACGATGTGAATAACGTCTCTCCGACGTATACGTTTGTCTCTGGACGATCCTATAGGATTGACTTCGGGATTCACGTTGCGTTTGGGGTGTGGTCTACTGACGACAACGTGGTCTCGCTGGATCTTCAAGAGAACGGTGTGACCCTTCGTCGAGTCACCATTCCTGGAGACACCGAAGGCCATCAGTCTGGGGTTACCGGAACGCACATCATCAAGACGTGCCCCTGGAATGGGAGCAAGACCCTGACGATGCGCTTTCAGAAGCGGACCGGGGCTGATGTGATCCTCAAGAACACTGTGGCTCCGAGCTTCATCGCCATTACCGATCTTGGACTTCCGGCCGCCTAGTAGTAGGAGAGTCTCATGACCTTTGGTATTCGAACTACAGGATCATGGGACAATACCCAGCGCTGGTTGACTAAGCTGTCGAAGGGCGAGTTCTACGCAAAGCTTGATGATATTGGTCGCCTTGGCGCAGATCGTCTAGCCGCAGCAACCCCAACAAACACTGGGGCCACCGCTCGCTCTTGGAAGTACAGCGTAAAGAAGACCAGTTATGGCGCTTCGGTTATTTGGTACAATACCAACGTAAACCGAGGGTTCAACATCGCAATCATGATCCAGTACGGTCATGGTACAGGTACCGGGGGCTACGTCCAGGGTTATGACTTCATTAACCCGGCGATCAGACCGGTCCAAAAGAAAGCAATCGACGAGGTCTTTAGGGAGGTGATGAAGTAATGGCTACGGTAGACAACAAGGTCGTATCTCTGGAGTTCAACAACAGCCGGTTCACTGGGAACGTCCAGTCAACCATGAGTGCTCTCGATAGACTCAAGGAAAAGCTCTCGTTCAAAGACGGGACTAAGGGTTTTGAGAACATTCAGAATGCGGCCAATCAGGTCAAGATCGATAACATCTCGCATGGGATCGAGGGTGTGAGCAAGGGGTTCATGGCCCTCTCAACCGTAGCCATTACGGCGTTGTCCCAGATCACCTCTAAGGCCATGTCGACTGGTAGTCAAATGGCTAGCGCCTTCACGATTCAGCCGATGAAGGATGGTTTCCAAGAGTACTCGATGAACATCGGGGCTATCCAGACCATTCTGGCTAACACAGATCGTTACGGCACCAAGCTGCCTGAAGTCACGGCGAACTTGGACGAGCTTAACGAGTACTCTGATAAGACCATCTACAACTTCGGTGAGATGGTTAAGAACATCGGCCTGTTCACCAACGCAGGCATCAGGATCGAGGACGCCACCTCGATGATTAAGGGTTTCTCGAATGTGGCCGCCGCTTCAGGCACCACAGCTGAGGGTGCTGCTGGTGCTGCGTACCAGTTGTCTCAAGCTCTGTCTACCGGCACAGTTAGGCTCATGGACTGGAAGTCTCTGACTAACGTCGGTATGGGCAACAAGAACATGCAGGAAGGTCTCGTCAAGCTGGCGGACTCCATGGGTGAGCTGGACAAGGCCGGCACCTCTGCCACTGAGGTCCAGAAGGACTTCAATGGGTCACTCGAGAAGAAGTGGCTCTCCGCCGATGTCATGTCTAAGTACCTCAGGATCATGGCTGGCGACATGGACTATGCCGCAATGGCCGCCGAGGGGCTTAGCTCCGAAGAGATCAAGTGGTTCGAGCGCCAGCAGAAGATTGCCGAGGAGTCTGCTACGAAGGTCCGCACCTTTGGGCAGCTCATGGGTACCATCAAGGAATCCATTGGCTCTGGGTGGTCTGAGACCGCAAGGACCATTGTGGGCGACTTCGACCAGGCGACGACACTGTTCACTAACCTGAACAACTACTTCGGTGGGATGATCGGCGCAAGCGCAAACGCTAGGAACCTCATCCTCAAGGACTGGGAGCAGCATGGCGGTAGAGATACCCTCATGCAGGGCTTTCTCTATGCTTGGGAAGACATCCTGTCTATCCTTCGACCAGTCGGTCAGGCATTTCGAGAAGTGTTCCCGAAGAAGAACACGCAAGATCTACTCAACATGACCAGAAGTTTTCGAGATCTGTTCAAGAACTTCAAAATGGGAGAGGGTGTGACCTCCGCCATCAAGGGCGTGTTCACTGTCTTCTTCACGGTCATTAAGACTGGATTCAAGATCGTAACCGGTCTTGTTGGTGTGTTCTTCAAACTGGTCGGTGCTGTTGGAGCTTTTGTTGGTGCCGTAGCAAAGGCTGGCGGTGGAGCGCTCAAGGCGTTCTTCTCAGCCATCGGAAACCTCTTTAAGACGCTCACTGGTGGGGCTGGAGATGCGGCCAAGGGCGCTCTTGATGGAATCTCATCCGGTGCAGAGAAGTTGGGCACTTGGCTGGGCAACCTCATGAGCAACCTTAAGGGTGTTACTGAGAAGATCCAAGAGTTCACCGAGAACCTCAAGAAGGGTGATAAGGCTACCGGAAAGGCTGAGAAGTCAACTAGTCGGTTTGCTGGAATCATCGAGTGGTTCAAGAACGTCTTCTCTGGGATCAAGGACTTCTTCAGTAGCCTCTTCGGGGGTGTTTCAAGCTTCGGCGAGATGATCAGCAACCTCTTCTCTAAGATCGGAAGCGGTCTTGGGAAGATTGGTGGGGGGCTCTCAAACGCCTTCAAGAACATCAACTGGAACACCGTGATCGGTGGCGTTGGTGTTGGTGCAGGTGTGATGCTCGTCAAGCGCATCAAAGAGTTCCTTGATGCTACCGACATTGAAGATCTTCTGCAAGGTATTGCGGACAGCCTTAAGGGTGTTCTTGATGCCGCAGCAGACGCACTCAAGTCGTTCTCGCTCCAGGTGAAGGCTGAAGCCATCATGAAGATCGCCATTGCGGTTGCTCTTCTTACTGCGGCTCTGGTCGTCTTGGCTTCTATCGACCCCGTTAGGCTTGGCGCCGCTGGTGCGGCAATGGCGGTGCTTTTTGTTGCCCTCAACAAGTCGATCACGTCCATGATGTCACTCAAGCTTCCCTCTGGCGCACAGATGGCCGGGCTTGGTTTCGCTTTGATCGGCGTTGCTGGGGCAATCTTGATCCTGTCTTTCGCTCTCAACAAGATCAAAGACTTGGACAACGGTGATATTTCGGCGGGTCTTGGGGTTATCGCAGCCCTCCTTGCGGGCCTGACAGTCGCTGCTAAGCAGATGGCTAAGGACACCGGAACTCTGGCTAAGGCTGGATTCGCAATGATCGGTATGGCAGTAGCCGTCTATATTCTGACATTCGCTTTGGAGCGCATGGCTAAGTTGGACCCAGCAAAGGCTATTGCCGGCGCTGTGGCGGTTGCTGCCGCTATGGGTTCGATTGCAGCTGCTCTGAAGTGGGTAGACGAGAAAGAGTCGGCCAAGAAGGGGCTTGCGTTCCTTCTTGTTGGGATCGGTCTTAACGCCTTCGCTAAGGCGGTGTCGACGTTTGGCACAATGAAGTGGGAGGTCCTCAAGCAGGGCTTCGCCGTCATTGTTGCGATTCTCGGCGGATTGGTCTTGTTCTTCAAGGCTCTTCCTAACGACATGATCCTGATTGCGTCTGAGATCTTGATCATCAGCATCGCCATGAACGTCTTGGCCTATGCCGTCAAGGCTATGGGTTCGATGGATTGGGATACGATGAAACAAGGGCTGATCGGTATTGCCGCCGCACTGGTCATATTTGCGTTTGCTGCGCAGATCATGAACTCGGCGATTGTTGGTGCTGGTGCCATTGTCATCATGGCCGTTGGTCTTACGCTTCTTGCCGGAGCTGTGGCTACGTTCGGTCAGATGGGCGTCGACACTATGATCAAGAGCATTCTTGGTATCGCCGCAGTACTTGTGGTCATTGCCGCTGCTGGTGCGCTCATGGGCGCAATCTCTCCTTTGCTCCTTGCCGGGGGTATCGCCTTTACCGTTCTCGGTTTGGGTATGCTGCTCTTTGGCGCTGGGGCTTGGTTGGCTGCTTCTGCTATTATCGCTCTTGCCGGCGCTTCTGGCGCTGGTGTTGCTACGGCGATTGTAGCCATGAAGCTTCTTGCTGCGGCTATTCCGGGGTTCATCGCTGCCTTTGCCAAGGGGCTCATCGAGGGTTTGAAGACAATCCTTGACGCCATTCCTGGGTTGATGGTTTCTGCTGGTAAGGCGTTGTATGCCTTGGCGACTACGTTGATCAAGACGGTTGCTAGGGTAATCCACGACAACATCGACTCCATCGTTCAAGCGGGCATGGATATTCTCCTTGGCCTCATGCGAGGTATCCGAGACAACATCGGGGAGTTGGCTGATACAGCGGCCGAGATCATCGTAGAGTACGTTAATGGTGTTGCCGCCGCAATCGAAGCACACTCGCAAGAGATTGGGGATGCTGGTCGTCGATTGGCCAAGGCGATGTTGGATGGAATCATCAATATCTTCCTGCCGGAGTCGCTTCAGGAGTCCATCGGCAACATGATTAATGGGATGATCCAGTACTTCAAGGATCTTCTTGGGATTTCTTCACCGTCTCAGGTGTTCATGGATCTCGCAGGAAACATCATCGAGGGTCTTTGGAATGGTCTCACAGCAGCTGTTCCAAAGGTTCTTCAGTTCTTCTGGGAGCTTCCTGGGAAGATTCTTGGGGCGCTTGGCGACCTACTGTCGTTCCTCATCCCTAAGGGTTTGGAGCTTCTTGGGAGTCTTCTGACTGGCATTTGGCAGGCGCTTCCTGAGATCGCCTTGTTCTTCATCACCCTCCCATTCAAGGTTCTTGGGTTCCTTGGGAATCTTTTGGGAACACTCCTTCCGAAGGGTTTGGACCTGCTCAAGGGTCTGCTTTCTGGTCTAATCCAGAAGCTTCCTGAGATTGCAAGCTGGATCGGAGCTCTTCCCGGAAAGATCATCGGGTTCATTGGTGACGTTGGGTCTAAGCTCCTGTCAAAGGGTAAGGACCTACTGCAAGGCTTGAAGAACGGTGCAGTAGAGAAGTGGACCTCCGTAAAGGAGTGGTTTACGGATCTACCTGGAAAGGTAGTTACTGCAATCGGCAACATCACTGAGAAGCTGAAGGAAGTCGGCGGAAACATCGTTGACGGCATCAAGTCTGGTATCTCCGCTGGGTGGAACAAGTTTACCACTTGGGTGAAGGAACAGGTGGACAAGATCCCTTGGGCTGTTCGAAAGGCTCTTGGTATTGAGTCTCCGTCAAAGGTGATGGCCGTGATTGGTGGATATTTCGTCGATGGCTTCCGTCTTGGTATGGCTAGGGAGTGGGATTCCCTGCATGCCGAAACAGCTAAGAACACCAACACGCTCTTGGATGCTGTTCGTGATGCCACAAAGTCATCAAAGAACCTCGAGTTCCTTGATGGTCTTGACCCGACGATTACTCCGGTGTTGGATCTCTCTTTGGTTGAGGAGAAGGCTCGTACGTTGGGTGACCTGCTTGGTATTGATTCGCTCAGTACCGATCTGTCGTACATCAACGCTCAGGCAATCGCCACAACCACTAAAGAGACGCCCAACACTGATGATGCGGTTGGCGGTGGAGACACCTATCTCAACTTCGTCCAGAACAACAACTCTCCGAAGGCTCTTTCCACTGGTGACATCTACCGTGGCCAGAAGAGTCAGATCGCTCTAGCACGAAAGGAGCTTGGCCTTGTTGGTTGACAACATCGACTTGCTTGCAAAGAACGGCTCTAGAGGTCTTAACTTCGGCTTCAGAGACCCCGGAAACCGGCTGCGCTACCAGGTGCGGTCTCTCACCGGGCTGGACGCAGATGAGATCATCAACCACTTCGTCGGTAACACGGCAGATGGTGCCAACTCGTTCAACATCCCAACGTTGGTCAAGCGTGAGGTTCCCCTCCTGCTCGGGCTAAACCCTGAGTGGGGGGAGAACCAGACCTTCTCCGACCTTCGAGATGACCTCTACCGGCTCATCGGGGCCTGCCCTTCGGGTATGGTCTGGATTCGGTTCAACTACGGCCCCCCTCAAGACGAGGAAGACATCAGTCATGTGCGGGCCGTACTGCTGGGGCGCATCTCGAAGGTCGAGGCCAACCACTTTGTGGACCGCCCAGAGGTCCAACTGACGATTACGGCCGAAGATTACCCCATGCTTCAGGCCCCAACGCTCACGGAAGTCGAGAATCCACCTTGGGTTGAGCGAACCGTACTGACTCCAGGGGGAACAAAGGCCATTCATCTCATCGATGAAGTGTCTACTGCGCCGCATGGACTGTTCGCTCAGTTCGAATTCACGGCGTCGACGACAAACTTCAAAATGGAAGGACTTGGGTACCTTGATGGTCTCGTGTTCGAGATCGATGGTTTCTCCTTCCAAGCGGGGGATGTCCTATACCTTTCCAGCCAGCCAGAAAACCGCTACGCTTACGTGGTTCGAAACGCCACTGACATTCACGTAGTGGACAAGATGACAGCAGAGTCGGTATGGCCTGTGATGCAGCCTGGGTCTAACTTCTACACGTGGTTCACCGGTACGTCAGAGGGGACTAACAGCAAGGCTGACTGTAACCAGTTCGCTTGGCTTTCCACTTTCTGGGGGGTGTAATGGACATCTTCAAGTTCCACACGCCCTCTGGAGAGGGCGAAGACACGCATCTCATCGGCGGGGGCGAGTACATCAACGGGATTCAGTCCAAGGAGTGGATTGATCGCTACCGAGATGCTGGAAGCGTCACGCTCAAGTCACGAGCGGACAAAGGCATCCGAGAGCTGCTCCCCGAGGGTACTTTGATCGGGATGCGTGGTAGCACAAGCGTCATGATGATCGAAGATCACCAGTTGTCAGACGATGACAACGCCATCATGGTCACAACTGGTCGCTCACTTGAAGCCTTTCTGGAGAACCGCATCGTTCGCTATGGGGTCGATAGTGAGGGTCAGTTCAAGTTCACGGCAAATCCTCCGTGGCCAACTTGGGTACAAGCAGCCTCCTTGATTGCGAGGCAAGTCACTCGAGTCGAGACTGGAAATGACCGGATCAAGCACCTTGAGGTCGTCCAGGACGTCCAAATGGACCCGAACGATGCCACTAGAGAGGGACGTAGTGTTGCTCGTGGAGAACTCTACGCAGCAGTCAAGAGCATCCTCGACATCGACAACATCGGATGGCGAATCGTACGCCCAGGGCCGTGGTCTCCGGCGGAGGACAAAGTCAACAACATCGCTCTGGTTCTCCACAGTGGCGTTGACCGTCGAACCCAGATCAACATGTCGTACGAGTCTGGCGATATTGAGAGCGCTGACTACCTCTGGAGCATCCAGAAGTATCGTGCTACTGCCGTTGTGTACGGTAAGTGGATCACGATTAGTGTTGGCGACTCTCTAGGTCGTGGTTTGAACCGTCGAGTGCTCTATATCGACGGTAAAGACATCGACGAGCAGCAGCCAGCTCCGAACGCCCCAAACGCTAAGTACCCCATGTGTACTCGGGTGTGGCGGGACATCATCGATGAAGATTGGGACTTCACTTCTGGAGATCCTGGCGAGGCTGGTGTCTGGAAAGAGGGCACCAACGTCAAGGGATATTCTATGAGTGTCGCTGACCCAATCTACTCGACCAAAGCTTGCGCCGAAGCAGCAGACGAAGGTCCAGTCCGTATCGACCAGCCGAAGGGCAACCACAAGTGGGTTTGGTCACACATGGATCACGCATGGCGCAAAGCTTCGACGATCATGGGTTACGCCGCTAAGGAAGACACCGATATTTGGAGCACACGGAGCGCAGCATTGAACCCCCCGGCGGATGCCTATGGGTGGAGCGATGAGGTGAAGCTCTGGATCAACACCGCCATGCGTAGTCGAGGTAAAGAGGCTCTAGCTGCTAGGAGACGCATCTCTTTGGCTAGTGTTACCCCGGCTAAGAACGCAAAGACCTATATTTACGGGAAAGACTACGACATCGGCGACATCGTCACGGTTCGTGGTAACTACTCGGAGTCTAGGCCTATGCGGGTCATGGAGTACGTCTTCATCGAAGACGAGAATGGCGAGTTCGGTTACCCGACACTCGAAGTCCTAGAAGACAACCAAGGGATGACTTGATGAACACGTTCAAACTTCCGGACAAGGTGTACGACTTCGTAAAGAAGCTTCTCACCGTTGTTCTCCCGGCCGGTACTGCTCTCTTGGTGACGCTTGGCGCCATCTGGGGTTGGCAGGTCGACCAGATCGTTCAGACTTGCGGTGCAATCGCACTGTTCCTGAGCGCCGTGGTCGGCATCTCCAATGTGCCCTTTCAGAGGGCTGGTGGCGGGGTCGCTGGTGATATTCAGGTCGTGTCCATCCCGGACGACCGTGGTGGCTCAGTGAAGACCACTTTGGTCAGCTTCAATGAAGATCCAGGTACTCTGGTCGACGGGCAGAAGATCTCCTTGCAGTACAGGGAGAAGCCCACCGATATTTCCAATCTGTGAGGGTCCGCAAGAGATACACCGTCTCTAATGACCCCGACAGAAAGGAATGTCTATGGCCTGGAACCCATTGAAGCAGATCCCCGCCAACGTCGATGCGATCATCGAAGACGTCGAAACGCTCATGCAGCGGGAAGACCCCGAGAGTGAGAGGTACCAGCATCTCCTCAAGACCCTGGAGCGGCTCGAGACCGTGCGTAGCAACAAGCAGCGCAAGAAGCTCGATCCGAACCAGATCTTGGTGGTGCTGGCCAATCTCCTCGGGATCGCCCTGGTGCTGAACGCCGAGCGTCTCAGTGCTCTGTCGTCGAAGGTGTGGGGACTGCTCCTGCGTCCTCGCTCCTGACTACCCGTCTTACGGGAAGGCTTTGAGCCCCTGCGTCTCCACGCACGGGTTCAGAGTCTTCCCGTACACGGATTCATCCTTTTGTTTGGTCTGATTTACCCCGAGGGGATATTTTCGGCCAACTTTCTGAAGAAACTACCCTCTAGATTGCTCTCTAAGCGCCTCTCAGTATCAAACATGGGTAATAAGCCCCGAACAGTACTCAAATCGCTTAGAGAGGCTTCTAGCGTGGTGTACGGCGAAATGGCCATATTTTGGGGGTTTCGCAAGGTATACACGGGCTCTAATGAGCCCATTTCCCTACCGAAAGGCTATCCAATGACCGAAAACACCTCCTTCTGGTCCAAGACCCAGGAAGAGTACACCGTCGGCGACTCGCTGAAGTACGCAGCCATCATCATCCCCGTGGCGATGGCCATCTCGTACGTGACGCTCGCTGCCTTCGGCGGTACCATCCTCCTGGCTGAGAAGGCCAAGAAGAAGTTCAAGGACGTCAAGGAGAACCGCAAGAAGAAGTGAACTCCTGGCCTGCGAGGCCGTGCCACCATACACGGTCTCACGGGTCGTCGCATTTTTTACACGGTCTCTAATGGACCCAATCCCCTACGAAAGGACAACTGTCGTGTCCGAAGACAACGCCAACGATGCCCGCAAGCCCTACGTGAAGACCGGCCTGATCGTGGGAGCAGGGTTGCTCCCCATGCTCGGCTGGGCTGCCAAGCAGGTGTTGACGGGCGCCAAGAACGCCGTCAACGGCCAGGACAACTTCGTCTCCTACGACGAGGACTGATCCAGCCTCCCTGACACCCTCTGTACAACCTCCCCGTACATGGTGTCGGGGATCTCATATTTGAGAGGAACAACATGAAGCTCGGCGAAACCTGCGAGAACTGTGGTTTGAAATGCACCAAGAACGAGAGAACCCCTGACGGGACGTATGCCGATCCCTGTCTTGGTGTGCTCCCAGGCGTTCTGTACGCTTGCTGTGGGCATGGCGATAAACCATTCAAGAGTGGCTACATCGCCTTCGAGAACGGTGTGACTGTCAGATTTGAGGAGTTGGAGACCGTAGAGTTCTACCGCTTCAACAAACACAACGACTACAAGCGGTAACTACCCAGAAAGGCATATTCATGTACGACATCTTCGATGCAGAAGCAATCGCCGCATATTCTCTCGGTCAGCGCCGAGGGTTCATGGTCGGTATCTTGTGTGGCGCAGCGCTTGTGATCTACGCCCAGAAGTACACCATCGCTCGCCGCAGGGCCCAAACGCCGGGGGTCAACTACGCTGCGGGGCGTCGGTTCTAGGAGTCGCAAGTTTTACACCGTCTCTAATGGACCCATCTACTCCTTCCGAAAGGAAACCCTGAAATGACCGACCTCGAGACCCCCGAGACCCCCGTCTTCGTCAACGCCTCCGACGAGAAGTCCCACTCCGGCCTGGCCGTGGCGATCCCCGTGATCGTCGCTGCCGTCACCGGTGTGGCCGTCTTCGCCGTCAAGAAGCTGCGACGCAAGCCGGACACCTCGACCCCCCTCACCGTCGAGAACTTCGAGGCCCCGCCCTCGGAGTGATCCGTCCGCCCTTGGAGATCGTGCCCTAACCCGGCACGGTCTCCACGGGCTCATCGTTTTCGCAAGTTTTACACAGCCCCTAATGAGAAGCAGGTGAGACACGACCTGGTAGGTGCGAATCCTACCCACCTGGTGCGCTGAAGAGAGAGCGCTAAACAGTTAGTTACGCTGGCTACTGTACCCACGGTTTCTCATTTTTCTCCCTACTAAGAAAGGAGTGCACATGTACAGGCGATACGGATGTCTGTCGTTCCTAGGCGACTGTTTCATGACGCTCATCACAGGCGGACTTTGGTTCATCTGGATCTTTGTCCGTGAATCCCGAATGAAGAGAGGCCGCTGGTGAACATCAGCTTCTTGGGCAAGCAAGCCCTCAACTACATCAAGATCAACTCGCCAGAGATCCTCACGGGTCTTGCCGTCGTAGGCGTCGGCGCAACCGCATATTTGGCGCATAGGGCAGGTGCCAAGCGTGCAGAGCGAGTTGTCATCGAGGACGACCACCTGCCCACGAAGATCAAGCGTGAAGTCGAAGCCAACTGGGACCTCTACGTCCCCCCGGTTGTGTCTGGAATCGCCACGATCGGCTTCATTGTGGGCTCCAACCGAGCCGGCAACAAGCGCACCGCTGCTGCTCTCGCCGCATATTCTCTCACCGAGAAGGCGTTTAGCGAGTACAAGCGACACGTCATCGACGAGATCGGTGAGAAGAAGGAAAAGGCCATTCGGGACAAGGCCGCTGAGGAACGGGTCGCCAAGACCTACGACTCCTCTGCCCCTGTGGTCGTAGGCGACGGTAACGTGCTCTGTCATGAGCAGTACACCGATCGATATTTCATGTGTGAGATGGAGACGCTCCGGCGTGCTCAGAACGTCGTGAATCATCGTGCCCAAACCGGTGGGCTCACCGTGTGCCCTCTCGATGACTTCTACGACGAGATCGGCTTGCCCTACACGAGTAACAGCGGCAAGGTTGGATGGAGTGCAGAACGCCTGATGGAACTCGACTTCACCTCCGTCCTGACAGGCGACGGAAAACCATGCCTGTCGTTCAGCTACAACTACGTCCAGCCTATCTAGGCTAAAGGAGCAACCATGTTCAAGAACATCCAGGTCCGTCCGTTCGTTGGGGGTGTTATCCTGGGGGCCGGCACGTTTGCCGTAGCCGCCTCGGGTAAGATCGACGCCAACGCAGTTCGCTCTGGCGCCATCGGCGTCTTGGCGATCACCGTCCCCATCATGGCTCTGAGCGGCGGCTTCATTGCCGTCACCCGGTAACCAGTACCAACCGTTCATATTCGTCTAATCAATGAGTAATACCAGTGGAAACCCCCAAGATGATGGCAACCCGTGTCACGCCGTACAACTACGACGTGGTTGCGGCGATTGCGCCAGACCTCGTGTCTCGGTACGAGAACACTCGAGAGATCTACGGTGAGTTCATCGTGATCAACGAGCCCCAGTTCGTCAATCACGACTTTGGGTTCCAGGCCATTGTGCTCACCTCCTCCATCATGAGCGAGGAGGAGTTCTCCGAAAGGTTCACCTACGCCAAGAAGGAAAACCCGTTCGGCAAGGGATTCATCCGGGTTAGGCACAAGTCCCCCGTGTTGGAAGAGCCGGCGTTCCCCATCGTCCGTAGGAATCCGGTGACTCCTCGGCGTAAGATCTACCAGCGCCGGTAACGACGCATATTCTACACGGTCTCTAATAGAGACCTGACCACTGAAAGGAGTATTAGTCTGTGGAGATCCCTCCGAAGCTGAGGGACAAGATGGACTCAGCCCAACCAGACGACCTCATCTTGATGAAGGCTGGCGCTGCTGCTATCGGCGCCTTCCTCTTCAAGAAGCTGGCCGTCTTCGGGTACGAGTTCATCAAGTCCCGGAAGCAAGAAGACCCGGACCCCGAAGACCAAGAAGAACCAACAGAGTCATGACTCAGACCTCGAGCCCCACACACGGGCTCGGGGATCTGCTACACCCGTGAAAGAGGAGCAATGCTCAAGCAGGAAATCACCTACCAGGACTTCAATACGCCTCCGCAGAGCCATACGGAGAACTTCTACTTCAACCTCACCGAGCGTGAGATCGCCAAGATGGAGACCATGCCCGACGGCGGTCTCGGAATGCTTCTCCAGCGCATCGCTGAGGCCAAGGACATCAACCAGATGATCACCCATGTGGAGGAGATCGTTCTCTGCGCCGTTGGTGTTCGCTCGGATGACGGGAAGAGCTTCCTGAAGGTCTGGCCCGATGGGCGTCGTGTACGGGATTGGTTCGAGCAGCACGCTGCGTACGACGTCCTGTTCATGAAGATGTGGAAGGATGACAAGTTCCTGGTCAAGTGGATGGCGGGAACCTTCCCGTCTGAGTACGCCCCGACGGTCGAGCAGGCCGCCAACGATGCGATTGCTCAGATGAGTGCTGGCGATGCCGATCGCAACCCGACCAGCGGTGCTTCTGCGGCGCCGTCTGGCCCTCCGGCCCCTCCGGTCCCTCCCGCAGCCTGATCCCGAAAGGACATATTTGATGGTGGATTACACCGGAAACAGCAAGAAAGGCAAGGGCGAAGTCCCAGGCCCAGAAGAGAAGAACCTCGAGAAGGTCGTAGCCGGCCCAGTCCTTGAGCGCAAGAAGTCGCTCGGGACGAAGCTCAAGGAAGCGTTCATCGCTGCCGACTACAAGTCCACGGGTAACTACGTCTTCTGGCAGGTGATGCTTCCTGCTGCGAAGAACATGCTCTGGGACATGGGTACTAAGGCCTGGTCTCGAACGTTGTACGGACAGGACTCTGTTGGTGGAGTTCCGGGTGCCCCTCGCCCTGGGCTTCATGGCCAGCAGACTCATATTCAGTACAACCAGCCAGTTCAGAGGCTTCCGTGGCAGACACCTCAGCGTCCGTCGGACCCTCGACTCTCCCCTACGCAGCCAATGGCTGTAGCACAACCTGCGGTTGACTATATTGTCTCCTCGCAGGCCGAAGCGCAGCGCATCCTGACCATGCTTCAGGACACTACTGAGGTATACACGGTCGCAACCGTCGCTGACCTCCACACGCTGCTCGGAATCCAGGTGTTGCACACCGACCACACCTGGGGTTGGGAAACCATGGCTGGTGCCCGTGCGTACCAAGTTCGCCAGGGCTGGGCCCTCGAACTCCCGCCCCCAAAGCCTGTCTGAAAGAAGGAACAACATGCAGATTCTGTCTGATCGTGTCAGCCGTGCCATTGGTAAGGCTGGCCTCAAGCTTGCGGAAAAGTCTCCGCACATCATGTTCGGCGCTGGAATCGTCGGTGTTGGCGTAGCTGCCGTGCTTGCCTGCCGTTCGACGCTCAAGCTCGAAGAGACGGTTGATGAGATTCGTGAGGATGTCGACGCTGTTCAGTCGATGAACTACGAGCGCATCGGTCGTGTCAATCCCGAGAACGAGCGTGCGAAGGACATGCTCTACGTTGCTGCGAAGTCAGCGGCCCGTGTTGGGAAGCTCTACGGTCCATCGGTTCTCATCGGTGGGGCCTCGGTCGGCCTCCTGGTTGCTAGCCACTACAAGCTGACCAAGCGCAACGCTGCACTCACGAGCACTCTCGCTGCCGTGACGCAAGCCTACGCTGCCTACCGGGAGCGTGTTCGGGACGTCATTGGTCGTGACCGTGAACTCGAGATCTACCACGGTGTCCGTGAGGTGGAGGTTCCCACCGAAGACGGTCGCCTGGAGGTCAAGAAGGTCTCCGATCCCACGAAGCTGAGCATTTACGCAAAGCTGTTCGACGAGGAATCAAAGATGTGGGAGCCGCACCCCGAGACCAATCGCCTCACGCTTCGGGGCATCCAGAACGGGTGCAACATCGACCTTCTGGCTCGGGGATATTTGTTCCTGAACGAAGTCTACCGGCGCCTGGGTCTTCCTGAGACCACCGCTGGCCAGATCGTTGGTTGGATGTGGAACGGAGACGGTGACAACTACATCGACTTCGGCTTCGAGGGCCCGCACAACGAGGCGTTCTTCAACGACGACGTCAACGAGGTGTGGCTCGACTTCAACGTCGACGGCCCGATCCACACGAAGCTCGGTGGTTGACATGGACATCACCAAGTTGATCGACCACAAGGTGGTGATTCCTGGTCTTCTCGGGGTGTCCATATTCTCTGCTGGGGTTGCGGCAGGTGTGCTCCTTGAGCGGCTCGTTGAGAAGCCCAAGGAGTCTGCTGATATTCCGGTTGAGACGGACGCCCATCCGAGGCTGTTTGATCCGGATGATCCGCCGAAGCAGGAACGTGTCATGATCACCCTCGATGAGGCTCTTGCTATGCGGGCCGAGGAGATCAACGCTGAGGCCATGGCAGCTGCCGAATCGATTCTCTGGGAAGAGACCGAAGCCGCAGAGGACTATGAGCCTCCTACTCATATTCCGGAGGTCATGGCGGAGAAGACGGCTTCTCGAATCGAGCAGCCAAAACCCGAGCCTGATGTTGCTCCAGTTCCGTTCAACGTTCTGGACGCTGCGGAAGATGAGGAGTGGGACTGGGATCGAGAAGTGGCTTTGCGTGAAGCAAACCCGGAGGGCCCGTACCAGATCCACGAGGAGGAGTTTGCCTCTAGGTCTATGGGGTTCCATGTCTCGCTTCTCCTTTACTACGCAGTTGATCAGATTGTCTGTGAGCAGAACGACCCACGTGACATGATGTACGACTACGCAGCGAAGCTTGGCGATTTCAAGTTCGGCTACGGGGCTAATGACTCCGATACGGCGTTCGTTCGTAACCCGAGCGAGCGTACCGACTACCAGATTGTCCAGATGCATGACTCATATTCTGAGTCTGTGATGGGCATTCAGGCTGAATCGGAAGCCGAGCAAGCAGAGTTGGCTCACATGGACCGACCTCTCAGGATGCGACGGTTGGAGTAGGCCAATGAGCGAGCCGTTGGACCATCAATACTTCAACTGGCTCTGCGCAAAGGTGATGTACGAGGAACCTGGGCGAAACTACGATCTGGTGCGAATCCTGCACGGGTCTGAGTTCATATGGCTGGTTCCAGGCGACGAAAGCCGTGCTGAAGATGGCAAAGACCTTCGGTATCGGTTTGCCGTAGAGGCTGGCATCCCAGAGTTCGATGGATGGGACCCTTTGGGTTGCTCCATCTTGGAGATGCTAATCGCATTCGCCGATCGTGCTGAGTTCCAAACAGACATCCCACTCAAACAGTGGTTCTGGACGATGGTCGAAAACCTTGGTTTGTCCGAGTACCGAAGAGTCAGAGACTCCGATGTCCCGCACGTCAATCATATTCTGTACAAGTTCGTATGGAGATTGTACGACGAGCGGGGCATCGGGGGCCTCTGGCCACTCAATCGCCAACCCGCAGAGGACCAAAGAGGAGTAGACATCTGGTATCAGTTCTTTGCATATCTTGAGGACCGTGGCATCATGTGAAAGGAGGCTATGTGGACTTCTACCGGATTCGTGTGCACGAAAAGAAGGACGGTAGTCTCCATATTCGCCCAGACTGGGTTGTTGGTCGATCCAAGGATCTGATGACCCGCACAGGCTCTTTTTATGCTGTGTGGGACGAAGAGAACAAGACGTGGTCCACCGAGATCTACGATGTTGTTCGTCTCGTTGACGAAGACCTCTACCGGCACAAGGAAGAGCTGGAGAGGAAGACTGGTCAGATCTACAAGGTCGATACGATGGCGTCTCATGGCACTAAGGTGTGGGACGACTTCAATCGATTCTTGCGTAACAGTGGTAACAACAGCCACCCGCTCGATGAGTCTCTCGTGTTCGAGAACACCGAAGTCAAGAAAGAGGATTACAGCAGCAGGCGGCTGCCATATTCTCTGCACGATGGACGTACGGACTCTTGGGACGCTCTCATCGGGACCCTCTACAACGAAGAGGAGCGAGCTAAGATCGAATGGGCTATCGGCGCTGTTGTGTCCGGTCAGTCCAAGCGCATCCAGAAGTTCCTCGTCTTCTACGGACCTCCTGGGTCCGGAAAGTCCACGATCCTCAACATCATCGAGAAGCTCTTCCATGGCTATACCGCCGTCTTCGACGCTAGGGAACTCGCAGGGAACAACAACGCCTTCGCAACCTCAGCATTCAAGTCGAACCCGCTGGTCGCAATCCAGCACGACGGCGATCTCTCGAGGATCTACGACAACACGAAACTCAACTCGATTGTTGCACACGAAGTCTTGCCTGTGAACGAGAAGTACAAAGCTGCGTACGAGATGCGGGCCAATGCCTTCTTGTTCATGGGGACTAACGTCCCGGTGAAGATCACGGATGCTAAGTCTGGGATCATTCGTCGACTGATTGATGTTGTTCCTACGGAGCAGCGTATCGAACATGACACGTATCACCGCTTGATGGACATGGTCAACTTCGAGCTTGGTGCAATTGCGAAGAAGTGCTACGATCGCTTCAAGTCGATGGGAGCGAACTACTACAGCAACTACCGGCCCACCGAGATGATGCTTCAAACGGATGTGTTCTACAACTTCGTTGAGGCATATTTCGACATCTTCAAGGCAGAAAACGGGGTTACGCTGAAGAGGGCTTGGACTCTCTACAAGCAATGGTGCGAGGAAACCGGAATCGAGAAGCGGCTTCCTCAGTACAAGTTGCGTGAAGAACTCAAGAACTACTTCACTGACTTCGATGACCGAGCGACCGTTGACGGCGAAAAGGTGCACAGCTACTTCCGTGGCTTCAAGCATCTTGAGCCTCAGCCCCCGCAGGTCGAAATGCCGGTCAAGCCTAAGGGGCCCTACGAGATCGTCCTTGAGGAGGGGATTCCCTCTATATTTGACGAGAAGTACGCCGCTCAGCCAGCACAGGTTGCTAAGGCGGACGGAACCCCAGAAAAGGCTTGGGTCAACGCAAAGACGAAGCTCTCAGACATCGACACCAAAGAGCTTCACTATGTGCAGGTCCCCGAGAACCTGATCGTGATCGACTTCGATCTTCGTGACGATAACGGAGAGAAGAGCCTCGAGTTGAACCTTGAGGCAGCGTCAAGGTGGCCGGCTACCTATACGGAAACCAGTAAAAGTGGTCAGGGAATCCACCTGCACTACTTCTATTACGGTGATCTAAGCATGTTGTCGTCGTCATATTCTGACGGCATTGAGATCCTGACCCTTCTGGGCGGCTCCTCGCTTCGACGGAAGCTGACTAAGTGCAACACAGCGGACATCGCCACGCTCGACGGAGCTACGTTGCCTAAGAAGGAGAAGCCAATGCTGGCTGCCAAGAGCATCCAGAGTGAGAAGGGACTTCGACGACTCATTGAGCAGAATCTGCGGAAGGAGCACCACCCGAGCACTAAGTCTTCGGTGGATTTCATCCACAAGATCCTGGAGGACGCCTACGACAGTGGGATGCCTTACGACGTGAGGGACATGCGCCCACATATTCAGCTTTTTGCCGCTCGAAGCACGAATCAGGCAGACACGTGCATCAAGTTGGTTCAGAGCATGAAGTTCGTGAGCGAAGCAGAGATGGAGACTAAGAGCGATGAGGAGGCCGGGTCACTGGTCTTCTTTGACGTCGAGGTCTATCCGAATCTCTTCGTTGTGTGTTGGAAGTACGAGGACAAGGAAGAGATCATGGCTATGATCAATCCAACTCCTCAAGAGATCGAGAAGCTTCTGCGTCTCCCTCTCGTCGGCTTCAACAACCGACGGTACGACAACCATATTCTGTACGCCAGGTTCATGGGTTACTCTAACGAGGAGCTCTACAACATGTCTCAGAAGATGATCGTCCACAACAACCGGGACGTCATGTTCGGCGAGGCGTACAACCTGTCGTTCACGGACATCTATGACTTCTCTTCGGAGAAGAAGTCGCTGAAGAAGTTCCAGATCGAACTTGGTCTCTGGCACCTTGAGATCGACATTCCTTGGGACCAGCCGGTTCCTGAAGAGCGTTGGGCCGAGGTCGTTGAGTACTGCAAGAACGATGTGGCTACTACTGAAGCGGTGTTTAAGAGCCCCAAGCGACAGCAGGACTACGTCGCTAGGCGAATCTTGGCGGATCTGTCTGGTTTGACTGTGAACCACACGACTCAGGCGCACACCGCTAAGATCATATTTGGAGACGACCGCAACCCACAAGAGCAGTTCGTCTACACCGATCTTGCTGATCTGTTTGACGGATACAGCTTCGATGGAAAGGAGAGTACCTATCGTGGCGAAGTTGTTGGCGAAGGTGGCTACGTCTACGCAGAGCCAGGAATCCACGAAAAGGTTGCCCTTCTGGACGTGGCGAGTATGCATCCGACGTCAATCGTATGCCTTGATCTCTTCGGACCCTACACCAAGCGGTTCGAAGCCCTCAAAGAAGCACGTCTGGCAATCAAGGATCAGGACTACGAGGCTGCCAAACTTCTCCTTGACGGTAAGCTCGCACCATATTTGGACGACTCTACGGATGACGCTCAGGCTCTTGCGTATGCGCTGAAGATCGTCATCAACATCGTCTACGGCCTTACTGCTGCGAAGTTCGACAACAAGTTCCGTGATATTCGGAACAAGGACAACATCGTGGCTAAGCGTGGTGCGCTGTTCATGGTTGATCTGAAGCACATGGTGCAGGAAGCCGGATTCCAGGTTGCCCACATCAAGACCGACTCCATCAAGATCCCGAATGCAACTCCGGACATCATTGATGCGGTCGTACAATACGGAAAGGAATGGGGTTACGACTTCGAACTAGAGGGAGTCTACGAGAAGGTCGCTCTCGTCAACGATGCTGTCTATATTGCTCGTCATCAAGACGGGGAATGGACGGCAGTAGGTGCACAGTTCCAACATCCATACGTCTTCAAGAAGCTGTTCACCGGCGAAGAGTTGGCGTTTGATGACTACTGTGAGACGAAGAGCGTCTCTAAGGGCGCCATGTATCTTGACTTCAAGAAGACCGGAGTCAAGGACGACATGGTGTTCGTTGGTAGGACTGGTGTGTTTGTCCCCGTGTTGTCACGGGACGGCGCCGATCTCTACCGTGTCTACGAGGACAAGCTATATCATGTTGCCGGTACCAAGGGTTGGTCTTGGATCGATCGTGATATGGCTCTCCAACGGGACAGGGAGGGTGTTCTGATGCTGGATCAGGGCTACTTCCAGAACCTTGAAGATGCTGCCATGGAGCAGCTTGACAAATACGGTGGCTACACCGAGTTCGTACGAAGGGAGTGACGTGGCAGGACGCAGCGTCATTAGTAAGCAGGCGATGGCCTTTCACGGGCTGACCGTGGGGACCATCAAGTCATATTCTGACGGCAGTTCCACTTGCAAGCTCAAGAAGGACAGCCCGTTGGTTCAGGCGATGTTCAACACCTTGGTCGATGAGGTGACCAAGGCTGGGTTCATTCAGGACCCTGAGATTCCGCACATGTTCCACTACCAGATGGCGGTGGAAGATGCCAATGACGTCATCGACGAGGTGAACGCAGAAGCGAAGATCCTTACCGAAGACGAACTCGACAACATCAGGAACAACGAGGAGAGTGCGCCAAATGGCACTGATTAAGCAGTTCACGATCGAGAATGCTGAACTGGTCTTCCGGAACTTCGAAGGCCGTGAAGGGCAGTACAACGTCACGGGGGATCGCAACTTCAACGTGATCCTCACCCGTCAGGAGGATGTCGAAGCCCTTCTGACCGACGGCTGGGCTCTTGGTGAGCTGAAGCCTCGTGACGAGGATGAAGACCCTCGTCCGAAGATGAAGGTGGGTGTGCGCTTCGACGTCATGCCTCCCAACATCGTCCTCATCACGAACGGCGGGATGACCCGCACTCGTCTGACCGAGGACACCGTCGGCATTCTCGATACCATCGAGATCGAGCTTGTCGATCTGATCGTGCGGCCCTACGATTGGGAGTACGGGGGCAAGACCGGAACCAAGGCCATGCTCAAGACCATGTTCGTCACGGCTCGTGAAGACGAGCTGGAAGCCAAGTACGGCGCTGCGCCTGTTGACGGGGCGCCCGTGAGCCACGAGGAGGGGCTCCAGTAATGAGTGAACTCACCTACCTGACCTACGTCCGTAAGCCTTTCACCGTTGAGGCGGTGGAGGTGACTCGGGAGAACATCGCCGATGTGGCGCCCCTCGTGGGAACGCTTGTCGAGCCGCCGGAAGGCTCCCCCTTCATCGAGGTTGACCCCAAGAAGGTTCCGCACGTGACCCGTGTGTTCCCTGGGTTCTTCCTCACCAAGATGGGAAAGCGTGTCCATTGTTACAGCCCGAAGGCGTTCAAGGCGCAGTTCGCCGACGCTGACGAGCACAACCTCAACTGGGTCAAGTACCTTAACGAGGAGCAGAAGTAGTACGTCGCTCCGGTAGGGAGGGTCGGGTCTTCGGGCTCGGCTCTCCCTACACGGTGTTACATATTTGGCCTTCGCATGGTTTACACGGTCTCTAATGGACCCTACTCATCCAACGAAAGGACCTCCCCATGCCCGAGACCACCGTCATCGAGCTCGCCGACCTCCGCGTCGGGAACCTCGTGAAGGACGCCCAGAAGGACTACGAAGTGGAGCGCCTGTCCCTGCTGCCCAGCGGGAGCATCTGCGCCACCCTCGTCCCGATGGTGTCCTTAGCCCTGCCCCCCTCCGTCCAGGAGGCGAGCCGCAAGACCGTGATCGGGGCCCCGGAGATGCCCATCACCGTCTACAAGTAGATCTCCAACGCAACTGGCGTCGTGCCACAATACACGGCGTCAGGAGCGTCACATATTTAGGCGATTCGCAAGTTTTACACGGTCTCTAATGATAGAATACCAACCTAGTTGGTAGTGTACCTCCGTACACACTATCACCTCTTTCCCTACGAAAGGACATACATGAATGCCTGCCCGATCGAGACACGTGCGCTACGTTGTCTGGAACCACGGTAGCGAGCAAGTTAAGGGCTTCCTGCTTCGAGCCGGCCGGTTCGTCAAGCAAACACAGGGCCGTCTTCGTCACGACTCAAACCCGTGGGCTCAAGACGTAGCTCGCATATTCATCAAGAACGAAGAAGTTGAAGAGATTACCGTCATGGACAAAGACGGGTTTCTTCATTCTTACTACCGAGACCGCAAGTAACCCTAGAAAGGCACAACCATGGCACTTCGTGACAACGAAATCATGACCCTCGTTTCCCCCGAGGCCAAGTTCTTCTTCTCCAAGGAAGTTGAGCTTTCTCAAGCCAAGCTGATCCGTGACACCATCACGGCCCAGATGCGTGGAACCATCCCGTCTACTCGAGGTATTCGTATCACCTCTGAGGTCGATGCTCACAACTTCATCATGGAACACCTCGCCGGGCCGGCGCAGCGTGTGAACTTCTCCATGGAATTCATCTAACCCCTACGAAAGGACATATTCTCATGCCGTTCCCGTTCTCCGCCGAAGGCGAGTTCCCCCACCGCTGCGAAGAGCCTGGCTGCGACAGCGCCCTCAACCCTCTCGGTGTCCCGGCACACCAGCACCCGAACGGTGGCGGCT
>CAZUAL010000002.1:0-41810 GCA_964618305.1 uncultured Dongia sp. | reverse complement strand
CATCCACACCGCGAACATGATAAACTACTATGTCGTCGATGAAAGCGAATTGCGGCGCGGCGAGGCGTCGGCCAATGCGCTTTGGGGCAACAAGGCGTCGGTCCTGGTCGGCGACTTCCTCTTCAGCCGCGCCTTTCAGCTGATGGTGGCCGACGGGTCGCTGCGCGTGCTGGAGATCCTGTCCACGGCGTCGGCGATCATCTCCGAAGGCGAAGTGTTGCAGCTGATGACCAGCAACGACACGACGACCACCGAGCAGGCCTATCTCGAGGTCATCAAGGGGAAGACCGCTGCCCTCTTCGCCGCCGCCTGCGAAGTCGGCGCCGTTGTGGCCGACCGCCCGAAGGTGGAAGAAGATGCGCTGAGGAGCTTCGGCCTCAATCTCGGCATCACCTTTCAGCTCATCGACGACGCGCTCGATTATTCGGCCAAGCAGGAAACGCTCGGCAAGACGGTCGGCGACGATTTCCGCGAAGGCAAGATCACGCTCCCCGTCATCCTCGCCTTCCTGCGCGGCGATGCCGAGGAACGGGCCTTCTGGCAGCGGACGCTGGAGGATGTCGACCAGCAGGAGGGCGACCTCCGCCGGGCGATCCAGCTGATGGAACGCCACGGGGCCTTGAAGGACACGGTCGCCCGCGCCGCCCATTACGGCGCCATCGCCCGCGACGCGCTCGGCATCTTCCCCGACAGCCGGGAAAAGCGCGCCCTCATCGATGTCATCGACTTCTGCATCGAGCGCGGCTTCTAGAGACCCAAAAGGCGCTGTCCACTCAAGGACTTGGGGCGGGGGAACAAAGTTCGCGCCGCGCCGCAGGGCAGGCTTGCACCTTGCCCGCCCAGCGGCTATAAGGCACCGCGTTTCGCCGCCCGGCACTTCCAGGACCCGGGCGTTTCGGGTCGGAGTGTAGCTCAGCCTGGTAGAGCACTACGTTCGGGACGTAGGGGCCGGAGGTTCGAATCCTCTCACTCCGACCATTTCAGCCCTTTCCCCCTTGAAATCCGGACCTATTTGCCGCACCGCAGCAATTTTGTTTGCGATGGTGCTGGGCCATCCCCATCTTCTGCGGGATAGCTGCCCGGAGCGATATGATGCGCGCCAAGTCCGCCGATCCAACGTCGAAACAGAAGTCCCGCCGCGCCTTGGTGCCGGCGCGCCTCCCTTCTCCTGCCACTCCGCTACCGGCATCCCCGGCCCGCAACGGGCATGGGCCGCTGCCGGAAGCGCCGGAGCGTGACCTGCTTTGGGGGACGATGAGCGCTGAGACGATCGACCGGCAGGTCCATGCCGCGCAGGCGCGATTGACCTATGGCATCTCGCCCGCCTCGCTCTATGACGCCTATGCTGATTGGGCGGTGCATCTGGCGATGTCGCCCGGCAAGCAGGCGCATCTCGTGCAGAAGGCGCTGCGCCTTGCCGCCTATGCGCAGAATTGCGCGCGCCAGGGTCTGTCGGCGCCCAATTGCATCGAGCCGCTGACGCAAGACCGGCGCTTTGCCGAACCGGGCTGGCAGCAATTCCCGTTCAACCTGCTGCAGCAATCCTTCCTGCTGACGCAGCAATGGTGGCACAACGCGACGACCGAGGTGCCCGGCGTTTCCAAGCACCATGAGGACATGGTTTCCTTCGCCGCGCGGCAGATCCTGGATGTCATGTCGCCCGCGAACTTCATCGCCACGAACCCCGAAGTGCTGAAGGCAACGATGCAGGAGGGCGGCGCCAACCTGCAGCGCGGCGCTGAGCAGTTGCTGGCCGATTGGGAGCGGCTCATCGCCGGCAAGCCGCCGGTCGGTGCCGAGAATTTCATTCCGGGCGAACATGTCGCCGTGACACCGGGCGAGATCGTCTACCGCAACGAGCTCATCGAACTCATCCAATACAAGCCGCAGACGGCGAAAGTGCATGCCGATCCGGTGCTGATCGTTCCGGCCTGGATCATGAAATACTACATACTCGACCTGTCGCCGGAGAATTCGCTGGTGCGCTATCTGGTCGAGCGCGGCCACACCGTCTTCATGATCTCGTGGAAGAATCCGGATTCGAGCGACCGCGACCGCTCCTATGACGATTACCGGCGCCTCGGCGTCATGGCGGCACTCGACCGCATCGCCGGCATCATGCCGAAGCGGAAGATCAACGCCGCCGGCTATTGCCTGGGCGGGACACTGCTTGCGACGGCGGCGGCGGCCATGGCGCGCGACGGGGACGAGCGGCTGAAATCCATGACACTCCTCGCCGCGCAGGTCGATTTCACCGAAGCCGGCGAGCTGACGCTCTTCATCGACGACAGCCAGGTCCGCTTCCTCGAGGACATGATGTGGGAGCAAGGCTATCTCGACACCAAGCAGATGGCCGGCGCCTTCCAGCTGCTGCGCTCCAACGACCTCATCTGGTCGCAGGTGCTGCGCCTCTATCTGCTGGGGCAGAAGCCGCAGATGACCGACCTCATGGCCTGGAACGCGGATTCGACGCGCATGCCCTACCGCATGCATTCGGAATATCTACGCGGGCTGTTCCTCAACAACAATCTGGCGCGCGGCCAGCACATGGTCGATGGCCGGCCGGTCAATCTTGCCGACATCCGCGTGCCGATCTTCGCCGTCGGCACCGAGCGCGATCATGTGGCGCCCTGGTCGTCGGTCCACAAGATCACGTTCCATCCGGCAACGGAGGTCACGTTCCTGCTCGCAAGCGGCGGCCACAATGCCGGCATCGTCAGCCCGCCCGGCAAGGACGGCAGACACTATCGCGCCTCGACCAAGGCGATCGGGGAACGCTATCGCGATCCCGAAACCTGGCTCGAGGCGATTCCGGAACAGGAAGGATCCTGGTGGCCGGAATGGCAGACATGGCTTGCTGCCCATTCCGGCGCCAAGACGACACCCCCGGACATGCCGGCAGGCTTCGGCCCTGCGCCGGGCCGCTTCGTGCTGATGCGATAGGAACCCGCTTATTCGAGCGGGATGCCGTTTTCCTTGGCCACGGCCCGGTAGATTTCGCAGGCCTTGTCGGGATTGCTGGCCGCAAGTGCCTCGCCGCCCTCGTTCATCTTGGCGTTGGCCGCGACGACACGCTGGCTGTCTTCCTCGGTCTGGGCCGCACCGGCCTTTTCACCGAGCGCCGTCGACACCTTGACCATGAGATCAACGGCTTCCTGCTGGTCGCAGGCGAAGGCTGGGGTTGCAGTGAGGGTGATAAGAGCGAAAAGAACGCGTGTGATGTTTTTCATGCCGCTAACTGTTTGAGTTTCTTCATCAAATATTCGAGGTTGTCATTGCCGATATCCTCGAACTGGGTGAGGACACGTTCAATGACCCGGGCCGAAAACCGAGCCCTATCGTTGGCGCCGCCGTCATATTCCGTCTCCCGCGCCACGTCGAAAGCGACGCGGAAGGCCGGGAAAAGGTTGGCTGGCAGCGGCGTCCGTTGATAGATCGACTGCAGCCCGAGTTGACCTTCGTCGTGGATGAGCACCCTTGCGTTCACGATGGACATGTTTGCAAGAACTGCAAGGCTCGCCTCGAAGAAGCTGAGATCGCCCGTGCAAAGCGTTCGCAGGATGAGGGAGGGGGTCAGGCGCCGGTTGTCGCGCAGTTGCTGCACCAGTTCGACCACGTCGGCCGACTTCGAGCCCGGCGGCAACAGGCCGGCCGTTGCCCGCTCGCGCGCCTGCAGAACCAGATCCGCCGCCATCTCGGCCGAGATCTCCTTGTGCGACATCAGATGATCGCGCAGGGCCTCGGAGACCCGCGCCACGATCTTTTCCGAAATGCGCAGCGGCAGGTTGGCGCGCGCCACCAGCGAGTTGCTCACCGCTTGGTCGCCGCCGAATTTGGCAAAGGCCTTTTCCAGTTCGGCATCCTTCAGGGCGGCACCCGGATTGTTGACCAGGGTCGCGACGACATCACCGGTCTTACCGTGATCGATCAGCGCATTGGCAACTTCGCCCGAGACATTGGCGCGGCGCGCCACGGCCGTCTGCTTTTCGGCGCCGGAGACACGGATGATCTCGATCAGATCGGTATCGGACAGCACGGTCGAATATTCGAGCACCGGCAGCGACACGATCTCCACATCGCGCGCCAGAGACAGCGCCACATCCTTCGGCAATTCGGGACTTGCTTTCAGATTGACCGACAGCGCTTCGCGCACGCGCACTTCCGCATCCCTCACCATGACGCGGAAAATCTCTTCGGCGAGCTTGCGCTCGGTCGGCGAGAGTTCCGTTTCATAGAAGGCTTTGGCAACCTTCGTCGCCGTCTCCACCCGCGCATCGGCGGACGGATCGGTCATCAGCTTGCGGACGTCGGCTTCGGTCAGCATGCCAGCCATCAGCGTCTACTCCAGTGTTGCGGGCCCAGCGCGCCCAATATGTGCACGCTAAAACCTACGGCACAATTGGTTAAAGGAGTCCCAACGGATCGAACGATGATAGCTAAAATTTTCGCGCAATCACATACTTAGCTGTCAGCCGACAACCTGCTTCAGGGCCCGCCCCATCTTGTCGACAATTTCATCGAGCTGCCCGTCGGTGAGGTTGAAGGGCGGCGCCAGGAGGATGTGATCGCCGCTCTTGCCGTCAATGCAGCCGGCCGCAGGATAGGTAATCAATCCTTCGGCCAAGCCGGCCTGACGGAACTTCAGCCACTTTTTTTCCGCCGGGTCAAAGGGTTGCTTCGTCTCCCGATCAGCGACCATTTCCAGGCCGATGAAGAGGCCACGCCCGCGAATGTCGCCGATGAAGGGATGCTGACCGAACTTGTCATCGAGTCGGGCGCGGAGCTTGGCCGCGAGATCGCGGACACGTACAAGAAGATTCTCCTCGGCGAACACTTCCTGCACCGCCAGGGCGGCGGCGCAGGCCATCGTGTGCCCCGCATAGGTATGGCCGTGCTTGAGCTGGCCGGACCCCTTTTCGATCGCGTTGTAGATCTTGTCATGGGCCAGGAAGGCGCCGATCGGCTGATAGCCGGCGCCCAGGCCCTTCGCCATCGTCAGGATGTCCGGCGTCACGCCGTCCTCGGCGCAGGCATAGAGGTAGCCGGTCCGACCCATGCCGCACATGACTTCGTCGAATACCAGCAGCACGCCATGGCGATCGCAGATTTCGCGCAGGCGCGCGAGATAGCCCGGCACGGGCGCGGCGCAACCGAGCGAGGATCCGGCGACGGGCTCGGCGAAGAAAGCCGCGACATTCTCGGCGCCGATCTTCTGGATCGCCGCTTCAAGCTCGTCGGCGATGCGGATGCCGTATTGCTCGGCGCTCTCGTCGGCGCGCCGCTCGCGATATTCGTAGCAGGCCGAGATGTGCGTGACTGGCAGCAGGAAGGGTTCGTAGGTCATGCGCCGGTTGACATCGTGACCCAGCGACAAGGCGCCGATCGTGTTGCCGTGATAGCTGCGCTGCCGCGCGATGAAATAGCGCCGCGTGGGTTGGCCGATTTCCAGGAAGTATTGCCGGGCGAGCTTCATGGCCGCTTCGGTCGCCTCGGAACCGCCGGAAACGAAGAACGCATGATTGAGGCCGGCCGGCGCCTGCGCCATCAGCTTGTCGGCCAGATCCTCCATTGCCTGATGGGTGAAGAAAGCGGTGTAGGCGAAGGCGATCTCGCCGGCCTGGCGCCGCACCGCTTCGATGACTTTCGGGTGGCTGTGGCCAAGGCAGGAGACGGCCGGCCCGCCCGATGCATCGAGATAGCGCTTTCCGCCGCTGTCGATGACATAGGGGCCTTCGCCCCGGACGGCCCTGGGCAGGGCGTTGCGCAGATCGCGGTGCAGTACGTGGCTCATGATGGAAATCAGCTTTCTGGAAGGAAGGTCGATCAGGATTGCGGCGCGGCCAGGACAGCCGCGATGAGCTGGCTGAAGACGTCGCCGAGCGCCGCTTCGAAGGCGGTGACGATGCCGGGCAGCCCGCTGCCCGAGGACGGACGGCGCGCCTCCGCCGAAACGGATTTGACGATCTTGCGCTCCGGCATCTTCACCAGCTTGGCGGTGAGGCGCACCAGGGCCTCGCCATTGCTGCCGCTATAGACGGCTTCGAAGTCGCGCAGTTCCAATTGCAGGATGTAGTCAGGCTTCAAGCCAGCGGAATCGCGGCCCACGGCCAGTTCCGGAACCACATCCTCGAAGGCGGCGATGAGCTTCGACTGCACCAGGGCCGGTGCCGCGTCGGACCAGACGCCGTCGGCGAAATATTCGATCCGGTTCGCAGCCCGCGTGAGCGCGATGCGGTTGGTGGCAAGATCGGCGCCAGCCTTGGGTTCGGCGACGACAAGCTGCCAGTTCAAAGCCGAGGGGCCCGCCACCGGAGTCACTTTCGGCGACAGCGAATAGAGCGTCAGCGGCGTGTTCACTTCCGGGACGATGCCGCAGCCAGCAACGAAGGCGGTGGCACCCAGCAACAGCAGGCGCCGGCTGATCAACTGGCTCGACTGTCTATGCATGTCTCGGTTCATGGGTTCGATCATGGAGCGGGCACACCCTTGCTGCGATCGGAGAGGAAGAAGCGCGCCGGATCACGTTCCAGCTCTTGCGAGATCCGCGCCATCGAGGCGGCAAGCTCGCGCAGCTGGGCGATGAGGTCGGTGGCTTCGTAAAGCGCGGTGCCGGAGAATTGCCGCAGCGGCTCGCGGTTCTCGGCGATCATGGCGTTCATCTGGTCGGAGGTCTGTTCGAACGATTTCGCCATTTTTTCGAAAGCGTCGACGGCCTTCTGCGCTTCCTTCGCCGCGGGGCCGAGCGTCTTGTTGAGATCGGCCGCCAGCTTGCGGAACTCGTCGCCCGCCTGAACGACGCTCATGACGGCCTGATCGCTATCCGCCAGCAGCGTGTTGATGGCCGGCGTCTGATCCTTCAGGTTTCTCGAGAGGTCGCGAAGATTGCCGAGTGTTTCCGTCAGCGCTTCCTGGTTCTCACGCGACAGCATCGCGTTGAGGTTGTTGGCGATGCGGTCGATCTTGGCGACGAGGTCCGGCGCCTGGCGCGTCAGACGCTCTAGGGCCGACGCGGCCGCCGGCACTTCGCTGCCAGGCGGCAGCAGTTCCTGCGCGGAAGAGCCGCGGCTCACCGACATGCCGACACCACCGGCAAGGCTCTGCAGTTCCAGCGTCGCCTGGGAATCGACGCGGATCGGCGTGCCGGCGCGCACTTCGAAATCGACGCGGGCGAGCGCGCTGTCCTCGGGGTCGATCCGCACATCCGTCACGCGGCCCACCGGAATGCCGCCAAAATTGACCGTGCTGTCGACCCGGAGCTGCGAGACCGAGCCCGAGAAGCGCGCGAAATAAGGATCGTAGGAAACGCGCCCCTGGAACTTGGCTGCCCACAGGACGAAGATGAAGACGCCCGCGAGGAGCAGCAGAACGAAGCTGCCAACCGCCAGATGCCGAGCCCTCGTCTCCATGATTCAATCAATCCTTTGCTGCGATCCGCCGCCGATGCCGGCAGCGCGGGCGCGCGGTCCGTGGAAATATTCCTTGATCCAGGGATGCTCGTCCTTGAGATGCTCCTCGAGCGTGCCCACCCGGATCTTCCGGTCGATGAGGATAGCGATTCGATCGCAGATCGCCACCAGAGAGTCGAGGTCATGGGTGATCATGACGACCGTAAGCCCCAGACTTCGCTGCAGATTGCGGATGAGCTGGTCGAATTCGGCAGCACCGATCGGATCGAGGCCCGCCGTCGGCTCATCAAGGAAGAGGATGTCCGGGTCGAGCGCCAGGGCACGCGCAAGGCCAGCGCGCTTTTTCATGCCGCCTGAAAGCTGCGACGGATATTTCGCACCCGCCTCTGCCGGCAGACCGGAGAGGCGGATCTTGAGGGCCGCCAACTCGTCCATCAGCTGGGGCGGCAGATCGGTATGCTCCCGCATCGGCGCTTCGACATTCTCGGCGACGGTCAGTGAGCTGAAGAGCGCACCGTTCTGGAAGAGGACACCCCAACGCGCCTCAATCTTCGTGCGCTCGGCATCGCTGATCTGGTCCATGCGCTGGCCCAGGACCGTAATTGTGCCGGATGCCTGCCGGTTGAGGCCGATGATGGTGCGCATCAGGACCGACTTGCCGGTGCCGGAGCCGCCGACGACGCCCAACACTTCGCCACGCCGCACATCGAGATCGAGCCCGTCATGCAGCACCTGCGCGCCGAAGCGGTTGACGATGCCGCGCAGCGAGATGACGTTTTC
Source organism: uncultured Dongia sp. (assembly GCA_964618305.1). Lineage (GTDB taxonomy): Bacteria > Pseudomonadota > Alphaproteobacteria > Dongiales > Dongiaceae > Dongia. The sequence goes on along the minus strand of CAZUAL010000002.1, from coordinate 33,624 downwards.
AGGCCCACGCGCCATCGCTCATACCCCCAGATAGGAGAAGAGGATCGAGAAGAGCGCATCGACGATGATGACCAGGAAGATCCCTTCGACGACGGAACGCGTGGTGAGCCGCCCGACGCTCTCGGCGCTGCCCGAAACACGCAAGCCTTCGAAACAGCCGACGAGGGCGATGAGCGCCGCGAAGAACGGCGCCTTGACGATACCGACCCAGAAGTGGGTGATCGAGATCGCCTGGTTGAGAAGGCTTAAGTACTGGCCGAAGCTGATATCGAGCAGGGCCACGCACATAAGCCCGCCACCGAGCAGGCCCATCATGTCGGCAAAGAAGGTGAGAAGCGGCAGAGCCACCATCAGCGCCAGCACGCGGGGCACGACCAGCACATCCATTGGATCGAGACCGATGGTGCGCAGCGCGTCGACTTCCTCATTGACCTGCATGGTGCCGATCTGCGCCGTGAACGCGGAACCGGAACGGCCGGCAACGACGATCGCCGTTAGCAGTACCGCCATCTCGCGCAGGACGGAGATTCCCAGCATGTTGATGGTGAAGGTCTGCGCGCCGAAACGGGCCAGCTGATCGGCACCCTGGAAGGCCAGCACGACGCCCACCAGCAGGTTGATCATGCCGACGATCGGCAGCGCGTTGAGCCCGGTCTGCTCAAGATGGGAGAAGATGGCGTTCCAGCGCAGCTTCCACGGCCGCAGGCTGAGCCGTGCCAGGGCGCTCATCAAACTGCCGAAGAAGGCGACGAGGTCGCGGCTTTCGACGAGGATGCTCTCCGTCGCGGCGCCCACCTCGGCGATCTTGTCGCTGAGATTGCGCTTAGGCGGTTCCGCTGGCAGCACATCGCGGGTTTCGACCACACGCTTCAGCAGCACGGCCAGGTCGGGATCGCCTTCCCGCGTCTCCACCGCGAAGCCGGCGGCGACAAGGGCGTTGCCATGGCGGCGGATGAGCCAGGCGCCGGACGTATCCAGCTGATCGATCGCCGTGAGGTCGATGAGGGCAGCCTTGCTCTTGGCTTCTGCCGGAATGGCCAGCGCCTCGCCCAGGCGCGCCGCGTGGTCGATGGTCCAGGCCCCGCCGCATGACCAGATGGCCATGCCGCCGCTGGTGCTGAATTTGACCCAGCCGGGGTCGCTCATAGGTGCCTCAAATGCAAAACGGGCTGCAGTCTAGCAGCCCGCCTTGGCACGGCAATGTTTGAACCGGATCACGCTCAGATGAAATAGGCCTTCAGCGGATCGAAGCCATTGAAATTGATGGCAGAATAGGTCGTCGTATAGGCACCGGTCGAATGCAGGCGCACCCTGTCGCCGGCCTTGAGATCCAGGGGTAGGCGGTAATTCGCCTTGTCATAGAGGATGTCGGCCGAATCGCAGGTGGGGCCAGCCAGGATCACCGGGCCGGTCGCCGTCGCCACCGTGTCCAGCGCCTCGACCCGGTAGCGGATCGCCTCGCCCTCGGTTTCGGCCAGACCGCCGAAGCGGCCGATGTCGAGATAGACCCAGCGGCGTTCCTCTGACTCCGACTTGCGGGAGACCAACAAAACCTCGGCCTCGATGATACCGGCATCGGCCACCATGTAGCGGCCTGGCTCGATGATGAGGCGCGGCCAGTCGGCGCCGAAATTGTGCGTCAGCGCCTCGGCGATCGCCGCGCCATAGGCGTCGATCCCGGCAACACCCGGGGCATATTCGGCCGGGAAGCCGCCGCCAAGGTCGATTAGGTTGAGGACGACGCCCGCCTTGGCGCAGCCGTCGAAGACGGACTTGGCGCTGGCGATGGCGCGGTCCCATTGGCTGGGATCAAGCTGCTGCGAGCCGACATGGAAGGACACGCCGGCGGGCTTCAGGCCGAGCTCGCGCGCTTCAATCAGCAGGTCCGTCGCCATCTCCGGTACGCAGCCGAACTTGCGATTGAGGGGCCACAGCGCCCCTTCCGCCTCGACGAGGATGCGGCAATAGACTTCCGAACCCGGGGCGTGGGCGGCGATCTTGCGCAATTCCTCGATCGCGTCGAAGGCGAAGAGGCGCACGCCCGTCTCATAGGCCCAGCAGATGTCGGCAGGCTTCTTGATGGTGTTGCCGAAGGAGATGCGGTCGGGCGTGGCACCGGCGGCAAGGGCCGCCCGGATTTCGCCGGACGAGGCCGTGTCGAAGCTCGACCCGGCGGCGGCCAGGCGATCCAGGACCTGCGGCGCGGGATTGGCCTTCACGGCATAGAAGATTTCGGCCTGCGGGAGAGCGGCGCGGAGATCGGCGTACTTGCGTTCGACCACGTCGAGATCCACGACGAGGCAAGGGGTCGCCGGCTTTTCTTCGGCAAGGAACTTCAGCGCGCGTTCGGGCCGGGGCGCCGCGTCATTGGCGATGACCGCCTGCGGGGCCAGCTGGGCCCGCAGCGAGGCCGTCGTCAGGTCACGGGCGCTCACTTCCTTCTTCTTCGCACGCAAAGCCGCAATCTTGCTCATCTACCGTTTCATCCTTCTGGGAGCGGTCCCTCGCCCCGAAAAAAGCCGAAAAATGAAATCGCCGCGTTGGAAACCCCTTGTCCGAAGGGCGAATCCCACGCGGCGAATGCCATCATGGCGGGCAAATAGATAAGATTTGCTTAGCAGGATTTGTCGTTTTTGATGGCGCCTCCGGCAGAATATCTGCGCAGCCAGGGGGCGCTCACCCGAAGAATTTTCTGCTTTTCCCCAGCCAGCCTTTCCTCAGCTGGCCTTTCCCCAGCCAGGCATTCCTCAGTCGATCTTGAGCTCGCCGGGGTCGATGAGTTCCTTCAACGGGTAGCCCGCGAACTTCTTGGTCTCCGACATGATGACGTTGGTCGTCACCGAGGCGATGTTCGGATCCTGCTCGATGAGGGCATGGTGGATCTCCACATACTCGCCGACGGAGCGGCAGACGAAGTGGACGATATAGTCGAAATTGCCCGAGATCTGATAGCAGGCGATGGCCTGCGGGGTCTCGTCGATCAGCTGTTCGAAGGCCCCCTGCTGGGCGCGCCCGTGCTTGTGGAGGGTCACGAAGCTCAGGATCTCGACATGGTCGGCGACCTTGGCCAAGTCGATATCTGCCCGATAGCCGCGGATGACCTTCTGCTTCTCGAGCTGGCGCAGGCGGGTATGGCAGGGGCTGGCGGAGAGGCCCACCTTGGCGGCGAGTTCCAGATTGCTCATGCGCCCGGCCGCCTGCAGGGCGGTCAGGATCTTCACGTCCATCTTGTCCATACGCTGCGACTTCCGCATGTTTTGCCCCTTCCGCTTTGGCCTTCCCCCGCCCGGGTCCATGGCTTATACAGCCAGAAGAAGGTGCCTTTCCACCGCCGAACCGCTACCGCTTCCAGCCGCCACACGACAGACGCCGCACGACAGACGCCATAGGGCCCGATGGATCTCAAACAGCACATCCGCCACGTTCCGGATTTTCCCAAACCCGGTATCCTTTTCTATGACATCTCGACCCTGCTCGCCCATGCCGGCGCCTGGCACGAGGCGCTCGACCGGCTGACCGGCATCCTCGGCGCCTACAAGCCGGATGTGCTGGTGGGGATCGAATCCCGCGGCTTCCTGGTGGCGGCACCCTTGGCCGACCGGCTGGGAACCGGCTTCGTCATGGTTCGGAAGCGCGGCAAGCTCCCCGGCGAGACGATCCGCCATGCCTATGATCTGGAATACGGCCAAGACATCATCGAAATTCAGGCCGATGCCATCAAGCCGGGCCAGCGCGTCATCGTGCTCGACGATCTGCTGGCGACCGGCGGCACCATGGATGCGGCCGTCACCCTGCTTCGGAAAGTCGGCGGCGACGTGGTGGCGATCGGGTGCCTGATCGAGCTCACCTTCCTCGGTGGCCGCAACCGGTTCGACATCCCGGTCCACAGCCTGCTCGCCTACGACAGCTGAAGCTCATCCCGGCGCCGGCTGAGCCATAACCGCTCCGCCGGGCCTGGACCCAGCAACAAGGCGGCATCGTAGGCGGCCCGCGCCTCCTTCGCGCGGCCGAGCCGGCGCAGCAGATCCGCGCGCACGGCATGAAAAGGCGGGAACTGCGCGAGGGCCGCACTGTCGAGCCGGTCCGTCTCGGCCAGCGCCGCCTCGGCGCCCGCAACCTCGGCCAACGCCACCGCTCTGTTCAGCCGGACGATCGCATCGTCGCGCAGGTCCAGGAGCGCGTCATAAGCCAGCAGCACCTGCGGCCAGGGCGCTGGTTCGGCAAGGCTGCGCCGCGCGCACCACAAGCCATGAATCTGCGCCTGCAGGACCCGCTGGCTGGGCGCCACCGCCTCGGTCCGCGCCAGATAGCGGCGGGCTTCGTCGATCAGGGGACGGTGCCAGTCGTTCGGGTCCTGATCGGCAAGCGGGACCACGGCACCGTCATCGGCCAACCGCGCCGGTCTTCTTGCCTCGGCAAAGCGGATGGTGGCGGCAAGCGCCAGCACATCCGGCTCGCGCGGGAGAAGCGCCGCGAGAAGCCCGGTCAGTTCCAGCATCTCCGCGGCGAAACCAGCATGCGGGCCGGCACCGGCTGCGTCCTCATGCGCCTTCGAATAGGCGATTTCCAACGTGGTGAGCACGGCATCGAGCCGTTCCGGCCAGAAATCGGGAGCCGGCAGTTCGAAGGAACGCCGGCTTCGGCGATCTTGCGCTTGGCGCGCACCAGGCGCTGCGCCAGCGTCGGCTCGCTCACCAGGAAGGCACGCGCGATCGACGCGGTCGCCAGGCCGCAGACGAGCTTCAAGGTCAGCGCCGCGCGGGCTTCGACCGCCACCGCCGGATGGCAGCAGATGAAGATGAGGCGCAGCCTCTCGTCGGGAATGAGCATGCGATCATCCGTGAGCATTTCTTCGGCATTGGGTGCCGGGTCGGCCAAGTCGGGCGCATCCGCCGTCTCGGGCCGGCGCTTGCGCAAGGCGTCGAGGAGGCAACGCTCCGCCACCCGGTAGAGCCAGGCGGCCGGATCGGTCGGCACACCACGCTCGGGCCAATGGCGGGCCGCGCGCAGGCTGGCCTCGGCGAAGGCCTCCTCGGCGAGGTCGAGATTGCGGAAGCGCACGGCGAGGGCGGCGATGATGCGGCCGCCCGCCCCGCGCACCGCAGCGTCAAGCGAGCGGCTTGGCATCCGCCGTCAGCAGCGGCCGGATCTCAACCGCGCCGTCCTTGAGGAGCGGCAGCTTCTTGGCGATGGCGATCGCCGCGTCGAGATCGGGCACGTCGATGAGATAGAAGCCGCCGAGTTGCTCCTTGGTCTCGGCGAACGGACCGTCATGGACAAGCTGCTTGCCGCCCTCGGTCCGGATCGTCGTCGCCGTGGCAACGCCGTTGAGGCCGGCACCGCCGACATGGTGCGCCTTGATCTCCTGCTGGAACGCCATGTGGCGCTTCAGGACCTCGGGATCGGGACGACGATCGCCGTATTGGGCCTCGTTTTCATAGACCATCAGCATGTATTTCATCGGTTTAGCCCCTCCTTCGGGCCGCCAGGGACCGGCCCATTGCCTGCCCTTCACCCCGATAGACGGGCCGGCAGGTCCGATTTCGACAGCGCACCAAAGTTTTTTTATGCACCCGCGACCAGCGCTTCGAGACGGCGCGCCAAGGCAATGAGTGCCCGGTCGCGCCCGTGGCGGGCGATGAGCGAGATACCGACCGGGGCCCCATCCACCCGCGCCACCGGCAAGGTGACCTGCGGCAGCCGCGCCAGACCGGCAATGCAGGTGAGACTCAGCGTCCGGTCACGGAAGCCCGCGGAATCAGAAGCGCTCATGGATTTGAGGGGCGCTATGTCGGCCGCGGTCGGGATGAGCAGGATGCCGCCCTCGGCCAGCATGTCATCCAGGCGCCGGGTGATCAGGCGGCGCAAATCGGCCTCGCCCGTATCCGTCTTTGCCGCCGCCTCCCGCGACATGGCGAAGCGCTCGGCGATCTCCGGCCCGAATTGCGGATTCTCGCGTTCGATCCATGCGCCGTGTTCGGCCCAGATCTCGCGCATCTGCAGAAAGCGGAAGGCCATCCGCCAGGCGGAAAGCCCGCCGCAATCGGCCGCCAGTGTCATGTCGATGGCGGGGCCGACGGCCTTCACAATGCCATCGCGGGCCGGCGCCAGGGCGGCAGCAATGGCGGCATCGGCGAGCGCCCAGGCATCGCGGGCGACATAGACTTCGCCGAAGGAAGGTGCCTCGCCGGAATCCGCCGGAAGCAGCACATCGCCAACCGCTTCCAGCAAGGCGGCGCCGCGCGTGAACCAGCCGATCGTGTCGTGGCTCCTGGCCAAGGGAATGACGCCCGCCATGTCGACGGCGCCGTGGCTGGGCCTGATCCCGAAAATGCCGTTGAGCGCCGCCGGAATGCGGACCGAGCCACCGGTATCCGTGCCGAGCGCGAAGTCGCAGGCGCCGCCGGCAACCGCCGCGGCCGAACCCGCCGAGGAGCCGCCGGGTATGCGGTCCGGCGCCGCCGAGTTGCGCGGGGTGCCATAGTGGTAATTCTGCCCGTTGAGGCTGAAGGCCATTTCGTCGGTGATGGTCCGGCCAATGGCGTGCGCGCCGGCCGCGAGCAATTTCTCGACGACAACGGCATGGCGCGATGCGGGCGCGTGCGTCCGCCGCCAATCCGGATTGCCGGCGCCGGTCACCCGCCCGGCAACGTCGAACAGGTCTTTGATGGCGAAGGTCAGGCCGTCGAGTGGCCCATGCCCGGTGGGCTCCAGCTCGAAATCCCCATCTGGCGCCAGGGCGCCCAGTTCGCGCAAGCGCGTGGCCGCTTCAAGTCTCGGTGCCGTCGCCTGGTTCGTCATCTTCTTCCTCGGGGGCCTTCTTCGGCGCCTCTTCCGGATGCAGCCGCCGGATGATGATGTCGCCGTTGGGCTGCACCTCGGGCGCCGCGTATTGCGGGATCGTCTTCAGCAACAGGTCGAGCGCTTCCAAGATCTTGGCCAGGCCCTCGCCCGCCAGCCGCTCGGCATCGTCGGTCGATTGCGCGGAAGCCGGCTGGGCGCGCGCTACGCACAGGATCAAGGCTGAGAACAGGCGGCAAGACATCGATCGGTCCTCGGCTTTCACGGAGGATCGAGACTAGCACGCCAGGCTCAGCGCCTTTGTAAATATATGTTGAGCGCCCCAAGGAAGCGGTCGATCTCGCCCGGACTGTTGTAATGCGTGGGGCCCACGCGGACGACGCCGCCCTTGTCGATGAGGCCGAGACGCGTCACGGGCTCGACGCCATAATTGTGGCCGTCCCACACATAGATGCCCTCATCGGCCATGAACTTGGCGACTTCGGTCGGGTCGCAGCCATCCATGACGAAGGAAACGGTCGGTACGCGGCGGGCAAAGGCCTTGCGGTCGGTGATGCCCATGATGCGGACGTTCTTGACCTGCTCGAGGCCGGCAATCAGCCGCTCGGCCAGGCCGAGATCGTGGCGCAGCATGGCCTCCACCCCGGCGACGATGCGCTGGCGGCGAGTGAGTGTCGGATCGGTGGCGCCACCGAAATTCTTGCCGAGCCATTCGTAGTATTCGACGGCGCCCATGATGCCCGCCAGTTCCTCGCGGTTGGTCGTGCCGGTCACGAATTTCGACGGCAATTCGTCGGTCGCCGCCCGCACCTTGTAGGCCCACAGCTTTTCGAGAAGCTCCCGCCGCCCCCAAAGCAGTCCGTAATGGGGGCCATAGAATTTGTAGGCCGAGCAGACCAGGAAGTCGCAGCCGATGTCCTGAACGTCGATAACGCCGTGCGGTGCGAACTGGACGGCATCGACATAGACCAGTGCCTTGCCATTGCTCGCGGCCTTTGCCGCCGCGGCGATCGCCTTCACATTGTTGATCGTGCCGGTGACATTGCTGGCATAACCGACAGCGACGATGCGCGTGCGGTCGGTCACCACCTTGCCCACCTGCGCCAGATCGAACTCGAACGTCTCCGGGCTGAAATCCAGCCATTTGACCTTGAGGCCGCGTTCTTCCGCCATGATCAGCCAGGGCGTCACGTTGCCGTCATGATCCATGCGCGAAACGACGATCTCGTCACCTTCCTTGAACGTGCGCCCGAGCGTGCGCGACATCATGAAGGTGAGCGTCGTCATGTTCTGCCCGAACACGATTTCCTCGACGCTGGCAGCGTTAATGAAATCCTTGGCTGCCTCGTGCGCGTCGTCGACCAGCTTGCCGGCGAGGATCGAGGTTTCGAACTGGCCGCCCAGATTGGCGTTGACCTCCGTCATCGCCCAGACCATGCGGTCGATCGACTGCTTCGCCATCTGCGTGCCGGCGGGATTGTCGAAAAAGACCGCCGGTTCGCCCTTGTGCAGGCGCTTCAGGCCGGGAAACTGGGCGCGGATCGCGCCGACATCATAGGTCATTTACGCCACTCCGAATGAATGAAATTCTTCAACGGCCGCGCTGATGGCGCGCCTCGAAGATGAAACCGAGGAAATTCATTAGCAATTGCGCGGCCAGAAAACCAGTGATCCCGGTCGGATCATAGGGCGGCGCCACCTCGACCAGGTCCATGCCGACGACATCCCCCTGCTTCGCCAGCCCCTGCAGGATCTCCAGCACTTCGTAATAGAGAAAGCCGCCATGGCTCGGCGTTCCCGTGCCGGGCGCGATCGAGGGGTCGAACCCGTCGATATCGATGGTGACGTAGTAGCGCACGCCTTTGGGGATGAGATCGAGGACACCCTGCGTGCCCAACTTGCGCACATGCCGGACCGAGAGGATCTTGGAGCCGAATTTCCGCGCCGCGTCATAGTCGGACCGGTTGGAGGAGGAGACATTGCGGATGCCGAGCTGGGTCATGCCGGTGACGTGACCGGTCTCTGACGCCCGGCGCAAGGGATTGCCATGCCCATAGCGCACACCATGCCGCTCATCGACGAAATCGAGATGCGCATCGAAATGAACGATATGCACCGGCTCCTGGCCCGCAAAGGCTTCGATGACCGGCGCATGCACCGCGTGATCGCCGCCGAGGATGAGCGGCATGGCACCCGATTTCAGGATCTTGCGGACGGCGTAACGCGTGTTCTCGTGACTCTTCACCGTGTCGGTGTGAACGATATCCGCATCCCCCATGTCGACGATCTTCACCCGGTCCGTCGGCAGGTAGACAACATCATCCTCGAAATCGTAGGCACCGCCATGGCCAAAGGAAAAGAGCGTCGACGCCTCGCGGATGGCGCGCGGACCGAAACGCGCGCCGGACCGGTATTGCGTGCCCATGTCATAGGGTACGCCCAGGACCGCGACATCGGCGTTGATATTGTCCCAGTCGGTGCAGATCGGCTGCTTGGCAAAAGTGCAATGCCCGACGAAGGGCAGGTTGAGGCGGCCGGTTTCATAGGCGTTCTGGCTCATGATCGCGCTCTTTCGATGGGTCGGTGAATCAGCTTCGTTGTCGCAACGTGCCACAGCTTTACAGCACAGATAAAGGCAACATAATGGGCGAGCAATATAATGATGGCGCGGCGGAGCGAACTGCCGAAAAATCGACGGGAGACGGTGAGAAATGGCAGCACCCGGCCTGTGGCAGATCTACCGCGATCAATTGGCTGGAGCCAATTTCACCGATCTCACCCACGCCTTCTTTCCTGGACAGCCGAAATTTCCGGACTTTCCCGATGAGGGAAGAGAGGCACTGCAGGATTACGCCAAGGGACACGATTGCCAGGTGCATCTCTATACCCATGTCGGCCAGTGGGGTACGCATGTCGATCCACCGGTTCACTACATAGAAGGTGGCCGGCCGCTCGACGCCATTCCGGTCAAGGAGATGCTTTTGCCCCTCGTCATCCTCGACATCAGCGCGCGTGCGGCCGCCGATCCGGATGCCGTTCCAATCCTTTCCGATGTCGCGGCGTGGGAAGATGCCTTCGGCCGCATCCCGGCCGGCAGCTTTGTTGCACTGCGCACGGACTGGTCGCAGCGCTGGCCGGATCAGGGACGGATGCAAAACAAGGGCGGCGACGGACTATCGCATTGCCCAGGCTGGTCGCGCGACGTTCTGACGATGCTGATCGAGGAGCGCGGCGTGCGGGCCATCGGTCACGAGCAGCTCGATACGGATCCAGGCCTTTCCGTCTCCCGTGGCGACGACAGCCTGGAACGCTACGTCTTGTCGCAGGATCGCTGGCAGATCGAGCTGCTGACCAATCTCGACCGCGTGCCACCCGCCGGCGCGCTCATCTGCGCCACTTGGCCCAAGCCGAAGAACGGATCCGGCTTTCCGGCACGCGCTTTTGCCATCCACCGCTGAAATTGCCGTCCGGCGCCAAGAAGACTAAGAATCGTCCCAACATCAAAGCCAGGGATGAGATCATGAACACCAAGACCGATATGATGATCGCGCCGCAGGTGCGTGCCGCGCAGATCGTGCTTCCCTGCAGCGATCTTGCCGCCGAGCTCGACTTCTTCACGCGGCGGCTCGGCTTCAAAGTGAACCTCATCATGCCGGCTGATTCACCGAGCGTCGCTGTCGTGTCAGGCCACGGCGTTGCCCTGCGTCTGGAACGACGCGCCGATGCCGGCAACCAATCGCCGCTGCAATTGCGCTTGCTATGTGACCTTGGTCAGTTGCCCGCCGGCGCACCAGAAGAATTGATTGCCCCAGGCGGAACCCGCATTCAGATCGCCGATGCCCAGCCGCCCCTCGTCATTCCGGAAGGAACGCAGGAATTCGTCATCACGCGGGCCGGCAAGGAAGCCTGGGGGACGGGGCGCGCCGGGATGCAATACCGAGACCTGATCCCGAGCCGCCTCGGCGGGCGCTTCATCGCCTCGCATATCCGCATTCCCGACGGCGGGCCGGTGCCGGATTATGTGCATTTCCACAAGATCCGCTTCCAGATGATCTTCTGCCGGGCGGGCTGGGTGAAGGTCGTCTACGAGGATCAGGGCGAGCCGTTCGTGATGAAGGCCGGGGATTGCGTGCTGCAGCCGCCGGAAATCCGGCACCGCGTGCTGGAAGCTTCGCCGGGACTCGAAGTGATCGAGATTGGCTGCCCGGCCATCCATGAAACGCACGCCGATCAGATCATGGAACTGCCGACCGGCCGCGTCGTTCCCGGACGCTATTATGGCGATCAGCGCTTTGTGCGCCACATCGCGGCGAAGGCGAGTTGGGAGAACTGGCGGCTCGCCGGTTTCGAGGCGCGCGACATCGGCATTGGCGCCGCGACGGATGGCCTTGCCGGCGTGCGTGTGGTGCGCGCGCTCGGGAAAGGTACGGCCCCCGCCGATCCGCATGGTGGCGAGTTCCTGTTCTTCTTCGTCCTCAAAGGCGCGCTCGAGATTGGCGGCACCGCGCTCGGCCGCCACCGGCTGGACGTGAACGAGAGCGTCGTCATCCCGGCCGGCGCCGCCTATGGCATCACCGCGGAGACGGGCAGCGAATTCCTGGAAGTGATCCTGCCGGATTTCGCCTAGCAGGATCCTTGCACGCGCGCGGCCGGCAGGATGAGACGCGCGGTCGTACCGGCACCCGGCGCACTCTGCAATTCGACCCGCCCGCCATGCAGTTCGGCGAAAGCCGCGGCAAGCGGGAGGCCAAGCCCGGTGTCCTGCTTGCGCTTGTCCGTGTTCGGCGCATCGAACGGACGCATCGCCAGCATTTGCTCTTCCTTCGTCATTCCATTGCCGTGATCGGCGACATCGATCGCGAGACTGCCGTCGCCCAGACGGCTGACGCCCAGATCCACGCAGCGATCCGGCCCGGCGAACTTGATCGCATTGATCGTGAGGTTGAGCATGATCTGAAGCAGCGTGCGCTTGTCACCCCGGATGACGATGTCGTCCGGGGCGGCGGCGATGGCAAGCTGGACATTCTCGCGTGTCGCGCGCTCGGCCGCAAGGCGCGTGAGCGAGCTGATGAGTTCGCCAAGATCGACCTTGTCGTCTGAAATCTGCCACTTGCCCGCCTCGACCTTGGAGAGGTCCAGAATGTTGTTGATGACGGCCAACAGGTGCTGGGCGCTGTAGTGGATGTCATCGGCATACTCGCGGTAGCGCGGCAGGCCGACCGGCCCGAAGGATTCCTCCTTGATCACTTCCGAGAAGCCGATGATGGCATTCAGGGGCGTCCGCAATTCATGGCTCATGTTCGAAATGAAGTCCGACTTGCGGCGGCTGATCTCGTCGGCGCGCCGGCGTGCCGCCGCCTCCATCTTGGTCATGGCCTCAAGGCCGGCCAGGGTCAGCGCCTGTGTCGCATGCTGGCGGTAGGCGATCACGGCGCCGAGCACCAGGATCAAGAGAACGAAGACCAGGGCGATGCCAACATTGCGCCGGCTTTCCCAGGCGGCCATCAGCTTCTGCCGATCCAGCCCGATCTCGACCGACAGGGGATAGCCATTCAAGGTCGCGGCGGCGGTGAATGGCGCGGTTCCGCTGGGATTGCCATCGCGGCCGAACAGCGTCAGCCGGGATTGGCCGGCAAGACGCAAAGTCGCGGAATCGGCGCCAAGATCCCGCAAAAATCCTGAGAAATAACCGACATCAAGATGGCCGATCACGATGCCGGCGAAATAGCCGTCGCCGCCACTGAGCCGCCGAGAAAAAAGCAAGGTGCCGCCGTCCTGCCCGAGCCGGCTGAAACGCACGCCGGTATCGGTGTCGTTTTCGTGATGAAGCAAAGTCTCCCGGTCCGCAGCCTTTGCAATATGCGCCGCAGCGCCAGTATCGATGAAGCGGAGATCGCTGATCGCGGGAATCGCATCCGCCAGACGGTCAAGCGCAGCCTCGCGGTTGCCGTTCCCCGCCCCAGCTTCGGGCATTTCGACCATCCGCAATCCCACATCGAGCGCACTCAGCGTGGAGGTCATCTGCGCCGCGGCGATCCCCGCGAGATTGTCGGCGCGCTGCTGCCCCTCCGCCTCGACGGCACGATAATCATTGACCAGCAGGAAGGCGGCAATGCCGACGATCGCGAGACAGAGGAGTGCCGCAACCACCCATGACATCGCGGAGCGGCGGCTCAGCAGCTCAGCCCACGGCTTCGTGTCAGCCTTTTCCCTCATGCGGACCGCGCCGGCGGGCAAAGGGTCATGACAAGCCGCACGAACTGCGCCGCGTGCCGGCAATTGGTTTTCCTGAAGAGGCTCCGCTGCAGCGAGCGCACATCCGTAAGCGACCGCTTATTCGTGACGGACATTTCCTCGTCCGACAGGCCCTGCGTCATCAGTTCCGCGATTTCCGCCTCGGGCGTGCTGAGATCAAAGGCCTGCGCGAAGGCACGCATTGCCGGCCAGGCCAGCCGGTCACGGCTGCTGGCCAGTTCAATGACGGCAAATCGTGTGCTGTCGGATCCGCCCGCGTGGCGTGCGACGACGTCGCGGAAGAAGCCCTGCATGTTCCGGATGAGAGCGGAAATGACGATCCCACCGCCTCGGTCGCGCTCGATCAGCGTGGCCTCTTCCAGCCCGTTGGCCAGCATGCGCTCCAGCAGGCTGAAGAACTTCTCGGTGATTTGGGGGGCCAGGAACGACAGGCGGCCATCGACGATCTCGATCGTGTCACGCGCCGCCAGCATCTGCAGGCAGGGTGTGTTTGCATAGGCCACTTCTCCGCCCGGAGCCGCGATCACCAGGGACGGCATGCGCCAATCCGGGCAGATGAGGGCTGCCATTTCAGTGGGCAGCACTGCACCCGGCCTTGGCGCTTCCATTGCCGGCTCCACGCCTGCCCATCCTGTTCGAAGACGCCGGACGGTTTCGACCATCTTCACCCCGCTTAACCAAATCGTTCATTTTCGGGGTGTAGTGTCCGGCAGTCGACGTGACACCGGCGTGAATTGGCCGGAGGATGCGGCCTGCAAAGATGAATTCGATTGTGGATTTTTCTGTTTTCAGACAGAATATCAAAGAGTTGGGGGGCGACAGCGTTTTTGCCGGATGGGGCTCGAATCAGATATTGAAATTCGCCTGCTTGGCGTGCCGGAAATGGTTCATCCGGCCGGGCCGGCGCTTTTTCCGGCCAAAGGCTTCCAGTTGCTGGCCCTGCTCGCCCGCGCGCCCACAAAGCGGCTGGGCCGCAAGGAAATCGCGCAACTCCTGTGGGACAATGATACCGAAGCGGCCGCCCTGGCCAATTTGCGCCAATTGCTGGCGCGGATACGCAAGGCAAGCAGCGGCCATGACGAGCTGATCGATTCCGACGCGAAATCCGTGGCGCTTGGCGGCGGCGGTGCGCTCATTGACCTCAACCTCTTCGAAATCGGCTACCGCTCCGGCTTTCCCGAACAGGCGCTGCGCAGCCTCATGCTGTTCCGCGGCGACCTGCTAGAGGGAATCCCGGAGACGACGGATGCCTTTGCGCATTGGCTGACCGTCGAACGCTCTGCCCTGCGCGAACGGTTCTTCTCTGCTGCGTCGTCGATCCTCATCGAACTCACGCGTTTTGGCCGCGCGCCCGAACAGGATCTCCGGGCCGTCGCCGATCGCATGCTGGCCCTCGACCCGGAACGCGAGGCCAGCTATCGGAGCCTCATCGAGGCATATGGCCGCAACGGCATGTTTGAAGGAGCGGAGAGAACCTACCGCTCCCTCGTCGCCATGCTGGAACGCGAATTCGGCGTACCGCCGCAGCCGGAAACAGCGGCCGTCATGCGCCGCATCCTAGCCGGGCGCGGCGGCGGCAGTGTCGCAACGGCACCGCAGAGCGAGCGCCGCGTCATCGCGCAGCCCCGCGTCGCCTTCCTCGCACCCGCCTGGATCTTGCCGGCGGACCCGTCGCAGAATGCGCTGGTAGGTGCCTTGGTCGAGGATATCGCCAACGAACTGGCGCGCTACCGCACCTTCGTGACGCTGGCGCCGCATTCCTCGTTCAAGCTCGCCCACGATTCCGGCGTGCCGATCGACAATTCGGTCCTGCGCGCCGACTTCACGGTGAGCGGCTTCGTCAAGCCGAGCGAGCGCGATCAGCTTCTGGTGCTGCGCATGACCGATTGCAGCAGCAGTGAGATCCTCTGGGCGGGCGAGTTCTCCTTCCGGCCTGAGGATCTGGTGCGGTCGTTCCGCCTGCTTTCCCTGCAGGTCGCCTCTTCCATCGCCGCCGAAGTCGAACGCCATCTGCTCGATGCCATGCGCCGCGACGGCAACAGCCAGGCCTATCTCCACTATCTCGACGGCCAGAACCTGCTCAAGAATTGCGACCTCCCCAAGCTCCGCCGGGCCCGCCGCTCGTTCCAGCAGGCGATTGAGCTCAACAAGGGCCTCTCCCTGGCCCATGCCCGCATTGCCCAGACCCTCTATCTGGAATGGATCACCTTGGGCGGCGACGATCCGGATCTGCTGCGGCGCGCCCGCGAACTTGTCGACCGCTCCGTCGAGATGGACCCGGCCGCCGGGTTCAATCACATGATGTCCGGCGTCATTGCCCTTTATCAGCGCGACTTCGACTATTCCGAGGAGAAATTTTCGGAAGCAGAGGCGCTCAATCCGAATTCCGCCGATCTGCTGGTGCAACACGCCGACGCGCTGGCCTGCTTCGGCGATGCCGCAGCGGGACTGCAGCGCTTTGAGCGTGCGATCGATCTCAATCCATTTGCGCCAGATCATTTCTGGTGGGCGGGTGCCAGTGTGGCCTTTCTTGCCGACGACCATGAAAAGGTCATAGAGTTCTGCAGCAAAATGGAATCTCAGGAATCAGTCGTCAGACTGCTAACAGCGTCGCACGCCTATCTAGGTCGCCACGAGGAAGCGCGCGGCTATGGCAGGCGCCTCAAGGAACTCTATCCGGATCAGAACATTGAAAATATTTGCAGCTTTGTGCCGTTGAAGCACGAGCATACGCGCAAGAAGTTCACCGAGGGCCTTAGGCTGGCGGAACTGCATTCAACCTAACATGGGGGTCGCAATGGCTAGACTTTATGTGATTGGGGATCGGAATATTGGCGTTCTCTTCGTCAAGACTGATCCACTCAAGTTGACGCATATCAGCAAGGCGACAATAGAAGCCTATGCCACCCAGCATGGCACCAGCTTTGACGCGGCGTTCGCGCAGGTGGCGGCCGGCGCAAAGGCCATGATCAACAAAACCGAAGTTGCACAGTCTTTCCCGGACGTCGACACCACCTATCAGGCGCTCGGCCAGATGATCGCCAAGGGCGCCACGGTTTCCGATGCCGACTTCTGCTTTGTCGCAGAAGTGGACGACACGGACTGGGCGACCACCCGTTGGGTTGCCGCCCCACTTTCCAGCGCTCTGGCCGATCTCAATCCGTCTCTGCCGCCCGACACGCAGCTCAAAGACGGTCAGCTCGTCTAAGTCCGGTCTTTGCCTGACGAGGATCTATTCGCGACTGGGATCGCCGATCCGCGCCTGCTCCGGCAATTGGGCATCACGCGCGTCGGCGATCTGACCGGGCTCGATACCGTCGGCCTGCCCGTCTGGTTCGCCTGCCGGCCGAACGCCCGCGCCTTGTCCGTCTCGCAGGGGAAAGGCGCGACGGATCGGCAGGCGCGCATCTCCGCCATCATGGAAGCGGCCGAAGGGGCGTGCGCGGAGCGGCCCGAGGATCTCGTCATCTATCAGGTCACGCCCCAAGAGGCGCGGAATCGCGGCCTCCGCCCCCTCGACTTCGACAGGCTCATGCGGATCAGGCCCGATCGATTGCACCCTTCTCAAGGTCTCGCTTGGGTGCAAGGTCATTCCTTGCGTGCTGGGTCAAAGGTCGCGGCCCCTTACGAACTGATCGGCCTCGACATGCGGCACAATGCTCCCTGGGACCACGGCGCCTTTGCGATGTCCTCCATCGGCTTGGGCGCCGGGGCGAACGATGCTGCCGCCATCTTGCACGCGCTGCTCGAAGTCATCGAACACGATGCGACTTCGACCCTTGATCTCTTGGGATTGTCCATTGCCAAGCCCGTACGTCATGACGCGGGAGCGCATGAAGAGCTCGACCGGCTGATCGCACTGGTCCACGAGGCCGGTTTTGCGCCAAGGTTCTTCGCCTTGGGTGGCCGGGTGCCCATCCCGGTGATTGCCTGCTTTCTGGATCGCCAGGTCGCCACGGACGAGGGTGTCGGCACGACACTGACGGCCGGATTCGCCTGCCGTTTGGATGCCTATCAGGCCGCCGCGGCCGCATTGTTGGAATGCGTCCAGTCGCGCGCCACCGATATCGCCGGCGCGCGCGACGACATCAAAGATCAAGTCTATCGCGGCTCCCGCGCCAGTCTGCGGCAAAGCGCGGATCCGCTTGCCAGCTTCGACCTGGTTCCGGGTCACCTTCCGTGCTGCGACCATCGTGATCCCGAAGCCAACCTGCGCGATATCATGCATCGGCTGGCGAGAGCCGGCATCGACGACGTCTTTTGCTTTCCCTTGGCGCCGAAGGGCCTCGGTTTCTCGGTCTTCCGTGTCCTCGTGCCGGACCTTGGTGCCAGCATGGAAGCCGGCATCAGCCAGGGCGGGATGGGCCTGCTTGATGCTCTCATGAAAGCCGCAACATGAGGCGCATCCTCTTCGCCGGCCCCAGCCTTAGCAGCGTGCCCGGGACGGAGCTTGGCGAGATTGAACTGCGCCCGCCCGCCGGCAAGGGCGATCTGCTTGCTGCCGTGCTCGATGGGGCTACAGTCATTGGCCTGGTCGACGGGACGTTCGAATTCAGCCCCTCGACCTGGCACAAGGAAATCCTCTTCGCGCTCGATCGCGGTGTCGCTGTCTTTGGCGCAGCGAGCTTGGGAGCCTTGCGTGCCGCCGAGTGTGCCGCCTTCGGCATGCAGGGCATCGGCCAAATCTACAATGATTACCTATCCGGGCGGCGGACGGCCGATGCGGATGTGGCCGTCGTCCACGGGCCGGCCGGCCTTGGTCACCAACCGCTCACTGAAGCCCTTGTCGACATCGAAGCGACACTGGCGAACTTGACCAGTGCCGGACTCTTGCCGGCGGAACGTTGCACGCGTCTGCTTGCGGCCGCGCGGGCCGCGCACTTCAAGGATCGCAGCTGGCAATTCCTGATCGACCGCGCCGACATCCCCGAAGCTGATCGGACGCTGGCTCTCGTCAAAACGCACCGCGTCTCCATCAAGACGGCCGATGCGCTGCTGCTCATCGACGCGATGCGCAGATCGGATATTGCCGCCGAGAGGCAATCGCTGCCGGCACCCTTCAGTCACACGATGTTCTTTGACGCATTGCTCGACGATGTGCGGCGGCGCAGCCAATGAGCACACCCGCTGAAGCGCATTTCGTTGCCGATTGCGGCGGCCAGATAGAAGCCATGGCGATGACCATACCTTGCCAGATGCTGCACCGGGATGACGGCAAGGCCCGCGCCTTCGCCAAGCTCATTCAAGCCCTGCCGTCGCCGATCCAGCTGTTCCTGATGACGGACGATCCCGCCGCGCCGCTGTTTCAACGTTGGATCGAAGAAATGGATGCCGCGTGCCGTCTGACCATTGTCGGCGCCGGTCCCGACGAACCGCTGATGGAATCCGAGATGTGGTCGCAGGATCCTTTCATGGTGGCGAACCACGCCGGCAATCTCCATCTCTATCGTCTGAAGTTCACTGACCGGCCCGGCCGGCAAGCGGATTGGCTTTCATCCGCACTGCCGGCACCCATGAGCGACCTGCCGCTGCACCTTACCGGCGGCAACACGCTGATGGGCCCGGACTTCCGCATCGTCGGCGCGCAGAGTGTCGAGCAGACAAGATATGTCGGCGTCAATCCGCTGAGCTTCGACGACGCACTGGCGTGCCATCGCGCGAGCGATCCTCGGCCGCTGCATGTCTTCGGCTTCGCCCTGCCCGCGCAGGCCGGCACAGCGACCGAGCTTCGCCAGCAGCCGCATCATGTCGACCTCGTCTTGTCCGTGACGGGGCTGAGATCTCGGGACGGGCGCCCACTTCTGGTCCTGGCGGATCCGCGCGCTGGGCCGGATCCCGATGGACCGCGTGTCCCCGGCTGGGCGGAGCAACTCGACGCGAGCGCCAATCGCCTCTTAGCCGACGGCTTTGCGGTCGTCCGCAATCCTGTGCCCTATCTGGCGCATCCGCAATTCAGCCCGAATCCGAGCCTGCGTCCTTTCAATAACGTGTTCCTGGAGAATAACGCGCGCACAAATTGCGGGAAGGCGCGCCCACTCGCCTGGCTGCCGCAATTTTCGGATCTGGAACCTGAATTGGCCGAATTCGATCGGCGCAACCGCCTTATTTGGGAAGAAATCGAGTTCGAAATTGTGCCCGTTTTTGGCTGGAGTGCTCTGGCGCGGGCAGGCGGCGGGCCCCGCTGTGCCAGCAAGGTCCTTCGGCGCGCGGTTTTCCCGCCCTCCGCACCATCTTCGCAGCAATGAGCGCACGGGGCTGGCCAGGGAATTAGTTCTCGCCTAATTTTGCGGGACAATATTCCCGTCGACCCGAGTCACGAGGTTTCAAGATGGCGCGTGCGCGCGGCAGCGCCGGCTCAGCAGCCGGCAAAGGTGTTCCCAATCCCATCGATGTTCATGTTGGGAAGAAGATCCATTTGCGTCGAACCCTGCTCGGGATGAGCCAGGAGAAGCTCGCCAGGTCGATCGGGCTCACATTCCAGCAGATCCAGAAGTACGAATCCGGCGCGAACCGTGTCAGTTCAAGCCGCCTCTTCGACATCGCGCGGGTCCTCGATATCGGCATCCCCTACTTCTTCGAAGGGATGGAGGCCGACTTCGCCACGCAGAGCGGTGAGCATCCGGCCGCCGCACCGGCCACGGAAGACGCGCAGAAGGACCCGATGGCGCGCCGTGAGACCCTGGAACTGGTCCGCGCCTATTACCAGATCAAGAATCCGCGGGTGCGCAAGCATCTGGTCGATCTTGCGCGCTCCCTCGGACGCGACGAGTAGTCAGCTTTTGGTGTCCGGTCGGGCGTCATGCGTGCCCGGCCGCTTGCGACCAGCCCAGTTCCCCGTCGATATAGTTCAGCAAGTTGAGCGTGGTCGGGAATGCATTGCCGTCATTGGCAAGCTTCGCCGCCATTTCAGCCAATGAATAGACCTGCGGCAGATCACGGCAGTCGCCGCAGACATAGGTCACATAGTCCGGCCCAGCCAGCAGCGCGGTGCGCACGAGCCCCTGTCGCTCCGCCACCCAACGCATGTGCCCGCCGAGATCCGAGATCCGGTCCACATCCTTCTTCGTGCGGTCGATTTCACTGCTGAGAATCCGGATGATCCGGCTGTAGGCGGTTGCCAACGCCTCCAATGCCTTGACTTGAATCTCTCCATCGACGCCATTGCCCTGATAACCCCGAACGGGCTTCACGGATTGGCTTTTGCGGCGCACTGCCAGTTTCACTTGTGCCATATCGCCCTCTTACCCCGATTCAAAGACTTGCTCCGGCGCCTTCACTGCCAGGCACCACAGCCAGTGCCCCTTCGCACCTCGTCTTCGGTCCCTCCTCTCTAGGACCGGGTGCGTGACACGGGCGTGAATTGAACGGATGGGCAGCAGTGGAAGGCGCGCGAACCAGCGTTTTTGGCATCGTGCGGCCTTGCCGATGCCGGCCCATAGGGAACATCGCGCCAGTCAAACTGGCGGCGAAGGGTAATATGAACAACCAGGGGGAGAATGCTCGCGCGTGTCGCGCCTCAGGCAATCGCTTCGCGTGCAATCTCGCGCAACGCCTGCTCGAAAACTTCCGGCTTTTGTCCACCGGAAATGAGATACTTTTCGTTGATGATGATCGCCGGCACGGCGTGAATGCCCTGGTTCTGATAATAAGCTTCTTCCGTCCGCACATCCTTTGCGAAAGCATCGCCTTCGATAAGGGCCCTCGCCTCGGCAGAATCGAGACCCACGGACGCCGCGACCTCAACCAGCACGTCTCGGTTGGAGACGTCCCGGCCGTCAGTGAAGTACGCTTTGAAGAGTGCCAATTTCAACGCGTGCTGCTTGCCTGACTTGTCCGCCCAATGCAGCAGGCGATGGGCGTCGAACGTGTTGTAGATGCGGCTCTTCTCGTTCATGCGCATGTCGAAGCCCAGTTCCGCCGCGCGGTCGCGGATCATGGCGCGCGTCTCGGCTGATTGTTCCGGCGTGGCACCGTATTTCTCACCGATATGCTCGACGAGATTCTGCCCATTCGGGCCCATATGTGGATTGAGTTCGAACGGACGGAACTGCATGTCGACGCTGATCTCCCCGGCAAGCCGCGCCAGCGCCGTTTCCAGGCTGCGCAGACCGATCACGCACCAGGGACACGAGACATCCGAAACGAAATAGATCTTCATCATCACACTCACGCGCCGGCTGAAACTGGGCACGAGATTGCGCGCATTCGCGCCCGATCGGCAATCCTATTCGAAGTCCTTTTCGGCCAGAATGGCGATAGGCGCAAGCAGGCCGGCTTCCACCGCCGCGGTGATGTTGCCCATCCGCTCCTTGGCGGCCGCACCGATCAGGGTATGCAAGCCAAGGACCGGCAGCCCATCTCGCGCGATCGCCGCCCGCATGGCGGCAAACTGAGCTGACACGCGGCTGCGATGATCTGTTTCACCGAGCAGATGAAGACCCGCGCGCGCCAAGGCGTCGCGGTATTCCACGGGTGTTGCGACAAAGCTTGCCTCCGGGCCGGCGGCCCATGGCATCGGATAGGATAAGTCGCCGACGCCAATCCGCATCACGTCATAGACCAGCAAGCGGCCCTTGGGCTTCAGTACTCTTGCCGCCTCCGCGAATAGCGCGTTCTTGTCGCGGATGTTCATGCCGACATGGAACTGGTAGGCGGCATCGAAGCTTGCAGCGGTGAACGGCATCGCCAAGGCACTGCCACATTCGAACGAGACGAGGTGATCGAGGCCGCTGCGGCGCGTGAGATCGGCAGCGAGCGCCACATAGGCGGGCGTGAGGTCCAGCCCCACCACGCGGCAGCCGAAGCGGGTGGCACAGTAGCGCGCTGGTCCGCCGATGCCGCTCCCGATATCCAGCACCTGCGTGCCACGTGAAGGTGCCAGGTCGCCGAGCAGGATTTCCGTGAGTTCACGGCGGCCCAGATGGAACTCGTCAATCGGCGCGAGGCTGTCGCCATCGAGTTCATCAATGTCGAGCCCCGCTGCTTGCAGCGCCGCAAGAATTCGTTCAACCAGCCCCGACTGATCGTAATGCGCGATGATTTGGCTTTCCTGTTCCATGGCTCCTCGCCAGTCATTTGGTCGCAGTGCCGGGATGGCGCCCATCTGCTATTGCCCGCACCGTTGCGTCACGCGGCCCGCCCGCGGCGGCAATAAAGGCAGTCAACGTTACCCGATCGATCCAGATCATGCCCGACAAAGAACAAACGGTTTCGGCCACCCGAACACTGACGCGCATCTGGCGTCGGACCAGATGCCGGATCCTTCCCTACAAGAATGCGGTTTCCATCGGCGGTAAGTGGCACCCGGTCAGTCCGGTGCGCCCCGGACCGACGGTGGCGATATATGACGGCCGTCCGGTTCCCGCCTGGTGGGTCTTGGAATGCGGCCGTGTCGCCGAGTTTGTCGGCATCTATGACGACCGCGCCTCCAACTTCAACCAGCCACCTACCGGCCCCGGCGAGACCATCATCGGCACGGCGATCTATCGGGTCGGCTAAGGACACAATGTCGGCGTCATCGAGCGGGCAATTGACGCCCCAAGGATGCCATTCCCATAGCCGCGCCGGCTTCGCCAAACACAAATAGTCCAAGGTCCTCTTACATTTGCTGGAGGCGCCGGCGATCGACCGATCCAGCGCGTGTCGATCCGTCCAGCGTTGCGCCCGACTGGCCGGCCAGACCAGCCGAGCCACTTGATCCAAATCAAAGTCATTCGCAGCCAGCATAATAAGCTTCACTTGAAATGTATCTTTAAAGAGGGCGTCGGCATGAAGATGTATTCAAGGGCTGGTCTGTCGGCCTTTTCGTTGTTTGCGTCACTTGCAGTGGGCGTTGCGGCCAGCCATGCCGACTGCCCCGTGCCGCCCAGCCTCAACCAATGCAAGACCTGCCATGCGCTCGAGCCGGGCAAGCCGTCGCGCGCAACGGGACCGAACCTGCACGGCATACCGGGGCAAGCGGCGCTGCATGCTGCCGATTTCAAGGGCTATTCGCCGGCACTCAAGGGAGCGCAGAGCAAAGGGCTCATTTGGAGCGACGAGAACCTTCTGAAGTATCTGGCCGACCCCAAGGCATTTCTCGCTGAAGTCAATGGCGAGCCCCTGAAGAACGCCATGATGTTCCAGATGAAGGACGAGGCCAAGCGCAAGGCCGCGATCGACGGCCTGAAAACCATGGCTGCCTGCAAGTAGCAAAGGATCGCGGAGACCGCGTCAGATGATCGGCACGCACCGCATACTCGCAACCCTGAGGCAGACGCGCCAAGTGATCGGCGCATTGCTTGCCCCGCTGCTGGTGTTCGGTTTTCTCGCGTCCAATCTGGGTGGCGTACATATCGCCAAGGCGCGTGCTTTCGACGATCTCATCGCTCAGTCCCGATGCCTGGTTGATACCGGCCTGATGCCGGCGGAAAAAGCCCCAATGCGGCCGGACAAGACGAGACCTTGCCCATCTTGTACGACGCAATGCACAACCGGCTGCTGCACGGGTCCGATGCTCTCCGGCGGCAGCTTTGCGCTCGCCGCGCGCTGGAATCTCGCTGGTCTCGACATTGCCGACCAGCGCAAGGCTGTTCTGACCGTCCCGCGCCAATTCGCCAGTTCGGTGCATGCGCAAGCGCCACCCTATCCATCGACATTGCAGAGTATCCGCGCATGATCACCCGCATCCTCCGCTGCCTTACCCTTGCCGGCCTGCTGCTCGCGCCCGTATTTTCGGCGCCAGCCGCTCATGCCAAAGGTTTCGGCGCCTATACCGCCGATATCAAACCACAAGATGTCTTTCCCGATGCCGATCGCTTTGGCCCAAGCGAAGGCAACCCGCCGGCCATGGCCGCGTTCAAGGGTGAGGAAATACTGGGCTACGTGTTCGAGACAAATGATATCGGCTATTCCGGCAAGCCGATCAAACTGCTGGTCGGCATGGACAAGACTGGCGTCATCCGGGGCGCCAAAGTCGTCGAGCATCACGAGCCGATATTGCTTGTCGGCATTCCGCCCGAGAAACTCACTGCCTTCGTCGATGCCTATGTTGGCCGCAATGTCGTCGCCAAGGTCGACGGCGAGGCCAAGTCGGTAGACGCCATCAGCGGCGCCACCGTCACCGCCATCGTCATAAATGACGGTATCAGCCGCGCCGCACTGCAGATCGCCAAAGCGCATGGTCTGGCCGGTTTCGACGCCGCGGCGACCGACACAAGGAAACGGGAACTCAGCAACATTCAGTTCGCCAAGGCCGATTGGCAGACCATGCTGGGCGACGGTTCGGTGCGGCGGATGCATCTTCTGAACAGCGATGTCGATGCAGCCTTTACCAAGATCGGTGTCGGCAGCCCGGAACCATATGCGCGGGCTGGCGTGCCGACCGAGCAATTCGTCGACCTCTATATCGCCTTGGTCTCTGTCGAGGGAATCGGCCGCAATCTGCTGGGCGATGCCGAATTCCAGCGCCTGCAGAAATGGCTGAAGCCGGGCCAGCAGGCCATTCTGATCGCCGCCAATGGCGACTATTCCTTCCGTGGTTCGGGGTTCGTCCGAGGCGGCATCTTCGACCGCTTCCAACTGCAGCAGGACCAGACCTCCATCCTCTTCAAGGACCATGATTACCGTCGCATGGGCGACTTGCCGGATGGCATTCCCGCTTTCAAGGAAGTCGGCCTCTTCCGAATTCCGGAAGGACTGACCTTCGACCCGACGGCCGATTGGCAGATCAACCTGCTGGCACAGCGCCCGACCGGGCCGACGCAGAAGGCCTTTACCAGTTTCCCGCTGAGCTACCACCTTCCCGACCGGTTCATCCATGTCGAGGCGCTGCCGACACCGGCGGCGGCAGGGGCCACGGCCGAACCGCAGCCTGCGGAAGCAGCCCCGGCCAGCAATCTCTGGAAGCAGATATGGCGCAGCAGGATCGTCGACATCATCATCCTGTCCCTGTCGCTCGCATTGCTGACGATGATCTTCTTCTTCCAGGACGTGCTGGTGAAGAAGGGGCGCCTGTTTACGTCGCTCAGGATTGGCTATCTCGTCTTTTCCGTCGTCTGGATTGGCGGCTGGGCGCAAGCGCAGCTCTCGGTCGTCAACGCGCTGACTTTCACCGGAGCGCTCTTCAGCGGTGGCTTCCGATGGGAGCAGTTCCTCCTGGAACCGCTCATCTTCATTCTATGGTGTGCAACCGCCGTCTCGCTCCTTTTCTGGGGGCGGGGCCCCTTTTGCGGCTGGCTTTGCCCCTTCGGCTCCCTTCAGGAACTGCTCAATCAGATCGCCCGCCGGGTCGGTGTGCGGCAGATCGTTATTCCATTCCACTGGCATGAACGTCTGTGGCCCATCAAGTACATCATCTTTCTCGGGCTCTTCGGCCTGAGCCTCAATGAATTCGCCCTTGCCGAGCAATTCGCGGAAGTCGAGCCTTTCAAGACCGTTGTCCTGCTTCGCTTCGTCCGTGAATGGCCGTTCGTCATTTGGGCGGTCGGGCTGCTCGTTGCCGGCCTCTTCATCGAGCGCTTTTTCTGCCGCTATCTCTGCCCGCTTGGCGCGGCACTCGCGATCCCTGGCCGCATGCGTCTCTTCGAATGGCTGAAACGGCGCAAGCAATGCGGTTTCGAATGCCAGCTTTGCGCCAAACGCTGCCCCGTCCAAGCCATCCATCCGTTGGGCCACATCAATCCCAATGAATGTGTCTACTGCATGCAATGCCAGGTCATCTATTGGGACGATTCAACCTGTCCACCGCTGTTGTTGAAGAAGACCGGCCGCGGCAAGAAGCCGGCACCACGCCCGGCACCTGCGGCTGCAACGGCGCCCGTCGCATCAATCTCCGTCGAAAATCCATCCGTTTGAGAAGGAGGAGTACCATGACTAAAAAATCTGAAGAAGTCACTGAACTCGCCAATGTCAGTCGCCGCGATCTGTTGGGCGGTGGCGTCGCCTTGTCGTCGCTGGCCGTTGCCGGCGCCGGCGGTGCGGTCGTCGGAGCAGCGGCCGTCACCGCGACTCCAAAGGCCGCCGAAGCCGCCGAAACGAGCGAAGTCAGCGTGCCGCCGGGCAAGCTTGATGATTATGTCGGCTTCTGGAGCAGCGGACAATCAGGTGAAGTTCGCATTCTAGGCGTTCCATCAATGCGCGAACTCACCCGCATCCCCGTCTTCAATCGCTGCAGCGCGACTGGATGGGGCCAGACCAACGAAAGCCTGAAGATCTTGACCGAAGGCCTGCTGCCCAAGACCAAGGAATGGCTGGCCAAGCGCGGCATGAAGACATACGAGAACGGCGACTGCCACCATCCCCGTCCCTCCGTCACCGACGGTTCCTATGACGGCCGCTATGTCTTCATCAACGACAAGGCGAATACCCGTCTGGCGCGTATCCGCCTCGACGTGATGAAGGTCGACAAGATCATCGAGATCCCCAATGCGCACTCGATCCACGGCCTGCGCGTCCAGCGCTATCCCAAGACCGGGTACGTCTTCTGCAACGGTGAAAACCGGGTGCCGCTTATCAATGACGGGCGCGATCTTGAAGACGTCAAGAAATGGCGGTCCGTCTTCTCCGCCGTCGATGGCGATACGATGAAGGTCGCCTGGCAGGTTATCGTGAGCGGCAATCTCGACAACAATGATGCCGACTACAAAGGGAAGTATGCGGCCTCGACCTGCTACAATTCCGAAGAAGGTGTCACCGTCGAGGAAATGACCTCGTCTGAAACCGACCACGCCGTCTTCTTCAACATCAAGGCGATTGAAGAAGCCGTCGCCGCCGGCAAGGCGGAGATGATCAACGACGTGCCGGTGCTCGACGGCACCAAGCAGGCCAAGTCGGCCTATACCCTCTACATTCCCATCGCCAATTCCCCACACGGCTGCAACGCCACGCCGGACGGGAAATATGTCGTGATCAACGGCAAATTGTCGCCGACCACAACCGTCATCGAATGGGATAAGCTCGACGACATCTTTGCCGGCAAGGCGGAGCCGACATCGGCAATCGTCGCCAACGTCGAATTGGGGCTTGGGCCACTTCACACCTCGTTCGACGGCCGCGGCAACGCCTACACTTCGCTGTTCCTCGATTCACAGATCGTGAAGTGGAACATCGATGAAGCGATCCGGCAGTTCAAAGGCGAGAAGATCAACCCGATCAAGCAGAAGCTCGACGTGAACTACCAGGTCGGCCACGTCAATGCGTCCATGAGCGAAACCAAGGATGCAGACGGCAAGTGGCTGGTCGCCTTGTGCAAATTCTCCAAGGATCGCTTCATAAACGTGGGGCCGCTGAAGCCGGAGAACGACCAGCTTGTCGACATCTCAGGCGATGAGATGAAACTGGTCCATGACGGCTCCAACTTCCCGGAACCGCATGACGCCACGATCATGAAGGCGAACATGATCGCTCCGCTGGAGATCTGGAAGCGCGACGACCCGATGTGGGAAGACGCCCGGCAGATGGCCAAGAAGGACGGTATCAAGCTGGAAGAGGACAACAAGATCGTCCACGACGGCAACAAGGTCCGCGTCTACATGACCTCGGCTGCGCCGGCTTTCGGCATCACCAGCTTCAAGGTGAAGCTGGGTGAGGAAGTGACCATCATCCAGACCAACATCGACGATGTCGTCGATCTGACCCATGGCTTCACCATGGTCGATTACGGCGTGGCGATGGAAGTTGGTCCGCAGGCGACGTCGTCGGTGACCTTCGTCGCCGACAAGCCCGGCGTCTTCTACTATTACTGCCAGTGGTTCTGCCATGCGCTCCATATGGAGATGTCAGGGCAGATGCTGGTGGAAGCCTAAGTCGCCATGCGCCAACCGGACGCCATTCTTGTGGCAATCATGATCGCTGTTGCGATCATGCCGGCCGGCGCGTGGGCCAGGACCATCAATGTGGCGGCCGGCGGCAACAACCTCATCGAGGCTGTTGCCGCCGCGTCACCTGGCGACGTTCTGGATCTGCTGCCGGGACGGCACCAGGGACCAATCCTTATCGACAAGAAACTCTCCATAATTGGCGAAACCGGCGCCGAGGTCATCGGCAATGGTGAAGGCAGCGTCATTAGGATCGAGGCTGTCGGTGTTACCGTGCGCGGTCTTTTCATCACCGGATCCGGCACGAACAGCACCAACATCGACGGCGGTATCTATGTCGCGCAAAATGCCGACGACCCGTTGATCGAAAACAACCGTCTCGAAGGCAATCAGTTCGGCGTGAGCCTGCACGGACCCAAGCGCGCGATTGTCCGGAACAACGTCATCTCAAATCGCAACGATCTGTGGCTCAACAACCGCGGCAACGGCGTTCACATGTGGAACAATGTCGGTTCACGCATTGAGAACAATGTCGTCACCGGCGGACGGGACGGAATCTTCGTCCAGCTCGGCAGTGACAATACAATTGTCGGTAACCGGTTCAGCCATTTACGCTTTGCCGTCCACTATATGTATTCGAAGCGCGGCTCAGTGACCGAGAATATTTCCGTCGGCAATCACATCGGATACGCGCTGATGTATTCGGATCAGCTGCAAGTTCACGGCAATGTCAGCGTCAAGGATCGGGATTACGGGCTGATGCTCAATTCCGCGCGCAAGGGGGACATTCAGGACAATGTCATCTCTGGCACAGCCGACAAGTGTCTCTTCTTCTACCTTGCTTTGCAGAACAAGCTGATCGGCAATCGCTTCGAGGGATGCGGAATCGGCGTTCACGTGACGGGATCCGATGAAAATCTCATTGGCGGCAATTCCTTTGTCGGCAACCGGGTTCAGATGCATTACGCCGGAACGAAGTCTCACGAATGGTCGATAGACGGGCGCGGCAATTACTGGAGTGACAATCCAGCCTTTGACCTGGATGGTGACGGCATGGCGGACACCGCCTATCGGCCAAACGATGTCGTCGATTGGGTCATGTGGCGTTACCCATTGTCGAAACTCTTGATGTCGAGTCCGGCGATGGAAATCCTGCGTGCGGGGCAGAGTCAATTTCCGGCCCTCTATCCCGGCGGCGTCGTCGATTCACATCCTCTCATGACCGCGCCGCCATCGCCGCGCGACCTTCCGGATGTTCCGGGCGAGGTCAAGTGGGAGGAAGGCAACGCGGACCCGGCATCATGAACGTTATGAAGAACACGACCTCGATCGACCGCAGCCAAGGTGAAGAACAACCGGCCATTCATGCTGTCGGTCTGGTGAAACAATACGCGTCGCATCGCGCCGTGGACGGAATCGACCTGTCCGTCGCACCCGGCCGCACGGTCGCGTTGATCGGCCACAATGGTGCCGGCAAGACGACGTTGATGAAGCTCATTCTGGGACTGATCCGCCCGAGCGGCGGGGACCTGACGGTGCTCGGCGAGCAACCGGCGGTGGCCGGCCTCGATTATCGCCGGCAGATCGGCTTCCTGCCGGAGAATGTCGCTTTCCACGACGAATTGACGGGCACCCAGACTCTGCGATTCTACGCCGATCTCAAAGGTGTCGACCGCAGGACATGCGCCACCCTGCTCGACCGCGTCGGCTTGAGCTTTGCGGCCGGGCGGCGCGTGAAGACCTATTCGAAAGGCATGCGGCAGCGCCTGGGGCTCGCGCAGGCCCTGCTCGGGGTGCCGCGCCTGCTGCTGCTCGACGAACCGACGACCGGGCTCGACCCCAATTCCAGACGCGAGTTCTTCGCGATCATCCGCGAACTCTCGGAGCGAGGCGCAACCGTGCTCATCTCTTCGCATATCCTAACCGAACTCGAAGCCCAGACCGACCTGGTCGCCATAATGAATGGCGGGCACTTGGTCGCCTTTGGCCCCCTGGAGATGCTGCGGCACCGGGCCAACCTGCCGGTGCGCTTTCAGGTGACCTGCCCAGGATCGGCCGCGCGCCTGGCCGGCGCCATGGCCGAATTCTCCGCTTTGGCCATTACCGATGATCTGGTCACCCTCGCTTGCCCCATTGAGGCGAAGATGGCGGTTCTGGCGAGCCTCGTGGGACAAGGCGCCACGGTGACGGATATCGATATCAAGCATCCGGGCCTCGACGATATCTACCATCACTTCAGCCCGCAACCGGCTGACCAAGCAGAGGGCGCAGAATGAAGGCAATCTGCATCATCGCCAGCAAGGAAATCACCGACGGCTTGCGCAATCGCTGGGTCCTTGGCGCCACGCTGCTCCTAGCCGGCCTCGGTTTCGCGCTGGCCTTCCTGGGCAGTGCGCCAAGCGGCCAATTGGACGTCAAGCCGCTGGCCGTCGTCGTCGTCAGCCTGTCCAGCCTCACCATCTTTCTGATGCCGCTCATCGCCCTGCTCATCTCCTATGACGCAATCGTCGGCGAAGTGGAGCGTGGCTGCATGCTGTTGCTGCTGACCTATCCGGTGACCAAGCCGCAGATCCTCCTTGGGAAGTTCATGGGCCACACGGGAATTCTCGCCGTCGCCACGATGGTCGGCTACGGCGCCGCCGGTATCGCCGCCGCGTTCGGTGGACATGCCGATGCGCAATCGTGGGCGGCCTTTGCCAATCTGATCGTGAGTTCAATCCTGCTCGGCTGCTCGTTCCTGGCCTTGGCCTATTGGGTAAGTGCATCGGTACGCGAGCAGAGCACGGCCGCCGGCATCGCGATCGGCATCTGGTTTGCCATGGTCGTCATTTTCGATCTTGCGCTCATGGGGCTCCTGATCGGTTCCAAAGGCTGGATCGATGACAGGATTTTTCCCTATCTGCTGTTAGCCAATCCGGCCGACATCTATCGCCTGCTCAACCTTACGGCCTTCGATAACATCCGCAGCTTCTCAGGGATGGCCGGCCTGAGCGAGCAGGCCCAGTTTGCCCCGTCAACCTTGGTGGCCGCCTTGTTGGCCTGGATCGTCGTGCCGCTGCTGCTGGCTGGTCGACGTTTTGTCAGGAGTGAATCATGAAGCGCTTCTTCATTCCCGGAATCGCCCTGCTGATGCTGTCCGTCGCTGCCTGCTCGCCCGACGAAGAGGCAGCGCTGCCCGTGCCTCTGGAGCCGGATGCCACCTCGATCGCCTATTTCTGCCATATGTCCCTTACCGAGCATGAAGGGCCCAAAGGCCAATTGTTTCTGCGTGGCCAGAAGGCGCCAGTCTGGTTTGCGTCGCCAGGCGAGACTTTCATGTTCCTCTCGACCGAGCTTGCCCAGCCACGGGACCTCCTCGCGGTATACGTCAATGATATGGGGCAAGGCAGTTGGGAAAAGCCGGCGCCCGGGGCCTGGATCGAGGCGGAGAAGGCTTTCTACGTCGTCGGCAGCAGCAAGATGGGCAGCATGGGCGAGAAGGAAGCCGTCCCCTTTGCCAAACAGGAAGCTGCCGCACAATTCGCCGTTCAATATGGCGGCGAAGTTCTCGATTTCGAGGCCACAAAGAAAGCCATGAGCACCGACCAGGCCGGTAGCTGAGGACATTCGCATGCCAAACCTCCACCCTCGTCTCTCTTTCACACGCCGCCGCATGTTGTCGATCGTGGCGGCAGGCGCCGCGTTGCCCTTTGGCAAGGTAAGCGCTTCGGAGCTGCCGGCATCTTATCGTTGGCAAGGATTGGCGCTGGGCGCCGTCGCCGACCTGACGCTCTATGCCGAGACGCGGGCCAAGGCGATGGAGGCGATCGACGCGTCGCTGTCCGAAATCAGTCGGCTGGAAGGCATTTTCAGCCTGCATCGGCCGGAATCGACGATCAGCCGCCTGAATGCGACCGGCAGGCTGGATTCGCCACCGAGCGAACTCGTTGAGCTCCTGTCATTGGCACTCTCGCTGAGCGATCGCTCGGGCGGGTGTTTCGACCCCAGCATCCAACCGTTGTGGCGGCTCCTTGCCGACCATTTCGCTCAAGCCGATCCTTTGCCGACCGGCCCCACCGAAGTTCAGATCGCGGCGGTGCGGCACCTCGTTGATTGGCGCGACATTGAATTGTCACCGGCTCGGATTGCCTTTGCCAAACCGGGCATGCAGCTGACCCTCAACGGCATTGCCCAAGGATATATCAGCGACCGGGTGGCGGCTCTATTGAAGAAGCGCGGCTTCTCCCATTGCCTCGTCAATCTCGGTGAGTTGTACGCTCTGGGCGCCAAGCCGGATGGGACGCCGTGGCAAATCGGTCTATCCGAACCCGGAAAGCACGGGGAACAGCGCATCTCGGAACCGCTTGAATCGGGCGCCATGGCAACTTCGGCCGGCGCGGGGCTGTGCTTTGACCGTGACGGACTCTTCAACCACATTGTCGACGCCAGAAGCGGACAATGCGCCGATCCGGCGATGAGTGTCACGGTCCGGGCCCAGTCGGCGGCACTGGCGGACGGGCTGTCGACCATCGGCGCCATGGCGGCCAAGGATCAACCCGCTTTCAATTCACTGTTGAAGGCATTTGCTGCACAGGCGGTTATCCTGAGCAGCCGGGACCTGGCACTCATTCGCCTCGGTTGAACAAGGCCATCCCTATACAAAACCACTGATCAATCGCTTTCCGAATGATCAATATATTTATCGCCTTGATTAAAATCTTGACCAAGACACCTCCCAAGCCTTATATCGGGCAACCTTCTTAACGGGTTCTGGCTGATCGGGAGAAAGCGGCAATGCGGACCATCAATCATTTCGTCGGCGGCAAGGAAGTGGCGGGAACATCCGGCCGCACCGCCGATGTGTTCAATCCGGCGACCGGCGAGGTCCAGGCAAAGGTGCATCTGGCGACCACCCAGGAAGTCGACGCCGCGGTGAAGAATGCGCAGGCCGCCTTCCCCGGCTGGGCCAACACGCCGCCGCTCACCCGCGCCCGCATCATGTTCAAGTTCAAGCAGCTCGCCGAGGATAATGCCGAGAAGATCGTCGCCATGATCACGGCTGAGCATGGCAAGGTCCTCTCCGACGCGCGCGGCGAATTCACCCGCGGCCTCGAAGTCATCGAATTCGCCTGCGGCGCGCCGCAGCTCCTCAAAGGCGAGTTCTGCGAAAATGTCGGCACTAACGTTGACAGCTGGTCCGTACGCCAGCCCTTGGGCGTCGTCGCCGGCATCACGCCGTTCAATTTCCCGGCCATGGTGCCGATGTGGATGTTCCCGACCGCCCTCGTCGCTGGCAATTGCTTCATCCTGAAGCCCTCCGAGCGCGATCCGTCGGTTTCGCTGATGGTTGCCGACCTCCTGAAGAAGGCGGGGCTTCCCGATGGTGTCTTCAACGTCATCCACGGCGACAAGGTCGCGGTCGACGCGCTTCTCACCCATCCGGGCATCGAAGCCATCAGCTTCGTCGGCTCCACGCCGATCGCCGAATACATCTACACCACGGGCACGGCGCACGGTAAGCGCGTCCAGGCCCTGGGTGGTGCCAAGAACCACATGATCATCATGCCGGATGCCGACATGGACCAGGCAACCGACGCCCTCATGGGTGCAGGCTACGGTTCGGCCGGCGAGCGCTGCATGGCGATCTCGGTCGCCGTCGCGGTCGGCGACAAGGTGGGCGACACACTAATCGAGAAGCTGGCCCCGCGCGTGCGCGGCATGAAGGTGGCGCCGGGTACGGACCCGGAAGCCGAAATGGGCCCGCTCGTCACCAAGCAGCATTATGAAAAGGTGA
>CAZUAL010000001.1:38209-48929 GCA_964618305.1 uncultured Dongia sp. | reverse complement strand
AGATCGAGTTCACGACCGGCTTGCCCTGAACGCATTTCAGGCCCGCCTCGATGATCTCCCATTTGGAGCTGTCGATCATGAAGGGAACCTTGGCGATCGAAGGTTCGGCCGCCATCAGGTTGAGGAAGCGCACCATCGCGGCTTTGCCGTCGAGCAGGCCCTCGTCCATGTTGATGTCGACGATCTGCGCGCCGTTCTCCACCTGGTCGCGGGCGATGTCGAGCGCGGCCTCGTAGTCGCCGGCGGTGATCAGCTTGCGGAACCTGGCCGAGCCGGTGACGTTGGTGCGCTCGCCGACGTTCACGAAGGGAATGTCGGGGGTGAGGGTGAACGGCTCGATGCCGGAGAGGCGCAGCAGTTTCGGCTTCTCCGGCACGGCGCGCGGGGCGACGTCCTTCACCGCCTCGCAGATCGCCGCGATGTGCTCGGGCGTCGTGCCGCAGCAGCCGCCGACGATGTTGAGGAGGCCGCTCTGGGCAAATTCGCGCACGAGACCGGCCATATATTCGGGCGAGTCGTCATAGCCGCCGAACTCGTTGGGAAGGCCCGCATTGGGATGGCAGGCGACCAGCGTTTCGGCGCAGTTCGACAGCTCCATCACATACTGGCGCAGCTCCTTCGCCCCCAGCGCGCAGTTGAGGCCGACGATCAGCGGCTCGGCATGGCGGATCGAATGCCAGAAGGCCTCGACCGTCTGGCCGGTGAGGGTGCGGCCCGAAAGGTCGGTGATCGTGCCGGAGACCCAGATCGGATAGCGGCGGCCGATCTCGTCGAACACCGCCATGCAGGCGAACAGCGCCGCCTTGGCGTTCAGCGTGTCGAACACCGTCTCGATCAGCAGGATGTCGGCGCCGCCGTCGATCAGCGCCCGCGCCGCCTCTTTATACGCGACGACCAGCTCGTCAAAGGTGATGGCGCGGAAGCCCGCGTCGTTGACGTCGGGCGAGATCGAGGCGGTGCGGTTGGTCGGACCCATCGAGCCGGCGACGAAGCGGGGTTTTCCCGGCGTCGAATAGCGGTCGGCGAGCGCGCGGGCGAGGCGCGCGCCCTCGTAGTTCAGCTCGTAGACGAGGCCCTCCATGGCGTAGTCGGCCATGGCGACGGTCGTCGCGCTGAAGGTGTTGGTCGAAACGATGTCGGCCCCGGCCTTGAGGTATCCCTCGGTGATCGCCGAGACGATCTCCGGCTGGGTGAGGATCAGAAGGTCGTTGTTGCCCTTCACGTCGTGCGGCCAGTCCTTGAACCGCTCGCCGCGATAATCCGCGTCGGTGAGGTTGTAGGTCTGGATCATCGTGCCCCACGCGCCGTCGAGCGTGAGGATGCGCTTCTTGCTCTCGGCGAGGATGTAGGCGCGGGCGTCGGGACGGGCGGTCATGCTACTGGGCCTCGGACTCGTGACGGGCGGTCGATGCGGGCGGCGCTCAGGCCGCCGCTTCCATCCGCTGCGATCCCGGCTTGATGCCGAGGATGCGGCAGATGGCGTAGGTCAGATCGGCCTGGTTCAGCGTGTAGAAATGGATGTCGGCGAAGCCGATGGCGGTGAGCCGTTCGACCTGTTCGGCGGCGACGGTGGCGGCGATCAGCTTGCGGGTCTCCAGATCGTCGTCGAGGCCCTCGAAGCGGTCGTGCAGCCAGGCGGGCACGCTTGCGCCGCAACGGCCGGCCATCCGCACGATGCCCTTGAAATTGGTGGTCGGCATGATGCCGGGGACGACCGGGATCTTCACGCCGAGCCGGCGGGCGCGCTCCAGGAAGCGGATATGGGCGTCGGTCTCGAAGCAGAACTGGGTAATGGCGCGGGTCGCGCCGGCGTCGATCTTGCGCTTGAGCAGGTCGATGTCGGCGTCGAGCGTCGGGCTGTCGGGGTGCTTCTCGGGATAGCAGGAAACCGAGACCTCGAAATCGCCGATCGCCTTGATCCCTTCGATGAGGGCGGGCGTCGACTCGTAGCCGCCGGGCGTCGCGCGATAAGGCCCCATGTCGGGCATGTCGCCGCGCAGCGCCACGATGTGGCGCACGCCCGCCGCCCAGTAGTCGCGGATGACGCCGTCGATCTCGTCCCGCGTCGCGCCGACGCAGGTGAGATGGGCGGCGGGCTTCAGCCGCGTCTCCTCGACGATGCGCTTGACCGTCGCGTGGGTGCGCTCGCGGGTCGAACCGCCCGCGCCGTAGGTGACGGAGACGAAGGAGGGGCAGAGCGGCTCCAGCCGGCGGATCGCGCGCCAAAGGGTCTGCTCGGCCTCTTCGCTCTTGGGCGGAAAGAACTCGAAGGAGACGTTCAGGCTCATCTCACGCGGCCTCCCCGGCCCGGCGCGTCGCGGCGCCTTTGGGTTTTTCCAGCAGCCACAGCTTCACGGTGAGCTGCGCGCCAACGGCCCCGGCGGGCGGCAGGTCGCGCGTCTCGGCCAGAACGAGGCCGGCATTTTCGGCCCAGGCCTGCACCTCGCGGTCGGAGAAGCCGAGGCGGCGATGGGCGTGGCTCTCGCGCAGATGCTCCAGCGCATGGGGCGCGAAGTCGGCGATCAGCATCCGCCCGCCCGGCGCGACGAGGCGGGCGGCCTCGACCACCGCTTCCTGCGGGTGCTCCAGGAAGTGCAGCACATGATGCAGCACCGCGACATCGGCCTGCGGCATGACGCCGAGCGCGCCCGGATCGAGGCGCAGCATGTTGCCGTAGCGCACCTGCGCATGGGCGAGGCCGGCGCGCTCCAGATTGGCGCGCGCGATGCTCAGCATCTCGTGGCTGGTGTCGATGCCGATGGCGCGGTCGGCGCGCGGCCCCAGCACTTCGAGGATGCGCCCGGTCCCGGTGCCGAGATCGAGCAGCGTGCCGATCCGCTTCGGCCCCAGCATGTCGGCGATCGCCTGTTCGACCGCTTCCTCGGGCAGATAGAGCGCGCGGATCTCGCTCCAGCGGTCGGCGTTCTCGGCGAAATACTCGGCCGCCTCGGCGGCGCGCGCCTTGCGGATCGCGGCGAGGCGGGCGGCGTCCTCGGCGAGGACGGGGTCGTCCTTGTCGATGAGCGCGTCGATGGCGCGGGCGAGGCCGGCGGCCGGGCCGTCCTCGGCGAGGCGGTAGAAGACCCAGGTGCCTTCCGGGAACCGCCGCAGCAGCCCGGCCTCGACCATCAGGCGCAGATGGCGGCTGACCCGGGGCTGGCTCTGCTGGAGAACCTGGGTGATCTCGGTGACGGTCAGCTCGGCGCGCGCCAGCAGGGCGAGCAGACGCAGGCGCGTCGGCTCGGCAACCGCTTTCAGTCCTTCCAGCAAATCATGCATCGCGCGGCACCATCCCGCGAAAACATAAACATATCTTTATATGGTCATGCAAGTTTGTCGATCGGGTCGGCGCGCCGTTGCCGCAGGCCTGAACGGCGGCGCGGCGGGGCGGATTGGGGTATGGTGCCGCCATGCGCACGCTTTCCCGCATCTTCTGGACGGTCCTCGCCGTCCTCTTCCTGATCGAAGCCTGGCTGTGGCGGCATACCGAGCCGCTGGTCGAGGCCATCGTCCGCGCCATACCGCTGGCCCGGATGAAGGCGGCGATCGCGGCCGGGGTGAACCGCCTGCCGCCCTTCGCGGTGCTGTTCGTGTTCGTCATTCCGGCGGGGCTGCTGTTCCCGTTCAAGCTGGCTGCGCTGTGGCTGCTGGCCGAGGGGCAGTTCCTGCTCGGCGCGGGGGTCTTCGTGCTGGCGAAGCTGGTCGGCGTCGCGGTCACCGCGTTCCTGTTCGAGACCTGCAAGGGCAAGCTGCTGCAGATGGGCTGGTTCGCCGCCCTCTATGCCTGGGTGATGCGGGTGTGGACCTGGGCGCACGGACTGGTCGATCCGATCAAGGCGCGCATCAAGGCCTGGGCGGCGCGCATTCGCGGCAAGGCGCGCAGCGGCTTCGCGCGGCGCTTCGCCTGGCTGCGCGGCCGGGCGCATCGGGGCGGCGACGAGACGGCCTGAGAAGGGCGGCCGCTCGGGCCCCGCATCGTTTCGGAAAAGCAGAAGGGCCGGGGCTTGTCGCCGCCGGCCCTTGGTTTGACGGTGCGGACTGTTGCCTCAGAGGAAGAACAGAATGGCCCCGAGGAAGAGGAAGACAGCACCCGTGGTCAGCACACCGGCCTGTTGCATGTGAACTCTCCCTGAACGAACGATTAAGCGAGTGTGGCCCAGAAGCGACGACTCGCCAAATTAAAACGATATTGCAGCGCACCTACCCCGGACCGCCTTGTTCCAGATCAAAGGCCGTCCCGGCCGGGTTCGCCCCCTTTCTAGGCGGAAAACCGCGCCGGAGCGATGAGCGGGACTTAATCGTCGGTTGAGCCGGGCGACGGCGCGCCATAGCCGCCGCCGCCGGGGGTTTCGATCAGGATGGCGTCGCCGGGGGCCATTTCGGCCTGATCGGCACCCTTCAGCGGCTCGATCCGGCCGTCCGCCCGGATGACGCTGTTGCGGCCTCTGGCGGCGTCGCCGCCGCCCGCGAGGCCGAACGGGGCGGTCTCGCGCCGGGTGGAGAGGATCGAGCAGGTCATCGGGGCGCGGAAGCGCAGCCGCCGCACCACCCCGTCGCCGCCCTTGTGCGCGCCCGCGCCGCCCGAGCCGCGCCGGATCGCGAAGGATTCGACCAGCACCGGGAAGCGGCTCTCCAGCACCTCCGGATCGGTGAGGCGCGAATTGGTCATGTGGGTATGGACGGCGGACTGGCCGTCGAAATCCGGCCCCGCGCCCGCGCCGCCGCAGATCGTCTCGTAATACTGATAGCGCGCGTCGCCGAAGGTCAGGTTGTTCATCGTCCCCTGCGAGGCGGCGAGCACGCCCATCGCCCCGAAGATCGCGTCGGTGACGGCTTGGCTGGTTTCGACATTGCCGGCGACGACCGCGGCGGGGTAGCGCGGCTTCAGCATCGAGCCGTCGGGGATGGCGATGTCGAGCGGGCGCAGGCAGCCGGCGTTGAGCGGGATGTCGTCGTCGGCGAGGCAGCGGAAGCAATAGAGCACGGCGGCCTTGGCGACGCTGGCCGGGGCGTTGAAATTGTTGGCCTGCTGCGGCGAGGTGCCGGCGAAGTCGATGCGGGCGGAGCGGGTCGCCGCGTCGATATCGATCCGCACACGGATGACCGCGCCGCCGTCCATCTCCACTTCGAACGATCCGGGCTTCAGCGCGGCGATCGCCTGGCGCACGACCGCCTCGGCATTGTCCTGGACGTGGCCCATATAGGCCTTCACGACATCGAGGCCGTAGGCCCCGGTCATGCGGTGCAGTTCGGCCGCGCCCTTGGCGCAGGCGGCGATCTGGGCCTTGAGGTCGGCGACGTTCTGGTCCGGGTTGCGCGCCGGGTGGGGACCGGCGGCGAGCAAGGCGCGCAGGCCCGCCTCGTCGAAGCGCCCGGCGCGGACGATCTGCACCGCATCGAGCAGCACGCCCTCGTCCTCGACGCTCGCCGAGAAGGGCGGCATCGAGCCGGGGGCGATGCCGCCGATGTCGGCATGATGGCCGCGCGCCGCGCAGAAGAAGCGCGGCGCGGCATCGCCCTCGCCGAAGACCGGCATGACGACGGTGACGTCCGGCAGATGCGTGCCGCCGGCATAGGGCGCGTTGAGCGCGAAGGCGTCGCCCGGGCGCATGTCCGGATGGGCGGCGCGCACCGCCGCGACGCTGTCGCCCATCGAGCCCAGATGCACCGGCATATGCGGCGCGTTGGCGATGAGCGCGCCGTCGCCGTCATAGAGCGCACACGAAAAATCGAGCCGCTCCTTGATGTTCACCGACGCCGCGGTCTTTTCCAGCGTCAGGCCCATCTGCTCGGCGATCGACATGAAGAGATTGTTGAAGATCTCCAGCATCACCGGATCGACCTCGGTTCCGATGGCGTGTCGGCGGAGCGCTGCGATATAGCGCTCCATCACCAGATGCCCGCGATCGTTCAGGATCGCGCGCCAGCCTGGCTCGACGACATTGGTCGAGATGGGTTCCAGGATGATGGCCGGTCCGTCGATCTTCTGTCCAGCGCGCAAGTCGGCACGGTCGTAGACGGGTGCCGTCAGCGCCTCGCCATGCGCCCAGAAGGGCACGCGCGCCAGCGGTTCGGCATCGCTCAAGCGTGGGGCCAGCAGCGGATCGCTCACCTGCTCGGTCTTGCCGATCGCCTCGACCGAGATCGAGTCGATGATCAGCGCCTTGGCCGGCACGATGAAGCCGTAACGCTGGCGGTGCGCTTCCTCGAAGCCGGCCTTGATCGCGTCGGCCGAGCCGAACTCGGCGATGAGCGGCGCATCGGTGCCGGCATATTTCACATGCACCTGGCGGCGGATGTCGATCTTATCCGGTGCGATGCCTTGGGTGGCGATCTCGGCACGGGCGGCCTCCGCCATAGTGTCGAACTCGGCGGCAAGACCCGTGGCGAGATGCTGGTCGAGCACGCCCTCCACGCTCTTATGACGGATGGCGCGGATGTCCGCCAACCCCATGCCATAGGCCGAGAGCACGCCCGCGAGCGGGTGCAGGAAAATCCGGGTCATGCCGAGCGCATCGGCTACCCGGCACGCATGCTGGCCGCCGGCACCGCCGAAGCAGGCCAGGGCATATTTGCTGACGTCATAGCCGCGCTGGATCGAGATTTCCTTGATCGCGTTCGCCATGTTGGCGACGGCAATGTCGAGGAAACCTTCCGCCACGTCTTCCGCCCGTGGCTGCTTGCCCGTGGCCTTGGCGATCTCGCCTGCGAGTTGGGTGAATTTCTCGACCACCACCTCGCGGTCGAGCGGCTGGTCGCCCTTGGGGCCGAAGACCTTGGGGAAGAAATCGGGATGGAGCCGCCCCATCATCACGTTGCAATCTGTGACTGCCAGCGGCCCGCCGCGTCGGTAGGAGGCCGGGCCCGGATTGGCGCCGGCCGAATCCGGTCCCACCCGGTAACGCGACCCATCGAAATGCAGGATCGACCCGCCGCCCGCGGCGACGGTATGGATCAGCATCATCGGTGCCCGCATGCGGACACCTGCCACCTGCGCCTCGTAGCTGCGTTCGAACTCGCCGTTGAAATGCGAGACGTCGGTCGATGTCCCGCCCATGTCGAAGCCGATGATCTCGTTGAAGCCCGCTTGTTTGGCCGTCTCCACCGCGCCGACAATGCCGCCTGCTGGCCCCGATAGGATGCTGTCCTTCCCCTGGAACTTCGCCGCGTCGGTCAGGCCCCCGTTCGACTGCATGAACATCAGGCGGGTCGTTCTGTTGCCGATCTCGCCAGCCACCTGGTCGACATAACGCCGCAGGATCGGCGACAGATAGGCATCCACCACCGTCGTGTCGCCCCGGCTCACCAGCTTCATCAACGGCGAGACTTCGTGGCTCACCGAGATCTGGGTGAAGCCGATCTCCTCGGCCAGTTTCTTCAATGCCTGCTCATGGGCGTGATAGCGGAAACCATGCATCAGCAGGATGGCGATGGCGCGGTAGCCCTTCTTATGGGCTGCCGCGAAATCGCTGCGCGCTTTGTTGAGATCGAGCGGCGTCAGCACCGTGCCGTTGGTATCGACCCGCTCATCGATCTCGATCACGTCCCGGTGCAGCAGTTCGGGCAGTTCGATCTTGCGCGCGAAGATCTTCGGCCGGTTCTGGTAGGCGATGCGCAGCGCATCCCTGAAGCCCCTGGTGACGGCCAGCACCACCGCCTCGCCCTTCCGCTCGAGAAGGGCGTTGGTGGCGACGGTCGTTCCCATCTTGATCGCCGCCACGTCGTCGGGCAGCGGCGCGTCGGGCCCGAGGCCGAGGATCGTCCGGATCCCCGCCATCGCCGCATCCTTGTAACGTTCCGGATTCTCGGAGAGCAGCTTGTGCGTGATGAGCCTGCCGTCGGGCGCTTTCGCCACGATGTCGGTGAATGTCCCGCCGCGATCGATCCAGAACTGCCAGCTCATCTGCTTCTACCGTGTCACCAGATCCGTCGACCGCTTTGATAGCACGCGGCAGCCGGTTTCCGTCACCACCACCGTCTGTCCCGATGTCATGGCGAGGTTGCGCTCGCTGTCGAAGATGATGAGGTGGATGAAATAGACCTGGTTGGGCGCCGCCACCTCCGGATTGCCGTGATAGAACATCGGATAATCCATCCAGTTGGGGGCAAAAGTGGTGCCGAGGCTGTAGCCCGTCGCGTTCATGCGATGCGCCTGATAGCCCGCCGCATCCAGCACGCGTGAATGCGCGTCGAAGACCTCGCCGATCGGCCGTCCCGGCTTCAGCGCCGCCTTGCAGGCCTCCAGCGCATCGACCGCGACCTTGTGCATCTCGACTTGCCGCGGCGGCACTTTGCCCACCGGAATCGTGCGCATCAGGGCCGAATGGTAATGCCGGAAAACACCGGCGAACTCGAGCGTCAGCTGGTCATCTTTGTCGAGTACGCGGCGGCCCGAATGATAGCGGCAGAGCAATGCTTCCGGCCCCGAGCCGATGATGAATTCATTGGCCGGATCGTCGCCGTCATTGCGGATGATGATGCTCTGCATGGCGGCGAGAATCTCCGCTTCGGAGACACCCGGCGCCGTCAGCCGGTGCGCTTCATCGAGCGCCAGATCCGCCAGATGCGCCGCTTTCTCGACATAGGCGATCTCAGTGGCCGACTTCACCAGCCGCTGCTTCGAGACGATGTCGCTCGCATCGACAAGGGTGGCGAAGCCGTCGAAGGCGGCGGCCATGCGCATGCCGTTCTTGGCGGTGAGGCCATAGGCATCCCATTCGATGCCGAGCTTCTTTCCCGCAAGACCCCATTTCGCCAGCATGTCCTTGAGGTCATGGGCGGGATTGGCATCCGGCCCATCGACCCAGACGCGGATGTCTGCGATGTCGGAGGTGAGCTGCGCCTGCCTGAGATCCGGCGCGCGCGTCAGCAGGAACTGCCTGCCATCGGCCCCTAAGTAGTAGCACTGAAAGAAAACATAGCCGAACGTGTCATAGCCGGAGAGGTAGTACATGCTCTCCTGCCGGAACATGAGGAGGCCGGCGAGGCCGCGCGCCTCCAGGGTCTTGATGGTGGCGGCGCGGCGGGCGGCGAATTCGTCCCGGGTGAAATGGAGGGGCATGGGTCGGTCTCCGGATGGGGGTTGGGTCGGCGACGAGCAGACCATCCGGCCCCCGCGCGGCCCAAGGGCCAAGTGACATTTATTCTACAATGTAGAATATGAGGGGATGAAAAAGGTCAAAATTCAGTCCCTGGAACGCGCCGATTCGATCCTGGAAGCGCTCTTTCACGCCCCCGGCGACGGCTGGCGGCTCCAGGACGTGGTCGAGATCACCGGATTGAAGCCGGTGACGACCCTCTCGCTCCTCCAGACCCTGGCCGCCTTGAAGCTTGCCGAGCAGGTCGGCCCCCGTGGGCGCTACCGCCTCGGCCCCCGGCTCCTGCAACTGGGGCGCAAGGTCGAGGCGCGGCTCGACATCATCACGCTTGCCCGGCCCGCCCTCATCCGCCTCTGCCAGCAGACGGGTGAGATGGTGAACCTGCTCGTCCCGTCGGTCACCAGCATGATCGTGGTGGAGAGCCTCGAGGGCAAGGTGTTCCTGAAGACGACGCCGCTCAAAGGGCGCGACTTGCCCATGCATGGCACGGCGTCGGGCAAGTGCTTCCTGGCCTTCGCCACCTTCGACGTGCAGCAGGCGATCCTGGAGACGATCCACCTCACCAAGATGACGCAGAAGACGATCGCCGATGTGAAGCGCTTGAAGAAGGAGTTCGCCAAAATCCGCGAACAAGGATACGCGCTGGAAGAGGATGAGTATGCGGCCGATACGGTGGCGATCGCCGTACCCATCATCGATGCCGGCGGGCATATCCGGGCGACACTC
Organism: uncultured Dongia sp.; assembly: GCA_964618305.1. Classification (GTDB taxonomy): domain Bacteria; phylum Pseudomonadota; class Alphaproteobacteria; order Dongiales; family Dongiaceae; genus Dongia. The sequence continues at coordinate 39,105 of CAZUAL010000001.1, read as the reverse complement.
AGCCTGCATGGCCCGAGCGCGCGCTTCGGCCCGGCGCGGCAGCCGAATCTACTGGCGATGTTGCAGAAGGAAGCGCAGCGGCTCGGAAAGCTACTGCTCTAGCGGCGCGCCCGGCGGCAGCAGAACGAAATTGCCGACATGCTTTTTCTCGAGAAACGCGCGCTGCGCTTCGGCGATGTCCTGCAGTGCAAAGACGCCGGCGACCAACGGCTTGATCTCGTTGCGTTCGATGTATCCGATGAGATTTGGAAAGACCGGCTCGTCCCAAGCGGTGCAGCCGATCAAAGTAAGATCCCGCAGATAGAGGTTGCGCATATCGAGCGCCACGACCGGGCCGGCAATAGCACCGGAAGTGACATAGCGACCGCCGCGCGCGAGAGCATTCAACACGCCGCCGAAGCCAGGCCCAGCCACATTGTCGATGGCGACGGCAAAGGTGCCCGCCAATTCCGCCGGAATGCCGACCGCGCGATCGATCACATGATCCGCGCCGAGATCGCGAAGCGCCGCGCTCTTCTCGGCCGTGGTCACCGCCGCGACCCAGGCGCCCCGTCGCTTGGCAAGCTGCACGGCCGCCGAGCCGACGCCGCCAGAAGCACCAGTCACGAGCACCTTCTCGCCCGCTGAGACGCCGGCCCGGTGCAGCATGTTCTCTGCCGTGCCATAGGCGCAGGGAATAGTGGCTAGTTCGGCGTCGCTCCAGCCGCTGGCCACTGGAAAGACCTCCGCTTGCGGCACGACAACATAATCGGCAAAGGCGCCATCGAAATTGGATGCCATCCATACCGTGTCGAGGCTGCCGAAGCCGCTGAATGCCGCGTTGTTGACGAGCAGGGCGACCTCGCCGCAGCGTCCGAGGGCGGCTGCGATTCGGGCGTCACCTTGTCGTCGATGAT
>CAZUAL010000001.1:0-38199 GCA_964618305.1 uncultured Dongia sp. | reverse complement strand
GGGTCGCACCAGGATGCGCCGCCCGAGCAATGATGCATCGCCACCGGGGCCGATTGCGGCAACGACGCCGCAGCAATCCGTGCCCTGGATGAAGGGGAAGGGGCTGGCACCGTTCCAGCCACCATTCGCTGCCGGCTGGCTTTCAGTGGCCTCAGCCGTGCCGGCAGTCACACTCGACGCATACCAGCCGAGGCGTGTGTTGATGTCGGTATTGTTGACGCCGGCCGCGAGGACTTGGACCAATGCCTCGCCCGCCGCTGGGATCGGGATGGGTACATCGCGATAGACAAGCTTGTCGTATCCGCCGGGCCCAATGGTCACGATGGCCTTCATGTGCGGTTGCCCCGCCGAAAGCGCGAACCGATCCACGGCTCATCTATCCCAGAGAGCCGACACTGGCCTAGAGCAGCTTCGCCGGGAAGCCGGGCGCGCGGAGATCGGTCTTCAGCATGTCTTCGAGCAGCTTGGCGATCATCGGCGATTCCGCCTGGCCACCATAGGCGGCCTTGGCCAGCACATAGGTCTGGTTGGTGATCGAGGCCAGTTCCAGCGGCACGCCGAACTCGCGCCCGAAAGTGAGGGCGAAGCCTAGATCCTTCAGCGCGAGATCCATCGAGAAGCCGATGTCGTAGGAGCCGTTCAGGATGAGCTGGCCCTCGGTCTCGTGCACGAAGGAATTGCCCGACGAGGCGGCGATCGCGTGATAGGCCTGCGCCAGATCGAGCCCACCACGCTTGGCGAGCATCAAGGCTTCGCCGACCGCCTTCAGATGGATGAAGGCCAGCATATTGGTGATGACCTTGATGATGGCGGCGGAGCCCAGCGGCCCCATGTGGAAGATCTTGCGGCCCATCTTGGCCAGGGCCGGCTGGTGCGTCTCGAAGAGGTCCTTGTCGCCGCCCGCCAGCACCGTCACGTCGCCGCTCGCGGCAAGGTGAATGCCGCCGGTAATCGGCGATTCCATGGTGCGGATGCCGTGCTGCTTGGCCATCTCGGCAAAACGCAGGATCTCGTCACGCCCCAGCGTCCCCATCTCGATCCAATGCCCGCCCTCGGCGAGGCCGCCGAGGATGCCGTCCTTGTCGGCCAGCACATGCTGGGTCGCCGACGGCGAGGGCAAGCAGGTGATGACGGTATCGACCTGTCCGGCCAGGCTGCGTGGGCATTCTGCCCAAGTGGCGCCGAGGTCGAGCAGGGGCTGGGCCGCTTCCTTGCGGATATCGTGGACGATCAGGGGAAAACCACCGCGCTGCAGACTCGACGCCAGATGCCGGCCGATATGGCCGAGACCAATAAAACCGTAACGCATGTGGTTCCTCCCTCTACGATCGTTTTCTCGCTGTCATGCCCCGGCTTAGCCGGGGCATCCACGCGTTCCATTTTTTCAGTCGTCAGCAAACTCGTGGATCCCCCGCCTTCGCGGGTGATGACAAATTCAGTTAGGCATCTACTGGATCACCCGGTTGGTCATTTCCAAATGCAGGTTCTTGCCTGTGTAAGGATGTGCCTCGGCAACCTTCTCGTCGAATTCGATCCCCAGTCCCGGTTCGGTCGGCGGGATGACGTAGCCGTCTTCCCACTGCACCTTCTTCTTCAGGATCTTGGCGTGGAAGCCGCCCCAGGTCTCGATGCTTTCGAGAATGAGGAAGTTGGGGCTCGCCGTCGCGAGATGCACGTTCGCCATGCCGATCACCGGACCCGCGTAGAGATGCGGTGCGATCTGGGCGTAATAGGCCTCGGCCATGCTGGTGATCTTCTTGGCTTCCAGGAGACCGCCGACGCGGCCGACCTGCATCTGCAGGATGGAGGCCGCGCGCTGTTCGAGCACGCGGGCGAATTCGTACTTGGTGACGAGCCGCTCGCCGGTCGCGATCGGAATCTTGGTACCGCGCGCCACCAGCGCCATTTCCTCCGGCTTTTCCGGCGGCGTCGGTTCCTCGAACCAGAGCGGCTGATATTTCTCGATCCTCTGCGCGAAACGGATGGCGCCCGCCGTGGTGAACTGGCCGTGGGTGCCGAAAAGGAGATCGGCCTTCGAGCCGACGGCCTCGCGGATGAGCTTGCAGAACTTTTCGCAGAGATCCATCGATTCCAGCGACGGCTGCCGCGGATCGAAGGGCGAGTAGGGGGCGGCCGGATCGAATTTGATGCCAGTGAAGCCCATCTTCACATAATGCGCGGCGCGTTCGGCGGAGGCTTCCGCATTCCAGTAGATGGATGAATCCTGGCCCTTCGCCACATCGGGATAGATGTAGGTGTAGGAGCGCAGCCGATCATGCACCTTGCCGCCGAGGAGTTCGTAGACGGGCTTGCCCGTGGCCTTGCCCTTGATGTCCCAAAGCGCCAATTCCATCGCCGAGAGCACGCTCATGGCGGTGACATCGGGGCGGAGCGTGTAGCCGGAGCCGTAGGCGAGGCGCCACAGCTTCTCGATATGGAAGGGGTCCATCCCTTCGACATAACGCTGATACATGTCCTCGATGGCGGCGACCATCGTCTTCGGCCCGAAGGCGGTGCCGTAGACTTCGCCCAAGCCTTCGATCCCGGTATCGGTCACGAGCTTGACGAAAATGAAATACTGGCCGCCGAAAGAGGGCGGCGGATTGCCGACGACGAAGGTCTTGAGACCGGCGATTTTCATGGGATTTGCTGTCCGGCTGAGAGAGTCGGGCGGTTGCGGGCCGGTTGACCGATTGCCCCGCCAAAGGTCATCCGGGTCCAGCCGGCACGCGGGCCAGCTTCGACGCCCCAGTGTGGGGCGGCGGGGGCGGCATGTGCAACGGTTTTAGCGCATGAGTTCATGTGTTTATCGAACTGGGCCGGGGCGCCGATCCACCCATTATGGAGCTGGTTGGAATGCGCTTGTGCGGCCATTTTGGCGCTTGACAGGTTAACAAATCAAACGATGTATTATCGGCCTAAGGCTAAACTTTATTTGTCGATATCTCGCCGATGACCTACCGCCTGCCGCCCCTTGCCTGGTTGCGCGCCTTCGAGGCTGCCGCGCGGCGCGGGTCTTTTGCCGCCGCCGCCGAGGAACTGGCCCTGACCTCGGCCGCGATCAGCCACCAGATGCGTTCGCTGGAGCAGATGCTGGGCTATCCGCTGTTCGAGCGCCTGCCCCGGGGCCTGCGGCTGACCGATCTGGGCAAGGCCTATCTGGTGCCGGTGCGCCAGGCCTTCAGCGAGCTTTCGATTTCGACCCTGAGCATCTTCGGGCCGGAAGGCGAGACGGTGCTCAATGTCCGCGTGCCGGTTTCCTTCGCCGTCCTGTGGCTGATGCCGCGCCTCGGCCGCTTTGCCGACGCGCATCCGGGTATTCGCCTGCGCCTCTTCTCGGCGATCTGGGCCGATGCGCTGCCGGCCGACAAGACCGACATCGATATCCGCTTCGGCTATGGGAACTGGCCGGGGGCGAGCGCGCAGCTTCTCGCCAACGATCCCATCGTGCTGGTGACGGCGCCGGGATCGAAGATCAAGTCGGTGCGCGACATCGGCAGCGCCGAGATGGTGCAGATCATGGGCGTCGAGAGCGATTGGCTGCGCCTGTTCGAGGAAGCCGGCATGATTCTGCCCAAGGGCGGCGCCGGCATGTCGGTCGATACGAGCCTCGCGGCGCTTGAGACCGTCGCCGCGGGTCACGGCGCGGCCCTGGTCCTCTCGCGTTTCGCCGCCGCCTATGAGCGGGACGGGCGCGTGACGCGCATTCCCGGCGTGCTGCTGCCCCATGAACAATCGCACTATCTGCTGACCCCGCAGAATTCCGAGGCCCCGCGCGCCGAGGCCCTGCTCTTCACCGACTGGCTGCGCCAGGAACTGGCGGAGGAGTTGGTGGCAGCGACCAAGATCAAGAAACCGAACGACAAACAGCCGGCCGAGCGCCGACGGAGACATCATGGCAAGTGAGATCAACAAGGCAGACTTCATCATCGTCGGTGGCGGATCGGCCGGCTGCGTGCTGGCCGCGCGCCTTTCGGAGAATGGACGGCACAAGGTGCTGCTGATCGAGGCGGGCCCCAGCGACCGCCGCGTCGATATCGACGTGCCGATCGGATATGCCCATACCTATCGCGACCCCAAGGTCAATTGGATGTTCGACAGCGCGCCCATCCCGGCGCTGGGCAACCGCATCGTCTATTATCCGCGCGGCAAGGTGTTGGGCGGTTCCGGCTCGATCAACGCCATGGTCTATGCCCGCGGCCAGAAGGAGGATTACGAGGATTGGGAGAAGGCCGGCAATCCGGGCTGGGGTTGGCGCGACGTGCTGCCTCATTACCGCCAGATGGAGGCGCATGAGTTCGGCGAAAGCGAACTGCATGGCGGCAGCGGCCCCATCCATGTGACTCAGATCGGCCGCGACGCGCATCCGGTCTGCGCGCATTTCTTCAAGGCGGCGCAGGAACTGGGCTTCAAGCATCTTGCCGACCTCAACGGCGCGGAAGTCGAAGGTGTCGGCCACTATCAGATCAACACCAAGAACGGCCAGCGCCATTCCTCGGCCAAGGCCTATCTGCGGCCGGCGCTGAAACGCGGCAATCTGGAAGTGATCACCAACGCGATGGTCAAGCGGCTCATCGTCGAGGGCAAGCGCGTTGCCGGCATCGTCTATCGCCAGGACGGGCAGGAGCGCGAGATTCGCGCCCAGCGCGAGGTGATCCTGGCGGCGGGTGCCATCGGCTCGCCCTATCTGCTGCTGCATTCGGGCATCGGCCCGGCGGCGCATCTCAAGTCTCTCGGCATCGAGGTGCGGCACGATCTGCCGGCGGTCGGGCAGAATCTGATGGATCACATCTGCTATGACCATTATTTCGAGGCGACGGTGGCGACGCTCAATTCGTCGCTGGGCAATTGGGGCGGCCGCATCCTCGCCGGCATGCGCTATGCGCTGCAGCGGCGCGGTCCTCTGTCTCAGAGTCTCAACCAGGCGGGCGGCTTCGTGCGCTCCTCGCCCACGCGCGAGCGGCCGAACATCCAGCTCTATTTCTGTCCCTTGGCCTATGAAAAGGTGGGGCCTGAGAGCAAGCAGCTCATCATCGTGCGCTCGACGCCGGCTTTCTCGATTTCCATTTCGCCCTGCCGGCCGAAGAGCCGCGGCTATCTGCGGCTGAAGAGCGCGGAGCTCGGCGTCTCGCCGGAGATCCAGCCCAATCTCCTGTCGCATCCCGACGATCTCACCGAAGCGGTGGAAGGTGCCATGCTGATGCGGCGGCTCGCCAACACCAAGGCGCTCGGCTCCATCATCCGCAGCGAGACGAAGCCGGGGAACCTTGCGCGATCGGAAGCGGAGCTTGCCGCCTATATCAAGGAATCGACCTATTCGATCTTCCACCCGAGCGGCACCTGCCGCATGGGACCCAATGCTGCCGACAGCGTGGTCGATCCGCGCCTCAAGGTGCATGGGCTCGATGGCCTGCGCATCATCGACGCCTCGATCTTCCCGTCGATCCCGTCCGCCAACACCAATGCGCCGACGATGATGGTGGGCGAGAAGGGCGCGGCGCTCATTCTGGGCGAGGACAATCGCGGGTGAGGATGAGCTAGCGGAGGCGACCCCCTCTCCCTAACCCTCCCCCACGTAGGGGGGAGGGAGCGCGATCGAGTTCGCTCGGGTGCTGCGTCCAACTGGCTATAGTCCCCTCCCCCCTACGTGGGGGAGGGTTAGGGAGAGGGGGCGGCGCTAGAAATCATCGCGATGGCCCGCTATGGTTCGCGGCAGGGCAACATCCATCTCTTTCCGGACCATATGAGCATCTGGGGCAAGATCATCGGCGGGGCGGCGGGGTTTTTCACCCTGGGCGGGCCCCTGGGCGCGCTCATCGGCGCGCTGGCCGGGCATGCGGTCGACAAGTCCCTCGAAGAGGATACGCTGCCGCCGGCGCAGGATGAGCGGCGGGCGACGCGCGAGGTGGCCTTCACCATCGCCGTGATCGCGCTCGGCGCCAAGATGGCGAAGGCCGATGGCACGGTCTCGCGTTCCGAGGTCGCGGCCTTCAAGCAGGTCTTCCAGGTTCCGCAGGAGGAGCTGAACAACGTCGCCCGCGTTTTCGATCTCGCCAAGCGCGATGTTGCCGGGTTCGACGCCTATGCGCGGCAGCTTGCCAACATGTTCGAGGAGCGCCATCCGGTGCTCGAGGAACTCATCGACGGGCTCTTCCACATTGCCCGGGCCGATGGCGAGGTGCATGACAGCGAGATCGCCTTTATCCGTGAAGTGGCGCGCATCTTCGGTTTCTCCGATGCCGATTTCGCCCGCCTGCGCGAGGTCAATGTGGGGCCGGATCATGCCGATCCCTATACCGTGCTGGGTGTCCGGCGCGAGCAGACGGATGAAGAGATCAAGGCTTCCTGGCGGCGCCTGATGCGCGAGAATCATCCCGACAAGCTGGTGGCGCAGGGTCTGCCGCCCGAGTTCGTGGCGCTCGCCAACGAGAAGGTGGCGACCTTGAATGCGGCCTATGACAGGATTGCCAAGGAGCGCGGCATCAAGTAGGTCAGCCGGACCTTTTCCATCCCTTCAGTGTCACGATCTCATGCCGCCCGCCCCACCGCTCGTTGCCCTTCGCGATGCCGCCATCACTTTCGGCGGGAAGCCGCTTTTTGCCGGCATCACGCTGACACTGGGCAAGGGCGAGCGGGTTGCCCTGGTCGGCGCCAACGGCTCCGGAAAATCGACCATTCTCAAGGCCTTGGCCGGGGCGATCGAACTCGACGGCGGGGTGCGCTTTCTGCAGCCGGGGACGCGCATCGGCTATCTGATGCAGAACCCGGATCTCACCGGCGGCGGGACGGTCGCCGAATTCGTGGCGGCGGGACTCCCGGGAGCCGACACGGACGATTACCGGATCGCCCGCGTGCTCGATCACCTCGATCTCGCGCCGGCGCGCGACACGGCCACACTTTCAGGTGGCGAAGGGCGGCGGGCGGCGATGGCGCGGGCGCTGGTGGCGGAACCGGAAATCCTGCTCCTCGACGAGCCCACCAACCATCTCGATCTCCCCACCATCGAATGGCTGGAACAGGAGCTGGCGCAGTTCGGCGGCGGTATCCTGATGATCAGCCATGACCGCACCTTCCTCAACGCGCTTTCGAAGCGCGTGCTGTGGCTCGATCGCGGGCGCATGTTCGAGATGGATGGGAATTTCGCCGGCTTCGAGGAATGGTCGGCCGGCATCATCGCCCAGGAAGCGGCCGAGGCGCGGCGCCTGGAGAAGCGCATCGAGCAGGAAGAATATTGGCTGGCGCGCGGCGTCACCGCCAGACGTGCGCGCAATGAAGGGCGCCGCCGCGGCCTGATGGCGCTCCGCAAGCAACGCGCCGAGGCGCTGCGAGCGATCGGCCGCGCCAAGCTCGAACTCGGCGAGGCGGTGCAAGGCGGGCAATTGGTGATCGAAGCGGAGAAGATCAGCAAGAACTTCACGCGCGCCGACGGCAGTGAGCGCGTCATCGCCAAGGATTTCTCGACCCGCATCCTGCGCGGCGACCGCATCGGCATCATCGGCCCCAACGGCGCTGGCAAGACGACCCTCATCAAGATGCTGACCGGCGATCTGGCGCCCGATGCCGGCGCCATCCGCCTCGGCACTAATGTGACGCAGCTCTATCTCGACCAGAAGCGCGAGAGTTTCGATCTCGACAAGACCTTGTGGCAGACGCTGGCGCCGGGTGGCGGCGATTCCATCATCGCGCAGGGACGATCGCGCCATGTGGTGGCTTACCTGCGCGATTTCCTCTTCGACGAGAAGCAGGCGACCATGCCAGTCCGTGCCCTCTCCGGCGGCGAACGGGCGCGGCTGCTGCTTGCCAAGCTTTTCGCGCAGCCAGCCAACCTCATCATCCTCGACGAGCCGACCAACGATCTCGACATGGATACGTTGGACCTCCTCCAGGAGGTCCTTGGCGACTTTGACGGGACGGTGATCGTCGTCTCCCATGACCGCGACTTCCTCGACCGGCTGGCGACCTCGATCATCGCGGTCGAGGGCGACGGTGTGGTCGACGAATATCCGGGCGGCTATTCCGATTACCTCGACCAGCGCAAACTGGCGGAGCGCCATGCCGAGGCGCTGAAGCCCAAGGCAGTGGCGGCGAAACCTGTTGTGAAGAGCGAGGCCGAGCGCTGGTCGTCGAAGGATCAGCGCGCGCTCGACCAGGCGGCGGACCGCATGACCACGCTGGAGGCCGAGGTGAAGACGATCGAGACGGCGCTCGCTGATCCCAATCTCTATGCGCGCGATCCGGCGAAGTTCGAGAAGGCGTCGGCGCTGCTCTCGGCCAAGAAGCAGGAACTGGAAGCGACCGAGCTTAAATGGCTGGAGCTCGAGGAGCGGCGCACCAGTCTGGAGGGATGAGGCAGATGGCAGCGGATTACATCGACAGCTATTACCGCCGCTCGCTGGGCGACGATACGCGCTATCCGGCCCTGGCCGGCGCGCGCGAGGTCGATGTCTGCGTCATCGGCGGTGGGCTTGCCGGCCTTTCAACGGCGCTCGAGCTGGCGCGGCGCGGGCGCAAAGTGGCACTCTTGGAGCAGAACCGCATCGGCTGGGGCGCCTCGGGCCGCAATGGCGGCTTCGTCACATCAGGCTTCGCGGTGGGGCTTGGCCATATTGAGCGCTATGTCGGCCGCGACGAGGCCGACGCGCTCTATCGCCTCTCCATGGAAGGTGTTGAGATCGTGCGCGGCAATATCGCGGCGCTGGGTCTGCCTCGCGCCGACATGGTGCCGGGCGTGCTGCGCGTCGTGCGCTATCCGGGCGCCGAGGGCTTGAAGGCCCATCGCGACGAGATGGAGCGGCGCTTCGGCGAGAAGATGCAGTTCCTCGGCCGCGACGAGGTGCAGGCGATGGCGGCGAGCCCGCGCTATCACGAAGGGCTCTACGAGGATCATTCCTTCCATTTCCATCCGCTGAACTATGTGCGCGGCATCGGTGCCGAGATCGTGCGCCTGGGCGGCGAGATCTTCGAAGCGACGCCCGCACGTTCGGTCGAGCAGGTGGGCGGCAAGCGCATCGTCGCGGCGGATGGCGGGCGCATTTCGGCGCAGCATGTCGTCTTCTGCGGCGGCGGCTATACCGACGGCATCGAGAAGCGTCTTACGCGTGCCTTCATTCCCATCGTCACTTATGTGCTGGTGACGGAGAAGGTGGGCGATCTTTTAGAGCGGACGATCCGCACCAGGGCGGCGATCGCCGACGACCGGCGCGCCAACGATTATTACCGCGTCGTCGACGGCGACCGGATTCTCTGGGGCGGGCGCATCACCACCCGCACGCGAGACCCGCACGATCTGGCCGCCTATCTCCGGCGCGAGATGGTGGGCACCTATCCGCAGCTCGAAAAGGTGAAGGTCGAGCTCGCCTGGTCCGGGCTCATGTCCTATGCCAATCACCAGATGCCGCAGATCGGCCGCCTCGATGAGGGGCTGTGGCACGCGACCGCCTTCGGTGGCCACGGCATGAATACAAGCTCGATCGCGGGGCGCGTGATGGCCGAGGCGATCACCGGCGAGAGCGACCGCTATCGCCGCTTCGCGCCTTTCGGCCTTCCCTGGGCGGGCGGCATTTTCGGTTCGGCGGCGGCGCAGCTCACCTATTGGACCTACCAGGCGCTGGATGCCTGGCGCGAACGCGGGCAATAGAAAACCCGGCCGGGCTGGTGCCGGCCGGGTTCCCGTCTAGTCAGCAAATGCGGGCGCGTTAGATCGCCGCCGTCACCATGATCTCGACCTTCCATTTCGGGTCGGCGAGCTTCGCCTCGACCGTGGCGCGGGCCGGGGCCTCGCCCTTCACGACCCATTCCTTCCAGGCCTTGTTCATCTCCTGGAAGGTCGAGATGTCGGAAAGCCAGATATTGGTCTTGATGAGCTTGGTCTTGTCGGTGCCGGCTTCCTTCAGGAGGGCGTCGATCTGGGCGAGGATGTTCTTGGTCTGCTCGTAGACCGAGGCCGAAACCGGCTCTTCTGCCACCTGGCCGGCCAGATAGACGATGTTGTTGTGGATGACGGCATCGCTGATGACCGACGGATCGCCCAGACGCTTCAGTGACATGTAGACCTCTAAGATATTGAAATATTGATGGAATTCTGGCCAGAACCACGGCCCGGGAGGGGCCGGCGGCGCGGGCCGGGCGGCGCATTATGCCGATGGGGGCGCCCGGCGCATAGGGCACTTTGGCAGGGCTGAAAGATAGGGTCATTTCCGCCGTTGCAATCCGCCGCCCCAGCGGCTAAAAGGCCCCCGCCTGCCTAAGACGTCCCCATCGTCTAGGGGCCTAGGACATCACCCTTTCACGGTGAAGACACGGGTTCGAATCCCGTTGGGGACGCCAACGCCGCAGCCTTCCGGCCCCGGCCGACGCGGCTCTCGATTTTCCAGCCGGCGAAATCCTCACCGCCAATCCATTGTGTTCGTGCCGCAGAGACGATCCCCTCTTGCTCAATCCGGGCATGGCCCTGGCAATCGGCCAGGGGTTGAGCGATAATTTGATGCGGTGAGGCATCAAATCCGGTCCTTTGGATGAGCGTGACGAGGCATCATGACGTCAGCCTTCGATGTGCTGATGGTTCGGTAGCCGGCATTGTCCGGTGCCGCGCAGCGCTGCGGCACGTCTCAATACACCGCGATTTCCGGAACAGCGTCGGGCCGTGCCAGGACGCTCACCCCAGCCTTCTCGCCGCGCCGCTCTGTGCTGACGATTTCGGCGCCGCTTCCTACATCTCCCCGCCGCCGTAACTTTTTCTTCGCGTGCATCGAGCCGGGCCTTCGTCCCCGGAGCAGCGCGCTCTGCTCAGGCAAAGTAATTGCGTCCAAACGGTGTCGAAATATGGCGACAGCGAAAGTATTTCTGCGCCTCTTTCAAATAGTAAGTCATTGAATATTAAAGAAATAAAATAGAGTTGGAACATATTTTCTGTTTGACTTTAGTAATGAAAGTAATGTTCTTCATGAATTGTTGCAGCCGGTAATGAAAGCGCAAGAAATGAAGATTGGAATGCTTACTGACAGCCTGCCGAACCACAGCTTCGACGCCATGTTGCAGGCAGCGGCGGAGACCGGGGTCGAATGCCTGGAGTTTGCCACCGGCAATTGGTCGAGCGCGCCGCATCTCGAACTCGATCGGCTGCTGGAGAGCGCCGAAGCGCGGCGTACGTTCCAGGCCAAGATTGCCGATCATGGTCTCTCGATCTCAGCGCTGAATTGTTCGGGCAATCCTCTCTTTCCCGGTGTCGAAGGTGCCCGCCAGCACGAGGTGACACTGAAAACTTTCCGGCTTGCGAAACTGCTGGGGATCGACCGCATCGTCATGATGTCCGGCCTGCCTGGCGGGCCGGGTGATGCCAATCCGAATTGGATCGTCACCGAATGGCCGCCGGAATGCCGGACGATTCTGAAATACCAGTGGGAGGAGTGCGTAATCCCTTACTGGCGGGATCTGGTCGCCACCGCGCGCGACAGCGGCATCCGCCGCATCTGCCTTGAACTGCATGGCGCCCAGGCCGTCTACAACCCGCAAACGCTGATGCGCCTGCGCAATGCCGTCGGCGAGATGGTCGGCGCCAATTACGACCCCAGCCATCCGATGTGGATGGGCGCCGATCCGCTGGCCGCCGTGCGCGCGCTGGGCGAGGCCATCTACTATGTGCACGCCAAGGATACGCGGGTCGAGCCGATCCCGGCCGGTGTCGACGGCATCTTGGACACCCGTCCAGCCAGCGAGGTCGGCGCGCGCAGCTGGAATTACGTCACGCTCGGTTTCGGTCACGGCGAGGAATGGTGGCGCCAGTTCTGCGCCGCGCTCCGCATGGCCGGTTATGACGATGTGCTCTCGATCGAGCACGAGGATTCGCTGATCGAGCCACTCGAAGGCGTCAGGAAATCGGTCGAACTGCTGCGCAACGTCGCCTATCGGGGCGTTTGAAAGGCAGCCAATGAATCGGGTGGCGGAAGGGGAGTTCCGTTCCCGAGGCAAGAGGCCGGCTGATGGACAGCCGCGCCAAAACCAAGATGGGAGGGTGCTATGGGAGTCCTGCGTCCGCTTAAACTCGCTGCCAGCGTCGTTGCATTGGGGTTGGGAGTGGCCGTCGCCACCTCACCCGTGTCGGCCGACGAGCCCGTGAAGATTGCTGTTGTCACCCACGGTCAATCGTCCGACGCCTATTGGGGGGTAGTCAAGAAAGGCGTCGACGACGCCGCCGAACTGATGGGCGCGGAGGTCAGCTATCAGGCGCCGTAAACCACCGATATGGTCGCGATGGCCCGCATGATCGACGCTGCCGTAACCCAGAAGGTGCAGGGCCTTGTCGTTTCGATTCCCGACGCCACCGCGCTCGAGAAATCGGTCAAGGCGGCAGCGGATGCCGGCATTCCTGTCATCGTCATCGACAGCGGCGAAGATCAAGTGGCGAAGCTTGGCCTCAAACTCAATGTCGGCACCACCAGCTACTACGAGCAAGGCCGCCGCGCGGCGCAAAAGCTTCTTGAAAACGGCGTCACCAAGGCTGTCTGCGCCAACCACGAGGTCGGCAATCTGGTCAACGAATCAGCCTGTGACGGCTTCCTGAAAGAGATGGGGGACAAGGGCGACCGCGTCGAAGTCAGCCTGGATCCGACCGACACGGCGAGCCGAATCAAGGCTTATCTGACAGCGCATCCCGATGTGAACGGCATTCTCGCCTTAGGTGCACCGTCGGCCGCCAATATCGTCGCTGCCTTGCGCGACGCCGGCACGCTCGGGAAATACAAGATCGGCAATTTCGACGTTTCCGGCGATACCTTGTCGGCCCTCGGCAAGGGCGAGGTGCTGTTCTCCTTCGACTCGCAGCAATATCTGATGGGCTATCTGCCGGTCGTGATGCTGACGCTGAACGCCAAGTACGGCGTGCTGCCGATCAACAATATCTATACCGGGCCCAATCCGGTGACGACGGCGGATGTCGAGAAGATCATGGCGCTGAGCAAGAAGGGCATCCGCTAGCCCCGCCGAAAGGCTCAATTCCCCAAACACGGAACAATTCGGCTTGTCGGCTTCGGCCGGCAAGCCGATGCAAGAAGGTGCGACTATGAGCGACGGCATGGAATCAACGCCGGGGATGCGCAAAGGTATCGGCAGCGACAGCGGCCGCATCCGCAAGGCGCCACTGATGGCCCGGCTGCTGAGAAGACCAGAACTCGGCGCCCTATCCGGCGTCATTCTCATCTACATCGTCTTTTTTTCCGTCGCGCATTCGAGCGGCATGTTCAGCGTCGACGGCTTGGTCAACATCCTCGCTGTATCTGCCGAAATCGGCATCATCGCCACGGCAGCCACGCTGCTCATGATCGCCGGCGAGTTTGACCTTTCGATCGGCTCCATGATCGGCTTTGCCGGCATCGTGATCGGCCTTGGCACGACATCCTTTGGTTTGCCCTTGTCGGTGTCCGTTGTCATCGCGCTCGCCTTGTGTGGTGCGATCGGTGCCGCGAATGGATACCTCACGGTCAAGACAGGCTTGCCATCCTTCATCGTAACCCTTGCTTCGATGCTGATACTGCGAGGTCTGGCGATATCACTCACTCGGTATATCGCCGGATACACGCAGATTTCCAAGATTACCGAGAGCGATCCAGACAGCTTCATAATCTCTCTCTTCGGCGGGCATGTCGGTCAGAGTGTCTTCCAATGGATGGCCGGGGCCGGGTGGATCGGGGCACGCGCCAACGGCCTGCCGCTGGTCGAGGGCCTGCCAGTCTCCGTGCTGTGGTGGATCGGTCTCACCGGCGCGGCAACCTGGGTTCTGCTCCGGACCGGCTTCGGCAACTGGATCTTCGCGGTCGGCGGCGACGACGTGGCCGCGCGCAATGTCGGCGTGCCGACACGTCAGGTGAAGATCGTCCTCTTCACCTTGACCGCACTTTCGGCGGTGATCTTTGCGGCGACGCAAATAACCGAGGTCGGCTCTGCCGACACGCTTCGCGGCACGCAGAAGGAGTTCGACGCAATCATCGCCGTCGTCATCGGCGGTACCTTGCTCACCGGTGGCTACGGTTCCGCCATCGGCGCACTGCTCGGCGCGCTGATCTACGGCACGGTGCAGATTGGCATTCTCTATACCGGCGTCGATTCCGATCTTTTCAAGGTGTTCCTCGGACTGATGGTGCTGCTGGCAGTGTTTTTCAACAATCTTGTGCGTCGCCGCGCGACGCAAGAGCGCTGAGGGGGGGCGGTGGGCATGAGTCCGGTGATCGAACTCAAGAGCGTCTACAAGTCGTTTGGCACCGTCGTCGCCCTGCAGGACATCAGCTTCGCCGTCCACCCGGGAGAAGTGCACTGCCTGCTTGGCGACAACGGCGCCGGCAAATCGACGCTCATCAAGATCCTGGCCGGGGTGCACCAGCCGACCAAAGGCGAGTACCTGATCGATGAAATGCCGGTGCAAATCGCCTCGCCGCGGCAGGCGTTGGATCTGGGCATCGGCACGGTCTACCAGGATCTGGCGATGATCCCGCTGCTCAGCGTCACGCGCAACTTCTTCTTGGGACGGGAACCGAAGAAGGGAAGGGGGCTCTTCAAGCGGTTCAACGTCGGCCTCGCCGACGAAATCGTGGTGAAGGAGCTGGCCGAGATCGGCATCGACGTGCGGGATCCGAGCCAGGCGGTTGGAACATTGTCCGGCGGCGAGCGGCAATGTCTGGCCATCGCCCGGGCGGTTCATTTCGGTGCGCGCATCCTCATTCTCGACGAGCCAACGTCGGCACTTGGCGTGCATCAGGCGGCCATGGTTCTCAAATATGTGGCGCAGGCGCGCAACCGCGGCCTCGGCGTCATCTTCATCTCGCACAACATCCATCACGCCTACACCGTGGCGGACCGCTTCACCTTGCTCAACCGTGGCCGCAGCAAGGGAACCTATCAGCGCAGTGAGATTAGCCGCGACGAAGTTCTCAACGTCATGGCCGGTGGCGAGGACCTGCAGCGTCTGGAACATGAAATCGGCCGTTTGGCCCGGCGCCGTGACTAGCTGGCCGGCCATCGTCAACTCAAAGAGGAAAACGGAAATGGAAACGAAGAATCGCGTCAGAATCGGTGTGGTTGGCGCCGGGCTGATCGGGCAAGTGGAGCATATTCCGAATCTCAAGCGCCTGGGGAAGCTGTACGAGATCGTCGGCATCGCCGATGCTTCCGCTGAGATGCGACGCGAACTGGAAGGGCGCGGTTTCAGGACCTTTGCCGGTTACGAAGAGCTTCTGGATGCGGGTATCGACGCCATCCTGATCGCTGCGCCAGACCAATATCATGCCGAAATCACGCTTGCGGCATTGGCGCACGGCAAGCATGTCTTCTGCGAGAAACCTCTTTGCCTTTCCTCAGCTCAGGCGGCCGAGATCGCTGCGGCGCGTGACAAGGCCCGTAAGGTGGTGCAGGTCGGCTACATGAAGCGCTTTGACCCAAGTTACGAAATGTTGCTGTCGCTGCTGCCCGGAGACGCCTCGCAGTTACGCATGATCAGCGTAGAAGTGCAGGATCCCGATTCTTGGCCCTTCAATCAGCATCAGGGCGATTTCGTGAAGACCGGCGATATTGCCCCCGACGTCATTGCCGAAGGGAAGCGCCGTCGTGATGAGCAAGTTGGACGCGCTGTTGGTGCTCCGCTCAAGCCGGCCGAGATGTGGGGCTATACGAACTCCTATTGCTCAAGCCACATACACGACATCAACGTGGTGCATGGCGTTTTGGACGCCTTGAAGGTTGAGACCGGAAAGGTCATCGGGGCCGCGTTCTTTGCCGGTGGCGACGGCGGGCATGGCAGCGTCTGGCTCGAAGGTTGCGACGCCATCTGGCAGATGACGCATCTCTTCGTCCACAAGGTGGCGGATTACCGGGAACGCGTTACCTTCTATTTCAACGATTGCGTCTATGAGCTGACCTTCCCATCACCGTACCTGAACCACTTCCCGACCCGGCTGACGGTGTCGCGCTCCAACGGCAACAGCTGGCAGATGACCGAGCACCGCGCCAGCTATGAAGAGTCTTTCATTCGGGAATTGATCGGCTTCTGGAAAAGCATCGTCGAGGGCGCTCCGGTCCGCAACACGATCGAGGCTGCTGCCAAGGATTTGCGCCTCGTCGAGCAACTCAGCGCGACGGCGCTTGGCCGATAGGACGCCGCCTGCCGGCGCGTTCGGCGAGGTGGCGTCGCATTGTAAGGTGCGGGCCGGCCAGCGGCTAGCTCGGGTGCCGTGAATGAGGTTGGACGACGGTCAGATGTGTGGCTCGGTCATGGTCACATGAATTTCGCTCAAGTCCTGCCTATTCAATGAGCAAGCCGAGATGGAATGCCCCGCGCAAGGATGGAAACGCCGCCACATGCCCAAAAAAGCGGCGGCTTCGGCAATTGGCTGCGCCGCAATTCCCTGGACGTTAGTTGCAGCGCGATATAACAAAACACAATAGCGAGGATATTTAATTAGTAATTCCGAGCCCATCGGGCTGTTGATAGCTTCCCTGCCACGAAACGGGTCGAAAACGATCCAGGTGCCTGTTATTCCCGAGCCGCGATTCATTTCGCGTCCGGAGACGGTGCACGAACCCGGCGAGAATCGCCGGGCAGGGGAGATAGAGGCATGAAGGGCTCGGGCATTTCGCGTCATCTCAATCAGGAGCGTATCGTGCTCCTGCTGACGGCGGTGCTCTTTGCCATCTTCGCGGTCGTGCTGCCCAAGTTTCTCTCCGCCGAAAACATGCTGTCCCTGCTGCGCTCGGTTTCGGTGCTCGGCATCCTCGGCATCGGCATGCTGGTCGTGGTGCTCGGCCGCGGCATCGATCTTTCGATGGTCGCCAACATGGCGATCTCGGTCGCCTGGGCGATGCAGATGGCCGGCACCGGCACCTCGCTTGGCGAAGCCCTGAGCCTCGGCCTGGGCCTCGCGCTGCTCATGAGCCTCATCAGCGGTCTGCTCATCGCCTATGGCGACATCCCGCCGCTCTTCACGACGCTCGCCATGGGCACCTTCATCTACGGTTTCGGCCGCGCCCATCTCATCACCGGCACCGACGTCGTCTACATGCCGAACGATATCGGCTGGATCAAGGAGCTGGGGCAGGGTTATCTCCTCGGCATTCCGGTCCCCGTCATCGTCGCCTTTGTCGTCGCCATGGCCTTCTGGAGCTTCCTGCGCTTCACCAAGCCCGGGCGCTTTATCTATGCGATCGGCGACAACAGCCTGGCCGCGCGCATCTCGGGCCTGCCGGTCCGGCCGATGCTGGTCGCGCAATATGTCATCTCGGGGGCCATTTCCTTCATCGCCGGCATCATCACGGCGACCTCGGTCGCGGCGATGAACACGCGCGTCGTCAATTCCAACATGATCTATGACGTGATCCTGGTCGTGGTCCTTGGTGGCGTCGGTCTTTCCGGCGGGCGCGGCAACGTGCGCAACGTGGTGGTCGGCACCTTGCTCATCGGCGTGCTGATGAACGGCATGACCATTCTCGATATCCAGTACACGCTGCAGAACGTCATCAAGAGCCTCATCCTGCTGTTCGCCATCGTGGCCGACAGCATCCTCAACCCCCGTGACGAACAAACGGGTCAACAGGGCGACATCTGACGAAGCGCCTTATCTCACGCCTTAGCAGAAACAAATTTGTCAGGGAGAACGACATGAAAGCACTGCGTAAATTCGGCCTTGTGGCGGCCGCGATCGCGACCTTAGCCACGTCGACGGCGGCCATCGCCCAGGAGATCAACGATCCGTTCCGTGACCCGGCGATGGAGGCGATGCGCGGCAAGAAGATCGCCTATCTGCCGATCTCGATCGGCTTCGACCTGGCCCAGGCCTGGGGCGGCGTCGTCAAGCAGCAATCGCAAGTCTACGGCATGGAATTCACGTCGCAGGACCCGAACTGGAATACCGACGCGATGGCGCAGGGCTTCACGGCACTGCTCGCCGAGCATCCGGACGTCATCGTGACCCAGAATCCGGACATGCAGTCGCTGGCGCGCCTGATGAAGCAGGCCAACTCGGAAGGCATCATCGTCATCCAGCTCAACATGGCGGGTGCCGTGCAGACCGATGCCGTCGTGGCGCCGGACTTCATCGGCATGGGCGAGCAGATCGCCCAGAAGGTGCTCGACCGCTGCGGCAAGGACACCAACACCTCGCACAAGGTCTCGATCGTCCAGGGCGTGCTGACCGGCGGCGTCAGCTTCTATCAGGTCCAGGGCATCAACAAGGTCTTCGCGGAGCACCCGGAAATCCAGGTCGTCTCCAGCCAGGCCGCTGACTGGGATGCGACCAAGGCCCGCGCCATCACTGAAACCGTGCTGCAGCAGCATCCGGACATCTGCGCCGTCATCGACGTGTGGGACGGCCAGGGTGTGGGCACCGGCGCCGCCATCCAGCAGGCCGGCCTTTCCGACAAGGTGTTCTTCATCACCTCGGGCGGCGGCGCGCAATCGATGTGCGACAAGCTGAAGGATGGCACCTTCTCGGCGGTCTACAATTACGATGCCGTCGGCATGGGCCGCGACGCCTGGACCGCCATCATGGTTGCGCTGCAGAACAAGCAGGGCGGCGGCGCGATCAAGACGCAGATCTATTCGCCCTATCGCTACATGACGAAAGACGATGTGCGGGACGGCACCTGCTTCAATCCTGAAGAGTACGCCAAGATCCTGCGCTGATGACCGATGCAGATGCGCGGTCCCCCTGGCGGCGCATCCCCAAAAGCCGGCCGCGGGCCCGACTGCCCCGCGGCCGGCAATTATAACTCCAAGAGGTCGATCGTGGCGCAGGCCGGTACGCTAGCGAAGCTCAGATATCGCTTCATCCCCGACCATGTTCTGGGCGAGATTCTGTCGAAGAAGTGGATCGACAACACCATTCCCTTCCTGGTGCTGGTGGCCGTCGTCATCGTCTTCGGCTCGCTCATCCCAAATTTCTTCACCGCCGGGAACCTCTCCATCACAGCGCGGCAGCTCGGCGAGTTCGCGCTGCTGTGCATCGCCATGATGACGGTGATCGTGGTCGGCGGCATCGACCTTTCCGTGGGATCGAACTTCGCGCTCGGGAATTTCACGGCGCTGGCGCTCCTCAACCTCGCCGGCTGGCCGGTCTGGGCGACCATTCCGACCGTCATCCTGATCTGCGGCACGGTCGGCTTCATCAACGGCGTCCTCATCGGCTATCTGCGGCTCCGCGCCTTCATGACGACGCTGGTGACGTTGATCATCGTCCGCGCCATCGTCGACATGCTGCTGCTGAAATATGCCCAGGCCATGTCGCTGAGTTTCGTCGACAGCGCCGCCTGGGACCGGATCGGCATGGGCAACGTGCTCGGTCTGCCCTTCTCCTTCTTCATCCTCATTGTCGTGGCTCTGGTGGGTCACATCCTCATCACCCGCTCGCGGCCCGGCTGGCGAGCCATGGCGATCGGCGGATCGCGCCGTTCGGCGCACAATATCGGCCTGCCGGTGAGCGGCATCATCTGTTCGGCCTATACGATCTCCGGCATGCTGTGCGGCCTGGCCGGGCTGCTCTATGCGGCAAGGCTTTCCGGTGCCGGTTCGGATACCGGCATGGGCATGGAGATCATGGCGCTGACCGCCGCCGTCCTTGGCGGCAACTCGCTAGGTGGCGGGCGCGGCTCGATCGTCAAGGCGCTGATCGGCGCCGTCATCGTGCTGGTGATGACCAACGGCATCCTGCGCCTCGGCCTCAATTCCGGCTCCGGCCCGATGGTGCTGGGCCTGCTGCTGATCTTCGCCGTCTTCGTCGACGTGCGCTGGAACAAGAACCGCGACAAGCTCCTTAACAAGGTCTATGTCTCGCCGACCCTCATCGAGATGCCGAAGCCGCGCTCGACGGCGGAAGGTGCCTTCGCCCTCAATGACCGGCTGGCCGGCGTCGAGATCATCGGCCTCGGCGAGGTCGAAAGCCCCGAGGATGTGATCCTCGACGAAGACGATGTGCTCTATTGCGGCACGCGGCACGGCGACATCGTGCGCTTCTTCCCGCCCGATTATAAGCGGCACGAGATCTTCGCCCATATCGGCGGCTCGCCCTTAGGGATGAGCTTCGACAAGGACCGCAACCTCATCGTCTGCGTCGGCGGCATGGGGCTCTATCAGGTATCGCGCGACGGCAAGGTGACGATGCTCACCGACGAGACGAACCGCTCGACCTTCTCGGTCGTCGACGATAGCCGGCTGCGCCTTGCCGACGATTGCGACATTGCGCCTAACGGCAAGATCTATTTCTCCGAGGCGACCATCCGCTACGAGATGCACGATTGGCCGGTCGACGCGCTGGAGAGCCGCGGCAACGGTCGCATCATCAGCTACGATCCGGCAACGGGCAAGACGCGCACCGAAGTGCGCAAGCTCATCTTCCCCAACGGCGTCTGCACTGCGCGCGACGGGCAGTCGATCCTGTTTGCCGAAAGCTGGGCCTGCCGCATCAAGCGCTTCTGGATCAGCGGCCCGAAGGCGGGCCAGGTCGAGATCGTCGTCGATCGCCTGCCCGGCTATCCCGACAATATCAACCGCGCCTCCGACGGCACTTATTGGTGCGCGATCATGGGCATGCGCTCGCCGGCGCTTGACGTCGCTCTGCGCATGCCGGGCTTCCGCCGCCGCATGTCGCGGCGCATCGCCCCCGACCAGTGGCTCTATCCGAACCTCAATATCGGCTGCGTCATCCGCTTCAACGATGCGGGCGAGGTGCTGGAATCGCTGTGGGACCAGGGTGCCAAGAACCATCCGATGATCACCTCGATGCGCGAGCACAAGGGCTGGCTCTATCTGGGCGGCATCACCAACAATCGTATCGGCCGCATCCGGCTTCCCGATGCCGATCCCAACTGGTCGGCCTGGTGTGACTATTGGGGAGGCAAGGCATGATCGGCGCATTGAAGAGCTTCTCTGACCGGCTGCTCGGCCGGGGTTCGGCGGCACTCACGGTCCCGCCGCTCGATGGTGCCTTGAAGCCCAACAACCGGCTGGAGGAATTGCCGCCGGGTATCCGCGCGGCAGCCCCGGATTGCCTAGCCCTGAAGGACGGGCGCGTGCTCTGGTCGGAAGGCAATCGCATCGTCGCCGAAGCTGGCCCAGTGGGGGAGGCAGCGGGCGAAATCACCGCGCTGGCGACCTCGCAAGCCGGGCGGATGGCTGTGGCGTCGGTCGGCGGTGGTATCGCCATCGACGGCGCGGTGCCGAAAGGTCTTGCCGACCTCGCCTGCGTCACCGCCCTGGCCTTCGAGGGCGAGGGCACGCTCTGGATCGCTGTCGGCTCGACCGTCAATTCTTACGCCGACTGGTCGCGCGACTTCCTGGAAAAGCGGCGCGCGGGCCAAGTGTTCCGTTACGACATCGGCAGCGGCAGCCTCAAGCTCGTCGCCGGCAAGCTCGGCCTTCCGAAAGGCATTTTACCGACGGGCGACGGCGTCATCGTCAGCGAAGCCTGGGCCAAGCATCTGGTCCGCGTCGACAATGGAGGGCGCATCTCGCAACTCATGGAAGATCTGCCGGGGTATCCGGCCCGTATCGCCCCTTCTTCGTCGGGCGGTTATTGGCTGGCGATCTTCGCGCCACGCGGGCCGCTCCTTGAACTGGTGCTGCGCGAGCCTGCCTATCGCCGCGCGATGATGGCGGAGGTCGATCCGGAATTCTGGATCGCCCCGGCCCTGAAATCGGGCTATTCGTTCCTGGAGCCGATGCAGGGCGGTGCGCTGAAGCAGATGGGCATCCTGAAGCCATGGGCGCCGACCCGCTCCTATGGGCTGGTGGTCGAACTCGACCAGGGCTTCACGCCCATCCGGAGCTTTCATTCCCGCGCCGGCGGGCGCCGGCACGGCATCACCAGCGTCGTCGAAGCGGGCGGCGTGCTCTGGGCGACGTCGAAAGGCGGCGACGAAGTGCTGAAGATCGCGCTGGCGCAAGGGAGGTCCGCATGAACCAGTTGAGCCCGGTCAGCGCGACGATGGCCGCGCAGCCGATCATCGAATTGCGCGGCGTCACCAAGGAGTTCCATGGCGTTCCGGCCCTGAGCGATGTCAATTTTACGCTGATGCCGGGCGAGATCCACGCCTTGCTTGGTGAGAACGGCGCCGGCAAGTCGACGCTGACCAAGATCATCGCCGGTGTCCATGCGCCGACGCATGGCGAGGTACTGTTCAAGGGCGCCAAGCTCGCCTTCGCCCGGCCCGCCGACGCGCTCCACAATGGGATCGCGATGGTGTTCCAGGAAACCTCGCTGGTTCCATCACTCACGGTGGCGCAGAACATCTATCTCGGCAACGAGAAGTTCCTCAATCGCCTGCGCGGCATCTATATCGCGGCCCAGCAATTCCTGCAGTCGCTCAATTTCAACGTCGACCCGACCATGTATGTGAGCCAGCTGGGGGCGGCGCAGAAGCAGATGGTGGAAATCGCCCGCGCCGTCCACCACAAGGCGCGGATCATCATCTTCGACGAGCCGACGGCGACATTGACGCCGGAGGAAAAGCACCATTTCTTCGAACTGGTGAACCGCCTGAAGACGGATGGCGTCTCCATCATCTTCATCAGCCACGCGCTTGAAGAGGCGCTGGCGATCTCGGACCGAATCACGATCCTGCGCGACGGCAAGCATGTCATTACCGACGATGCCAGCGCCTTCGACCGCGACAAGATCATTGGCCACATGGTCGGCCGCACGCTGACCGAGGAAATCTATACCAAGGGTGCGCGCAAGGCCCGCCCCTATGGCAAGAAGGTTCTGTCCGTGCAGAACCTCTCCATGGGCCGCATGGTGCGCAACACGTCCTTCTCGATCTACTCGGGGCAGGTCACGGGCATTTTCGGCCTGATCGGGTCAGGGCGCACGGAGACGGCCAAGATCATCTCCGGCGTGGTGAAGCGCGATTTCCTGCATGGTGGCGAAATCCGGTTGGAGGGCCAGTCCAAGCGCTATAGCACGCCGCGCCCGGCGGTGAAAGACGGCATCGTCTACGTCACCGAGGACCGGAAACTGGAAGGCTTCTTCGAAACCAAGTCGATCGCCGAGAACATCTATCTCGGCCTTCTTGGCGCCGATCTCAATCAGGCGCCGGTCATCTCCTATGGCGAGATGATGAATCTGTCGAAGCAATGGACCAAGCAGCTCAACGTGCGCGCCATCGACGGCAGTGCCAAGGTGATCGAGCTTTCCGGCGGCAACCAGCAGAAGGTGGTCATCGCCAAGGCGCTGGTGCAGAAGCCCAAGCTCATCATCTTCGACGAACCGACGCGCGGCGTCGACGTGGGTGCTATTGCCGAAATCCATGCGGCAATCAATGAGCTGGCCGAAGCGGGCCTCGCCGTCGTTGTTATTTCATCCTATCTGCCGGAGGTTATGAACCTCGCCGACCGGGTCCTGGTCGCGCGGCAGGGTCGCATTGTCGAGGAATTCAGCATTGAAGAAGCGACCGAAGAGAAGATCATGTACGCGGCTGTTCATTGACGCGGCCGTGAAGGAGAAGAGCATCATGAAAATCAGAGCCGCCGTCCTGGAAGAGATCGGCCGCCCGGGGCCTTATGCCCAATCGCGCCCGCTGACGGTGGGGGAAATCGACCTGGCGCCGCCGGCTTCCGGCGAAGTGCTGGTGAAAATCGCCGCCGCCGGTCTCTGCCATTCCGATCTTTCCGTCATCAATGGCGACCGGCCGCGCCCGGTGCCGATGGTGCTGGGGCATGAAGGTGCCGGCGTGGTCGAGAAGGTGGGAGAGGGCGTCACCGATCTACAGCCCGGCGACCATGTCGTCTTCGTATTCGTGCCGTCCTGCGGCCATTGCGGGCCGTGCGGGACCGGACGCCCGGCATTGTGCGAGCCGGGTGCGGCATCGAACGGCAAGGGCGAAATGCTGGCCGGCGGCACGCGGCTCAGCCGCAACGGCCAGCCGGTGCATCACATGACCGGTGTTGCCTCATATGCCACCCATGCCGTGATCTCGCGCCGCTCGCTGGTCAAGATCGACCGCGAACTGTCGCTCGATGTCGCGGCGCTGATGGGCTGCGCGGTGCTGACCGGCGCCGGTGCCGTTTTCAACATGGGCGCGGTACAACCCGGCAGCCGCACGGCGGTCGTGGGCTTGGGCGGCGTCGGACTGGCGGCGATCCTCGGCGCCGTGGCAGCGGGGGCGGAAACCATTGTCGCCATTGACACGCTGGAATCGAAGCTCGGACTCGCGCGGGATCTCGGTGCGACGCATGCCTTCCTCGCGACCGATCCCGACCTCGTCGCCAAGGTGAAGGAGGCGACATCGGGCGGCGTCGATGCGGCGTTGGAATTCGCAGGCTCCGCCCGTGCGCTTGAAGGCGCCTATGCGATGACGCGGCGCGGCGGCACGACGATCACGGCGGGACTCCCCAATCCAAAGGCGGTGCTCAACATCTCGCCGCTGTCCTTGGTTGCCGAGGAGCGGACGCTGCGCGGTTCCTATCTTGGGTCCGGCGTGCCGCAGCGCGACATACCGCGCTTCCTGGGTCTCCATCGCCGCGGGCGGCTGCCGGTTGAGAAGCTGATGACGCACAAGATTGCGCTCGACGAGATCAATGAAGGGTTCGATCGCCTGCATCGCGGCGAAGCAATCCGCCAGGTTATTGAATTCAAGGATTAAGACATGCGGCAACGAGATCAAGAGATCCGCGACTATCAGGTTTTCATCGATGGCAAGTGGCGTGCCGCAGCATCCGGGGCCACGTTTGAGAGTCAGGATCCGTTCACGGCCAAGACGTGGGCGCGCATCCCGCGTTGTGACGCGGCCGATGTCGACCGCGCCGTGACGGCGGCGCGCGCGGCGCTTGAGACCGGTCCCTGGGCGACGATGCATCCGACGCAGCGCGGCGCCTTGCTGCGGCGCCTCGGCGATCTCATCGCGCGGGAAGCTGATCATCTCGCCTTCACCGAAGTGCGCGACAACGGCAAGCTCTGGGCTGAGATGCGCGGCCAGTGCGGCTATATCCCGCAATGGTTCTATTATTTCGGCGGGCTCGCCGACAAGATCGAAGGCGCCGTCTTGCCGATCGACAAGCCCGACATGTTTACCTATACGCGGCACGAGCCCGTGGGGGTCGTGGCGGCGATCACGCCGTGGAATTCGCCGCTGCTGCTGCTCACCTGGAAGATGGCGCCGGCCTTGGCGGCCGGCTGCACCATTGTGATCAAGCCGTCGGAATTCACCTCGGCCTCGACCCTTGAGCTGATGCGCCTCGTCGACGAGGCGGGGATTCCGCCGGGTGTCATCAACGTGGTGACCGGCTTCGGTCCGGAAGTGGGATCGGCGCTGGTATCGCATCCCGGTATCGACAAGATCGCCTTCACCGGTGGCGAAGGTTCCGGCCGCGCCATTGCCAAGAGCGCGGCCGACACGTTCAAGCGGCTGACGCTAGAGCTTGGCGGCAAGTCGGCGCAGGTGATCTTCCCCGACGCGAAGCTGGAAAGCGCCGTGCGCGGTGTCGTCTCCGGCATCTTCGCGGCCTCGGGGCAGACCTGCATCGCAGGTTCGCGCGTCATCGTCCATGAATCGATTCATGATCGCTTCGTCGAGGAGTTCAAGAAGCTCGCCTCGACCGCGCGCATGGGCGATCCGCTCGATCCCGCAACACAGGTCGGCCCGGTGACGACGCCGCCGCAATTCCAGCGCATCCTCGATTGCATCGAGATGGCGCGCTCGGGTGGTGCCAATTGCATCATGGGCGGCGGCAGGGCGACACGCACCGAATGTGGCGACGGCTGGTTTATCGAGCCCACGGTCTTCACCGGCGTCACCGCCGACATGGCGATCGCCAAGACCGAAGTCTTCGGTCCAGTTCTCTCGATCATGAAGTTCCGTGAGGAAGAGGAAGCCTGGAAGCTTGCCAACGACACGCCTTACGGGCTCGCGGCCGGTGTCTGGACACAGGATCAGAAGCGCATGTTCATTGCGGTGAAGAAGCTGCGCGCGGGCATGATCTGGACGAATTGCTACCGGACCGTGAGCTACATGTCGCCCTTCGGCGGCTTCAAGGCTTCGGGCCAGGGGCGCGAGAGCGGGCAGGAGGCCATTCACGAATATCTCGAGACCAAAGCGGTGTGGATCGATTACGGCGCGGAACAGGCCAATCCCTTCGTTCTGCGCTGAAAAATCAGGCCCGGCCGGGCACGCTTGCATGTGCCCGGATTATCGCGGATAAGAAGCCGATGGTTCTTGTTGCGCCGCGATATGAAGCGGATTGGCCGGGGGATTTGAATGGATTTGCGCCAGCTTCGCTATTTCGTGGCGATCGTCGAGCACGGATCCTTTTCCAAGGCGGCCAACCAATTGCGGGTGGCGCAGCCGGCCCTGAGCCAGCATCTCAGGCACATGGAAGAAGAGCTGGGCATCACGCTCCTGCATCGCGGCACGCGCGGCGTGCTGCCGACCGAGGCGGGCGAGCGGCTGCTGCAGCGAGCGAAGACGATCCTCACCGAGTTCAGCGAGTTGCGCGACACGGTGCGGGGCGAAAAAAGCTCGCCGGTCGGCGAAGTCCGCTTCGGCATTCCCGGCACGGTGAGTGAACTCCTCAGCGTACCGCTCATCGAGGCTGCGCAATCGCGCTATCCGACCGTCCGCATCCGCATCGCCGAGGCGATGAGCGGCTATATCCTAGATTGGCTGCGGCGCGGCGAGCTCGACCTTGCCATGATCTACAGCGCCGCCAACCCGAGCGGCCTTGCGGTGCATCATGTGCTGACCGAGGAACTCTGCCTGTTCGGCGCCCCGCACCTGACGGGCTGCGCCGTGCCCAAGGGCCAGCCGGTGACGCTCAGCGAAGCAGCTAAGCTCGATCTCATTCTGCCCGGTCCGACCCACGGCCTCCGGGACCTCATCGAGGAAGCAGCCCTTTCCGTCAATGCGCCGATCTGGCCGGCGATCGAGATCGATTCCTATGGCCAGATCAAGCGCCTCGTGGAGCATGGGCGCGGCTATGGCATCCTCCCCCGCACCGCAATCGCGCGTGAGGAAAAGGACGGCGCCGTCATCAGCTGGCCGCTCACCGCGCCGCAGCTGACGCGCCGCGTCTATTTGGCCTATTCGACCGAGCGACCCCTGCCGGCCGCCGTGCGCGCCATCGGGCAATTGGCCTGGGACACGCTTCGTTCGCTGGTCGAAGACGGGGTGTGGGCGGCAAGCCTGGCCGAGGAAAGCAACCGGCCATCGCTCTATCTCTGAACGCGGCAGTTCAGATATCTCATCTGACGTTTCGCCTATCGCATTGCGGCAACGCGGGCGGCAACGCGGATGGAACCTTTCCATATATGTTTTATCGCGAAAACCTATTTGACTTAAAGGTGGGATCGGCGAGTTTCAGAAGCGATAAAATTGCGGATCTGAAATGGCCCACGCACTCAAAGATGTCCTCGTCGTAGCGCTCGAACAAGCGGTCGCGGCACCCATCGCCACCTCGCGTCTCGCCGATGCCGGCGCGCGCGTCATCAAGCTGGAGCGGCCCGAAGGCGACTTCGCCCGCGGCTATGATGATTTCGCCTTGGGTCAGTCCTCGTATTTCGTGTGGATGAACCGCGGCAAGGAATCCTGCCGCGTCGATCTCAACAAGCCGTCGGACCGCGCCCTGGTGGAAGCCATGGTCGCGAAGGCCGATGTGTTCATCCAGAATCTCGCACCCGGAGCCACCGACCGGCTCGGGCTCGGCAGCAAGGATCTGCGCAAGCGTTTTCCGCGCCTCATCGTCTGCGACGTCAGCGGCTATGCGCCCGGAACACCGAGCTACTACCGCAAGGCCTATGACCTGCTGATCCAGGCGGAAGTTGGCCTCGCGCACATCACCGGTACCGACCTTTCCGGCCCCAGCCGTGTCGGCATCTCGATCTGCGATATCACGACGGGTCAGGCCGCCTATGGCGCCATCCTCGAGGCGATTATCCGGCGTGACCGAACGGGCGAGGGATCGCATCTCCAGGTCTCGCTGTTCGACACCATCGCCGACTACATGAACGTGCCCTATCTCACCCGCCGCTATGGCGGGCGCGAGCCGTCGCGACTTGGACTGGCGCATCCTTCGATCGCCCCCTATGGCAGCTTTCAGCTCAAGGACGGTTCCATCCTCATCGCCGTGCAGAGCGAACGTGAATGGCAGATCCTGTGCAACGATGTTCTGCGCGATCCATCCCTCGCCGTCGACGAACGCTTCGACACCAATGTGAAGCGCGTGCGCAACCGCTCCGCAGTTGATGACTGCGTGCAGAAGATCCTCAGCGAACGCTCGGCCGAGGAGGTGACGCGCGATCTCAACAATGCCAAGATCGCCTTTGGCATGGTCTCGACGATGAGCGACTTGTTGCAGCATGAAAGCGCCAGCTTCCTGCAGGTAGCGACACCCGCAGGTATCATCGAGGTGCTGGCCCCGCCTGTAATCATCGACGGCGAGCGGCCCGTTCTTGGCCATGTGCCTTATCTTGGCGAACATGACGAAGAGCTGCGCCATGAATTCGCGCCGGCTTCGGCGCAGGCCTCCTGAAAGCTCGCGGATCGGATTCCTCCATGTCGCAGCAGACCCTCACCGAAGGCCTCAACGCCCTCATCCGGCAAAAGCCGATATCGGCATCGGATATGGAAAGTGCTGCCCTCTTCGTGTTGGACACGCTCGCCTGCGCCATCGGCGCGCGGCAGACCGCGCCGGCAAAGATCCTGGCGAAGATCTCGCCGCCCAAGGTCGATGATGTCGACAAGAGTGCGTTCTATGTGGGCGGCGTCTCGCACATCCTGGAGATGGACGATCTCCACCGCGCCTCGGTGACGCATCCTGGCTGCGTCGTCATTCCGGCGGCCTGGGCCTTTGCGCATCTTCACGACATGGGTGGCAAGAAGTTCCTTCGCGCCGTGCTGGCCGGTTACGAAGCCTGCACCCGCGTCGGCATGGCGGTGGGCAAGGAGCATTACCGCGTCTGGCACAACACGGCGACCTGCGGCCCCTTCGGCTCGGCGATGGCGGTAGCAACCCTCGGCGGATTGAACGATACGCAGACTGTCTGGGCGCTCGGCAATGCCGGCACGCAATCGGCGGGCCTGTGGGAATTCCTCTCGGCCGGCGCCATGAGCAAGCACCTGCACACCGCGCGCGGCGCACAAGCAGGGCTGATGGCGGCGCGGCTGGCGCTGGAAGGCTTCACCGGCCCGGCGCGCATTCTCGAAGGCGAGAAGGGCTTCTTCAAGGGGCTCTGTCCGGACCCCGATCCGGCGGCTGTCCTGCGCGATCCGGGCGCGCCCTGGCAATTGGTGGAGACGTCGATCAAGCCGTGGCCCTGCTGCCGGCATACGCACCCGACCATTGATGCGGCGATCGAGCTGCATGGCCAATTGGGCGGAGCCGAGATCGCGAAGGTCGAGGTCGGCACCTATCAGGCAGCGATCGACGTCTGCGACCGGCCGGACCCGACCGAACCCTATGGAGCGCGCTTTTCGCTGCAGCATTGCGTGGCTGCGGCACTGGCCACGGGCAAGGTCGTCTCGGATTCGTTCGAAAGTGCTGCGCGTTCTGAAATGGCTGGCTTGCGCCGGAAGGTTTCGGTCGGGGTCGATCTGCAGGTCGATGCGGGCTACCCCGACGCGTGGGGCACGATCGTGACGGTCGAAACGGCTGACGGTCGGCGCCTGCGGGCCATGCGGCGCGAATGCAAGGGCGATCCCGGCAACCCGGTGACGCCGGACGATCTGCGCGAGAAGGCGCAGCTGCTGATGCGGGGTGCCGGCATCGACGCCGCGGCGACATCCCGCTTCATCGATGCTGTATTCGCCCTGCTCGACGACCGGCCGGTGCGCGATCTGCGCCTCGAAGACCTCGTTGTCTAGGCGGCAAGAGTAACGATCAAAAGGTGGAAGGATTCCGACGTGGTGCAGGATGACGCGAATTACGCCGACATCAGGGCTTCGGTGCGCAAGCTGTGCGAACAGTTCCCGGGTGAATACTGGCGCAAGCTGGACCGCGAAAGTGCCTATCCGCAGGCGTTCATCGATGCACTGACCGAATCCGGATTCCTGGCTGCCCTGGTGCCGGAGGAATTCGGTGGTGCCGGCCTGCCGCTATCCGCCGCTGCTGCCATTCTTGAAGAGATCCAGCACGCCGGCTGCAACGGCGCCACATGCCACGCGCAGATGTACATCATGGGCACGGTCTTGCGGCACGGCAACGCGGAGCAGAAGGCAACCTATCTGCCGCAGATTGCCTCTGGCGCATTGCGGCTGCAGGCCTTCGGTGTCACCGAGCCGACGAGTGGCACGGATACCGGCTCGCTGCGGACCACGGCGGTGCGTGACGGTGACGAATATGTGATCAACGGTCAGAAGATCTGGACCAGCCGCGCCGAATATTCCGACCTCATGCTGCTCCTGGCGCGCACGACGCCGAAGGATCAGGTTGCCAAGCGGACGGACGGGCTTTCTGTCTTCATCCTGGACATGCGTGAAGCGCGCCAGGCGGGCCTCACCATCCGCCCGATTCGCACCATGATGAATCACTCGACGACCGAAGTCTTCTTCGACAATGTCCGCATCCCGGCGAAGAATTTGGTTGGCGAGGAAGGCAAAGGCTTCCGCTATATCCTATCCGGCATGAATGCCGAGCGGCTGCTGA
The DNA here is from genome assembly GCA_964618305.1 of uncultured Dongia sp. Lineage (GTDB taxonomy): Bacteria > Pseudomonadota > Alphaproteobacteria > Dongiales > Dongiaceae > Dongia. The sequence goes on along the minus strand of CAZUAL010000001.1, from coordinate 7,595 downwards.
TCGCGGCGGAGTGCGTAGGTGATGCCAAATGGTTCCTGGACAAGGCGACCGCCTATGCCAAGGAGCGCGTGCTGTTTGGCCGGCCGATCGGCCAGAACCAGGGCGTGCAGTTTCCGCTCGCCAAGGCCTATGCCAATATGCGCGCCGCTGAACTGATGGTGCGCGAAGGCATCCGCCTCTACGAAGCAGGTGCCAATTGCGGCGCCGAGGCGAACATGGCGAAGATGCTGGCGGCCGATGCCTCGTTCGAGGCGGCCAATGCCTGTATCCAGACCTTTGGCGGCTTCGGCTTTGCCGAGGAATATGATGTCGAACGCAAGTTCCGCGAGACGCGCCTTTATCAGGTGGCGCCGATTTCCACCAATCTCATCCTTTCCTACATCTCGGAACATGTGCTGCAATTGCCGAGATCGTTCTAATGATCCAAAGGCACGCGTGGCATGACGCTCTCTGAAACGGATTATTCGGGCTGGATCGGCAAGTCCGTGGAATCGACCGATCTGGTGACGCAGCGCCTTGTCGATGAGTATCGCGTGACGCTGGAACCGTTCCTGGCGCCGGTCGCAACCGGCGACGCGCCGCTCTGCTTTCACTGGTGCCTGTCGCCATCCTTGGTGCCGATGGCTGAACTGGGGCCGGATGGGCATCCGCATAAAGGCGGCTTCCTGCCGCCCGTGCCGCTGCCCCGCCGCATGTGGGCGGGTGGCGAGATCGAGTTCTTTGGCTCCATCCGCATTGGTGATGCGGTGAAGCGGGTTTCGACGATTGCCAGCGTCGAGGCGAAGCAAGGTCGAACCGGGCCCTTGTGCTTTGTCGGCGTGCACCACGAATATATGACGCCGCGCGGCGTCGCGATCCGCGAGCGCCACAACATCGTCTACCGCGAAGCTGCAGTTCCCCGTGGCAAGCCGCCCGCGCAGCAGACGGAAGCAGCAGCGCAATCCGGTCCTGAGCGACCGGCGCACGCATCTGTCTGGTGCGTGACGCCGTCGCCGACCTTGCTGTTCCGTTATTCGGCGCTCACCTTCACCGGCCACCGGATTCATTACGACCAACCTTCCGCGACCGGGGTGGAAGGGTACGAGAATCTTGTCGTGCACGGTCCCTTGCAGGCGACGCTGATGCTCAACCGGGCAGTGGCCGCCAAAGGTGCCGGCGCGAAGAAGTTCACCTATCGGGGCATGGCACAGCTGACCAGCGGCATGGATTTCGACGTCGTCGCCGTGGAATCCGGCGCGCACGCGACCTGCTGGACGCAAAGAAGCGGCGGGCCGGAGAATAGTTGGCCGATCAATATGCAGGGGGAAGTCCAGTGGTAGCGAGCTTTCAACCGCCCATCGTCCCGCTCTTCGTGCCCGGCGACCGGCCGGAGCGCTTCGCGAAAGCGGCGCAGAGCGGTGCCGACGCCATCATCATGGATCTTGAAGACGCCGTGTCTCCGGACAACAAGGCATTGGCGCGCGCCAATCTGGCGAAGCACGATGTGCGCGGCGTTCCGGTGATCGTGCGCATCAATGCCTGCGAATCGCCCTGCTTTGAGGATGACCTCGCCGCGCTGCGCCACGCGCATTTCAATGCCGTCATGCTGCCCAAGACCAACGGCGCCGTCGACATCAAGGCCGTTCATGAAGGCCTAGAGCGCATCGTGCCGGTCATTCCGCTCATTGAAACGGCAGTGGGTCTGGCGTCGCTGCCGGAGATCATGGGCGCATCTGGCGTCAGCGTCGTCGCGTTCGGCGCGCTCGATTATGCGATGGATCTCGGCTGCAATCCCAGCTGGGAGCCGATGCTCGCGGCACGCAGCGAGATCGTTTTCCGCTCGCGGCTGGCTGGTCTCGCGGCGCCGATCGACGGGGTCACGACGGCACTCGACGATGGCGATCAAGTGCAGATCGACACGGAGCGGGCAATTGCGCTGGGCTTCGGCGGCAAGCTGATGATTCATCCGCGCCAGATCGCGCCGGCCCTCAAGGCCTTTCTGCCGGATCAGGACAGCCTCGTCTGGGCGCGGCAGGTGATCGACCTTTCCGGCGACGGTGGTGCCGTGCAGTTGAACGGCGCCATGATCGACCGCCCGGTGCTGGAACGCGCTCGGCGCATCATCGCCCTTGCAGACAGTTTCAAGGCGCGCGGCTGATCTCTCTGCACGGGACTCCCTTCGGCGCGCACCGAGATTTACTTCAAGGTCGGTAAGGAAGGCTCGTTTGTGCCGCGGCCGATGCTGCGCTTCATTGTGGGCGGCGCGACAAGCGACAGGCGCGGAACTCTGAGGCGCCTTTGTCTTGTCGTCCGTGTACCCGGCTCCGCCGTCCTCCGCGGCGGATCCGGCCTCCCAGAACCAAGCCACCCTCAGCCGGACGGGTTTCCCGTCCGGCTTTTTTCGTTTGTGCGGATGCGGTCTTGAATCTAACCATTTGTTCTAAAATCATAATTATTGGCGGTTTGCGCTTGGCACAAGAAATCCTCAAGCCCGGCGCATGGGAAACTTTATTGTCTATTGATCAGATAGAGATTAGGGAGTATTGGAATTTCGGGACGCGCTGAAAGGTGCAACCCCAAGGCCCGGGAACGGGGCCGAAGCAGAGACTGTGACCGCTGGGCAATGGGGATCGGAGGGTATTGCCATGTCGAAGACGATTCATCGCCTGCCGTCGCTCAACGCGCTGAAAGCGTTCTGGGCGGCCGCACGCCACGGCAGCTTCGTCGGCGCCGCGGATGAACTGCATGTGACGGCCTCGGCCGTCAGCCTGCAGGTGCGGCAGCTGGAGCAGGAGCTTGGCCAGAAGCTCTTCGAGCGCACGCCGCGCGGCCTTGCGCTGACGGGCTATGCAGGCTCGATCCTGCCCGGCATCAGCAACGCCTTCCAGCTTCTCCAGGATACGCTCATCACCAGCAAGGAAACCGACGCGCTATCGACGCTGAGCGTCTCCGTGGCACCGTCCTTCGCGACGAAATGGCTGATGCCGCGGCTCGACCGCTTCTGCAGCCAGCATCCCGATATCGATGTTCGCGTCGTCGCGACACCCGACCTGGCCGATTTCGGCCGCGACGGCGTCGACCTTGCCATCCGCTATGGCCGCGGCGGCTATTCGGGGCTGGTGAGCGAATTGCTGATGCCGGAATCGGTCTTTCCCGTCGTGGCGCCAAAACTGCTGGCGCAATTTGGCGGCGGCGATCTGGTCCAGATTCTGGCGCAGGCGGCGCTGCTGCATGATGACAGCGACGAACAAGACCCGACCAGCCCGGATTGGGCTAGTTGGCTGAAGGCCGCCGGGCTCACCCATATCGATACGAAGCGCGGGCCGCGCTTCAACCAGTCGAACTTCGTGCTGGAAGCGGCGGCAAGCGGACTCGGCGTGGCGTTGGCGAAGGCGTCACTGGTGCAGGAAGATATCGCCGGCGGCCGCCTGGTGCGCATTTCGGACGAAGCCCTACCGGTGGAACTCGCCTACTTCCTGGTCTATCCGCCGGAACGCGGCAAGCGCGCCAATGTCGCTGCCTTCTGCCAGTGGATTCGCGGCGAGATCCAGCAGGAGGAATCAGCATTTCCGGCTGAACGCCGCGCGCCGCTGGCGACCATCGTCCCGGTCGCACTCGCTGGCTGAACTCTCAGCGCAGATCGTCTTCAAGGGAGAAGGCGCGGATGCGGGCTATATCGTCGACCTGTGCATGCCTGCCGCTGATATGCAAACCGAGCGGCTTCAATTGGGCGAGCGAGCGGGAGAGGTTCTCGGCGGTCATGCCGAGCCAGCTTGCCAGCGTCCGCCTGTCGATCGGCAGATCAATCTCGACCGGACCTTCTTGCGCGCCGCTCACGAGCGATAGCAGGTAGCCGCACAAGCGCTGCGTGCCCGAACGAAGCTTCTGGTCCTTGAGCTGCCGCGACAGCAATCGCCAATGCCGTGCCAGCATCAAGGCCATCTGCTTTGCGAAGGCAGCTTCCGTGTCGAGGAATTCGCGAACGAGGTCACCCGGTACAAAGGCGATGCGCGCCGGTGCCTGGACACGTGCCGACATCATATAGGGGAGTTGCAGAAGAACCGCGGCGGCAGTGACGACCTCGCCGGCTGAAAACATCTCGATGATCGCTTCCCTCTCGGCGGCGGGGTGGTGGTCGCCCTGCTCTTGTCCGGCGAGCTCGGCCTCGAGCGTCGGCGCCTCGCCGACCAGCGCCACGCGCCCGCTCAAGATCACATGCAGAAACTGCGCGTTATCGCCCTGTTCGAACAGGATGGCCCCGGCGGGCTGCTGCTGGAAGAAAGCCGCCTTCTCCAGGCGTGCCTGCGCCGCCCCTGAAAGGTCGGAGAAAAGTGGCAGCCGCAAGAGCGGGGATACTTGCAACGAGTCCATGGCCACCCGATTCGTCAATCTGCACGCTCCTGGAAATTGCCGGAAGCGACGGCGGTTGCGCAATTGATGTCGACGCCGCATGCAAATGTTCTGTCAATAATTGACCTTCATCAAGCCTCTTGTTGATATCGATCAACTAATTGAAATATCAGCACAAAAATGAAGACTGGATGGCGAATCCTTGATTCACATCAAGGGTTCGATGCGGGCGACCCGCAAATCTGGCGGCACACTTGATGGAGGCATCCATTGACCAGTTCCGCGACATCCGTCCAATCCCACCCTGGCGAACTGACGCGCGCCGTCGGGCTCAGCACCTTCGCGTTCACCATCTGCTTTGCCGTCTGGACGATCTTCTCGATCATCGGCGTCCGCATTAAGCAGGATCTCGGACTCAGTGACACCGAGTTCGGATTCCTCGCCGGCCTGCCGATCCTGGTGGGCTCGCTCATCCGCCTCGTCCTCGGCATCTGGACCGAGCAATTGGGCGGGCGCCGTGTCCTCTTCTTCGTGATGGTCGCCGCGGCGATCGCGACGTGGCTCCTCTCCTACGCCACGACCTATCCGATGTTCCTGCTGGCTGCCCTTGGTGTCGGCATCGCCGGTGGCTCCTTTGCCGTCGGCATCGCCTATGTCGCTGATTTCGCGCCGGCCGCCAAGAAAGGCACCATGCTCGGCATCTTCGGCATGGGCAATGTCGGTGCTGCCGTTACCAAGTTCCTGGCACCCTTCGTCATGGTCGCCTTTGGCTGGACCATGGTGGCGCAGGTCTGGTCCGTCGGCCTCCTGATCACGGCCATCATCTTCTATGTCTTCGCCCAAGAGGAGCCGACCCTCCGGGCCCGCCGTGCCACGGGGGCCAAGGGCCAGAGCTTTGCCGAACAACTGAAGCCGCTTGCCTCGCTGCAGGTGTGGCGATTCTCGCTCTACTATTTCTTCGTCTTCGGTGCCTTCGTGGCCCTCGCCCTGTGGCTGCCGCGCTACTATGTGGGTGTTTATGGTCTCGACATCCGCGTCGCCGGCATGCTGGGTGCCGCCTATTCGATCCCGGGCTCGCTGTTCCGCGTGCTGGGCGGCGTACTCTCCGACAAGTTCGGCGCCCGCCGGGTCATGTACTGGACGTTCAGCGTCAGCGTCATCTGCACCTTCTTTCTTTCCTATCCGGCAACCGATTATGTCGTGCACGGCATCAAGGGCGACATCGCTTTCAGCTTCGCGATCGACCTCGTCCCCTTCACGATCCTCACCTTCGTGCTGGGCTTCTTCATGTCGCTCGGCAAGGCCGCCGTCTACAAGCACATCCCGGTCTATTTCCCGAACAATGTGGGATCGGTCGGCGGTGTTGTCGGCATGATCGGCGGGTTGGGCGGCTTCATCCTGCCGTTCGCTTTCGGCTTCATGAACGATGTCACGGGTGTGTGGACCAGCTGCTTCATGCTGCTCTTTGCCCTCGTCGCCATCGCGCTGACCTGGATGCACTTCGCGATCCGCATCATGGAACGCAAGCAGATTCCGGCCCTGCGCGAGCCGCAATATCTGCCGGAACTCGGTAGCCGGCCAACGCCCAAGTGATCGTCACGAATTTTCCTTAGGAGTCTGCAATGACTGCCAATTCGAACATGAAAACTGAATCGGGCGGAACCTGGCTGCAGCACTGGACGCCGGAAGATAACGGGTTCTGGGAACAGCAGGGCAAGAAGCGCGCCTGGGCGACGCTTTGGATCACGACAGCCAACCTGATCATGGCCTTCATCACCTGGTTCCTCATCAGCGCGCTGGTCGTGCGCCTGCCCAATGTCGGTTTCCAACTCTCGGTCGACCAGATGTTCTGGCTGACGGCGATGCCGGGTCTTGCCGGCGGCACGTTGCGCCTCATTCACACCTTCCTGACGCCGATCTACGGCACGCGGCATGTGGTCTCGCTCTCGACCTTGAGCCTCCTGCTGCCGCTCATCGGCTGGGTCTATCTGGTTCAGGACCCGACGACACCCTATTGGATGCTGATGCTCTTTGCCTTCTTCGCCGGGCTCGGCGGCGGCAACTTCTCCAGCTTCATGCCCTCGACCAGCCTCTTCTTCCCGAAGCGCCTGCAGGGCACGGCACTCGCAATCCAGGCCGGTATCGGCAATCTCGGCGTCTCCGTCGTGCAGTTCGTCACACCCTGGATCATCGGGTTCGCCTTCTTCGGCACGCTCGCGGGCGCGCCGCAGGTCTTCACCAAGGGCGAAGTCGTCAAGGACATCTGGCTACAGAACGCCGCCATCATCTACGTGCCCTTTGTCGTCGTGTTCGGCATCCTTGCCTGGCTGTTTTTGCGCTCGGTGCCGGTGCGGGCCAATGTCGGCGAGCAGCTCGACATATATAAGAACAAGCATACCTGGTTCATGACCAGCCTCTACATCATGACCTTCGGTTCGTTCGCCGGCTTCTCGGCCACCTTCCCGCTGCTCATCAAGCAGATCTATGGTGGGCTTGAAGGGGCACCTGATCCGCTGGCCTATGCCTTCTGGGGTCCGCTGGTCGGCTCGGTCATGCGCGTCGTCGCCGGCCCGCTCTCCGACAAATGGGGCGGCGCGCGAGTGACGCAGCTCTCGGCCGTGGGGCTCATCGCCTCCGTCATCGCCGTCACCTACTTTACCAGCCCGACCTCGATGGAATCCTTCCCCTATTTCGTCTGGTCGATGCTGGCCATTTTCTTCTTCGCCGGTATCGGCAATGCGTCGACCTTCAAGCAGATGCCGATGATCTTCCCGCCGCGTCAGGCCGGCGGCGTTATCGGCTTCACTGGCGCCATTGCCGCCTACGGTCCGTTCTTCGTCTCGCTGATGATCGGCAAGTCGATCTCATTCTTCGGCACCGTCAACATGTTCTTCTATGTGGCGGCCGCCTTCTACTTCATCAATCTGCTGATCAACTGGTGGTACTACGCGCGCAGCGGCGCCGAAGCCAAGTGCTGATCAATTAGGAACCGGAGCAGTCGCCATGAGTCATTTTCTCGACCGGTTGATGTTCTTCAAGCAGCGCGAGGAGGATTTCTCGCAAGGCCATGGCATGGTCACGACCGAGGACCGGCAGTGGGAAGATGCCTATCGCCAGCGCTGGGCCCACGACCGCATCGTGCGCTCGACGCATGGCGTCAACTGCACCGGTTCCTGCAGCTGGAAGGTCTATGTCAAGGGTGGCATCGTCACCTGGGAGACGCAGCAGACCGATTACCCGCGCACCAGGCCGGATCTGCCCAACCA